>JAFZAL010000059.1 GCA_017557195.1 Thermoguttaceae bacterium | reverse complement strand
GGGCAAACATCCATACTGCTCCAAACACGGATCCGTTCACATTCCCAATATTGAAGATCGAATGGCGGTCTATGCGATTGAATGGACTCACGACAGAATCTGGTTTTTCGTGGACGACCAGATGTACTTCACCGTCGATTTGAACGAGTTTGACGCCGTTGGACGTCCGTTTGACTACCCGCAATTCTTAAAGCTCAATCTGGCGTTAGGCGGCTCCTGGGGCGGTCAGATCGACGACTCCATTTTCCCGCAAACGTTTGAAATCGACTACGTCCGAGTTTATCAATTCGGAATGCGGAATTCGGAATGCGGAATTACGCAAAGCGCCTCACCAAATCCACATTTTAAAACGCAAGTTTCACAATGAACTTCACAATAAACAATGACGTACAATAATATAATTGTTGATAAAAGCAAAGCGTTTGCATTAAAATTTATTCGTTTATATGAATATTTGAATTCCTATAAGCGCGAATATGTACTTTCAAAGCAAATTTTGAGATCTGGAACCAGTATAGGCGCCAATGTAAAAGAAGCAACACGCGCTCAAAGTAAACCTGATTTTTATTCAAAAATGAATATAGCTCTGAAGGAAGCAAGTGAAACGGAATATTGGCTCGAGTTGTTTCATGAGAGCGGTTATCTGGATTCAAATGCTTTTATGAGCATTTATCAGGATTGTCAGGAACTTATAAGATTATTAGTTTCCATAACAAAATCGCAAAAGGATTAGTTTAATATTTTGCGTTTATCAATTGATTCTGTTTCACGTTATAAATAATTCCTAATTCCGCATTCCTAATTCCGAATTAATATCATGCCTCCACATTATATTTTTGAGATGAACCGCGTCTGTAAACGTTACGGCGAAAAGACGGTTCTGGAAAACATCAGTCTGTTGTTCTATTACGGCGCGAAAATCGGCATCGTTGGCGAAAACGGCGCGGGCAAGTCAACCCTGCTGAAAATCATGGCGGGAATTGACAAGGACTTTGAAGGGACGGCGGAAATCGCCAAGGGAATGAAGGTTTGCTGCGTCATGCAGGAGCCGGAGCTTGACCTCGATTCCACCGTTCGGGAGAATCTGCTCAAATCGGTCGCTGACGTTCAGGCGAAAATCGACGAGTTCAATCAGATTTCCATCGATATGGGCGACCCGGATCAGGCGGATAATTTCGACGCTCTGATGGAACGCATGGGCAAGTTGCAGGAAGAAATCGACGCCTGTAACGGCTGGGAGCTGGACAGACGAATCGACATCGCCGCCGACGCTCTGGTTCTGCCGCCGGACGACGCGATTGTTCGAAAGCTGTCCGGGGGAGAACGGCGCCGCGTCGCGCTGTGCAAGGCGTTGCTGGAACAGCCCGACCTGCTTCTTCTGGACGAACCGACAAACCATCTCGACGCCGAAACGGTGCAGTGGCTGGAGGGTACGCTGCGGGACTATCCCGGCACGGTTATTATCGTTACTCACGACCGCTATTTCCTCGACAATATTACCAAATGGATTCTGGAAATCGACAACGCCCGCGGGATTCCCTTTGAAGGGAACTACTCGTCCTGGCTGGCGCAGAAGGCGGAACTGCTGAGAATTATCGAAAAGAAAGAGACTCAGCGGCAGAAAATTCTGCAGCGGGAACTCGACTGGATTCAAAAAGCCCATCAGGGACGCAAGCAGAAAAACGAGGCGAGAATCAACGCGTACAATCAGCTGGCGTCACAGCAAACGATTGACGACAAGTCAGACTGCCTGATTCAAATCGCGCCGGGCGAACGCCTGGGCGACAAAGTCATTCAGTTCAAAAACGTTACAAAGGGATACAATATCGCCGGGAACGACATCACTCTTATCGACAACGCCTCGTTTGACATCCCGCCGGGAGCGATTGTCGGCGTTATCGGTCCCAACGGGACGGGGAAAACAACCATGTTCCGCATGATCGTCGGGGAGGAAAAGCCGGATTCCGGGACGATTGAAATCGGGTCGTCTGTCCAGCTGGCGTACGTCGACCAGCATCGCGACGCCCTGGACGACAACAAAACCATCTTCGAGGAAATCACCGATGGAAAAGACGTCATCGAAATGGGCAAGGTTAAAATCAACAGCCGCGCCTACGTTTCGAGATTCAATTTCCGGGGAACGCAGCAGCAGAAACTCGTCGGGCAGTGCTCCGGCGGCGAGCGCAACCGCGTCCATCTGGCGAAACTGCTTCGCCGCGGCGGCAACGTTCTCCTGTTGGACGAACCGACAAACGACCTGGACGTCAATACAATGAGAACGCTGGAACAGGCGCTTCTCGATTTCGCCGGGTGCGCCGTTGTTATCAGCCACGACCGATTCTTCCTCGACCGAATCTGTACCCATTTGCTCGTCTACGAGGGCGACGGCAAAGTCCGCTGGTTTGAAGGAAACTTCTCCGACTACGAAGAAATGCTTAAGAAATCCGATCCCAGCCGCTTCGGCAATCGACGAAGCAAGTATAAGAAGATTAAGTAGAGGGAATAGGGAGTGGGGAATAGTTAAAAAGGCGTCTTTTTAGACGCCTTTTTTAATTCTTTAACGGTTTCAAAGTTCCGCGAAGCTGCTGATGAGATATTTAATCAGCCCCGTTTCTTTTTAAGGAACAGCAAAAACGTCAGCAAAGTTCCGATCATCAGCGCCCATGAGGACGATTCTGGAACTAAAAGAACCGGCGCTCCTTTACCAACGAGATAAAGACCGTTGTTATTTTTCCCTAACAAAGAAAAATAACTTCTATATTTCTCTCGAAGTAAATAGGTGTAATCGCCATTTGGAAAGTTATAGTCAAAAACAATGTGATATTCAGCGTCTTTTTTTGCCCATTTCCAGGCGTCGTAATCTAAAAATGCAAGATCAACAATCGAATTGGAAGCAGGCGCAAAAACGCTTGCAACGTCTTGTGTAACGATCCTGTCAAATTTCTGCAAAGACGGGTTTTCATTATAAGCGTCAAATTCAAACAGAGCAATAGCAGCAGACTCGATTGTCATAGTTACGCCATTAGTTATAACCATCTCGCCAATTGTATTGACAGGTTCGCCATGTTTGTCAACGGAAAGCCCCGGAGAAAGAGTAGTTCCGGTTTCAACGTTAAAAGAACCTAAATTATTAACTATGCTTTGAAAATAACCTCCATAATCAACACGGCCTGATGAAATGACGAAGCTCTCAGCTCTTACGCTTCCCTTTGAACCCTCATAAATCTGTAAGGCATCCCCTCCCGTTTTTTTAATAGTATTAACTTCAATATGTTTTGAATCATCTGGAATGTATAAAACTTTTGTTCCATCGGTAACAAGATATTCAATATGTCCGTTTGAAGCTCCGTCAATTTCTGCAGTAGCAACAATAGCGTCTCCGGTAAAACAAATTTTACCTTCGCTAATATAAATTTCTCCTGATATCGTATTGGCTCCAGAGAGCGTCAGAGTAGCGGGTCCTTGTTTTACGAAGTTGCCAGGACCAGAGATAATTCCTGAAATTTCGGCATCTTTACCCTCGTTATAATAAGAAGTAACCGATGTTTTCACCAATATTGCGGGCGTCTCCGGCGTCTCCGGTATTTCATACTCGATTGTTTCAATATTTCCGCTTCCATTCAGATTCGGAAGAAATTGACGCCCCCCGCCGACAACGATTGTCCCATTATTGGTAACAACGGAGGTATTTGGCATACTGCGAAACATCTCAGCGCCCGCTAATTCCAATGTTCCAGCTTGTACTGTTACTGAACCGTCAAAATAGAAATACCCGCTGTCGCGTGAAAGCGTTAATTTCCCCGAACCAGTTTTGATAATTTCACCTGACCAGTTATTAATTACACCGGTCTCAGTAATAAAACTCCCAGTAATATTTCCAGAATATTCAGTATTGCTATTGCTTGTACTATTAAGCGTCAATGTGTAATTGTTACTAAGGATTTGAATCTTTCCGTTTCCGCTCAGATTCGGAAGAACTTGATTGGCGCTGGCAATAATTGTCCCATTATTGGTAATACCGGATGAACTGTAAAATATGTTTGCAGATGCCAATTCAACTTTGCCCTCTGCATATTCTTGCTCCAATGTATATCCCTCTTGCAAGATTACCGAACCTGTGAAATCTGAATACGCATTACCCGGCGAAAGAGTTAATATAGTTGTTGAATTCCAATTGCCTTTAGTAACAATAACTTGACCCGATCCTGAAAGAATTCCAGAATAAACAGAATTGTCCGTATTATCAAGCGTCAACGTATACGTTTTTATGTCTATATTTTCATCTCCGGCAAGATTTGTTTTTGTCGTGTTGCCATCCAAATCTTCCGCGGCCCCTTGATTAAATACGAGGCAGGCTAAAATCAAAGCGCACGTAGCATATTGCAACAGGGACAACAAATATTTTGAAATCAAAGTACGTAAAAACATGATACTTTACGTTTAAAGGGCAGGAAAACTTCCAAAAGGCGGGAAGTCTTTTTAAAGGCAGGGAATTTTTATAAATACTCGCTCAGACGTCAATATGTTGGAATAACAAGAGGGACGTCGAACGCTTTTCGGTACGATGGTCTGCAATAACGAATTCACTCAATTATTATATCCATAAATTCTGATAAAGTCAGAATAATGGTTATTACGTAATAAAATATTGCAGTTTCCGTACCTTAATATTACTTGATTAAATATTGTAATTACTAATACCAATTTGTCAAGAAGGCACCTTAGGCTTTTTGGGGAAATTATTATAGAAACCCCACATTTTTTGGTAAGTAGACGCTTAACAGAGCTTTCGTTTTTCTCGTTGCCTTGCTACTCGTAACTCGCAGACCGCTGTTTCGCGGCGTTGATTCCCGCTTGCAGGACGGCGTCGTCCTGTTCGGGAATGATTTCGTAGGGGGCGACGTCTTCGCTGAGCAAGGACGCTTTTCGGACTTCAATATCCGGGCTGACGCCGACTCGGACGAACGGTTTTCCCAGCGGGGAATAGAATTTGGCGGTCGTCATTCGCAAGCCGAGCGAGCTGTTTTGCAAGGGGAAAATCCCTTGAACGGAGCCTTTGCCGTAGCTTTGCGTTCCAACGATTGCGGCGCGGCGATGGTCTCTCATAGCGCCGGCAAAAATCTCTGACGCCGACGCGCTGTTTTTGTCTATCAGAACAACCAGCGGAATCGACGACGTCTTTTCCCTTGTTGCATAGAAATCATGGTTTTCCTGCGGGTTCTTCCCTTTGGTGGAAACAATCGTACCAGCGCTGATAAATCGGTTGGACGCCTCTACAGCCGCCGTTAAAAGTCCGCCGGGGTTGCCGCGCAAGTCGATAATCAGACTTTTCATATTGAGATTGTTCAAATAGAACATCGCGGCGTCCAGTTCGTCTGCGGTCGTTTTTTGGAAATGGTTGATTTTCAAATACCCGATGCGGTTTGCTTCGTCTATGATTTTAACGTTTTCGACGCATGGCGACTTCACCGGCTGACGCACGATGGCAACCGTCTGATTGGGACTGTTGCGCCGAGCGATTTCCAAGTAAACCGTAGAGCCGGATTCGCCTTGAAGCTGGTTGGAAATCTTTTCCGGCGTGGAATCTACCGTTCGCTGACCGTTGACGGCGACGATGGAGTCGCCCGGTCGAAGCCCCGCCTTCTGCGCTGGAGAACCGGTTATCGGTCGAACGACTTTCAATTCTCCCTTAACGGTTTTCAGTTCAACCCCAATGCCGACAAATTCCCCGTTGATCTGGTTGGTCATGTCGAGAAACTGGGTTGGCGTGAGAAGACAGGTGTATTGGTCAAGAACGTTAAGAATTCCACAGAGGTATTCCAGAATGATTACCGCTTCGTTAATTTGACAGTCGCGTTTGACCATTGACGCGACGCTGACAGCCTGCGAATAGGCATCGTTGGCGTTTTTAACCGGAATCGAGCGTGCATTCTGCATCCAGCGCAGCTCCATTCGTGCAATTTCCTCTACGTTAAAACGGGAAAGATATTGACGTCGAAACGCCGGGTTGCGAAGCGCCTGCGATATGCCGACCAGTCCGTTATGGGAAATGACGGCCCAGTTGGCGTTGTCAACGTAGCTGAAATTGATTTTATAGAGGATGTCTGAAAGCGTTTCTCTTCCCAGATCGGTTGACATGTTATTGACCAGTTCCACATAACGTCTGTCTGCCAAACGGTAATTGACGTCGTACTGGATTCTGGCTCGATAATACCGTTTTAAAAGGAGCGCTTCAGTCGGGTAATCCCTCAACGCGCTTTCCCAGAAGTTGAGCGCCTCGTTCCAGTCAATTGGACGATTTTCAGAGGGCGTTTCCAACGCATTTCCTTTGAGTATAATATCTTCCAGCTCCGACTGTTCCGGTTTGGGAACTGTCTGATAGTTAGGAGTAACTAGTGAGGAACGAGGAGTTGACGAAGAATTTACGCTAACTCCTTTTCGAGTAATGAGTTCTCTGTTCTCTGGAAGCGATTGCGCCGAGCCTGTTTGGGGGACGGCTGACAATACAATGCCCAACAGAACGGCAAAAAAGACCGATCGATTAATAAATATTAGACTGTTGCACAACTGAGCATATATTGCGACAGCTGAGTTTTGCGTTTTGTTTTGATTGGGCATTATTATCCTCTATAATTAAATATATCTACGTAAGAAATCGGACGTTGCTGGAAATTTTCACAGTTTTTCTTGTATGAATAATTGATACAATCGATACAGCTTCCAAACGGTGGATTGGTTGTACGGAATGTAGGGGATAATCTAATTCGTAATGCGGAATTCGTAATGCGTAATTAGCGCAAGCGTCGAGCCAATTTGAAATTCTCATCTCTCGCAACTCGCCACTCGCAACTCGCCACTAAAAAAATGAACTTTCTTTAAAGGGCGTGTTAAACTTTGACGATTGTATCAATAGTAGGACTTGTATCGATTACAGGTAATAGTATCGATATGCAGATTTAACAATTATATAATAAGGTAAGAGCCATGGCAACCTTTGGCGTAGTTCGCAGTGATTCCGATTATGATATTGACACAATCTCCATTAACAGCAAACGGGAGAAGCGGTCATCGTCTGCAATGAGCGAAACGGATTCCAATTCGAGTTGGAAACCGGCGGATATTCAAGATCAGGCAAGTCGAATAGCGCAGTATGTACAGCAGCGCCAGGACGACATGGACAGACGCGAAGCGCAGCTCAACGCGCGTTCTGCGGAGCTGGACAACGCGGCGCGAACAACTCGTTTGCTGGCGGCTAATAAAGAAGAAGAACTCAACGTTCGTCAGGCGGAATTAGACAAGCGGGAAAAGAAGCTCCGACTGGCGATTGAAGCGTTCGAAACCGGGCAGGCTCAGCAGAAAAAAGCGCTGGAAAGGGAATTCGCTCAAAAGCGGGCGGAGCTTGAACAGGAATTTCAGCGTTCCAGAGAAGAAAACAAACGAAAGTTAGCCAAAGAAAGCGAACGATTCAATAGCGAACTGACTCAAAAGCGTTTGGACGCCGAAGAAGAGTGCAAACGCCTGGAGGCGAAATCTCACAAGGAAATCATTCGTCAAAAAGAAGCGGTCGAGAAGTCTCTCAATGATCAAAAGCTCGAAATCGAAGCGTCGTTGTCTCAACGGATGAGCGTTGTCGAACAGCGAGAAAACGATCTTAACAAACAGCGTGAAGAGCATTTGGAAAAAGAACGCGATTACGCCAAGCGGTTTGCGACTCTTCAGGAAAACGAACAGCAAGTCAAGGAAACGATTGACAATATCGCCAATCGAACCCGAGAGCTGCAGCAGCGCGAAGCGGAAATGTTCAATGAGAATGATAAGCTCTCCAAGCGCCGTTCCGAATTTGCGACCAAGGTCATGGAACTGAAGTCCATTAAAAAAGAGTTGGACGACAAGGCGGTTTTGCTGGAAAAGGGTTATGCCGATTTGCAGAAGAAGCAAAAAGAACAGGAGCAGAGCTTTCTCAAAATGCGCCAAAGCGAAATGGCGAGAATTCAGCAGTTGGAAAAACAGCAAAAAGAAGACACTCAGAATCGCGTCAATTCGATTTTACAGGACGTCAACGATCAGGCGGACAGCATAATCAAAGAAGCTCAAGACAGAGCGCAATCCCTTAAGGACAATCTGGACGAACGGGAAATTGAACTCGTCAAACGCGAAGACGCCCTCAATAAACAAAGGGAATCAGTCGTTTCCTCTCGTCAGGAACTGGAATCGGACAAGGAAAAGTTTGCCCGACTCCGAGAGGGTATCGAAGCGCACGAAGCGAATCTCAAAGAACGGTTGGCTGAATGTGAGCGTAAAGAAAGCGTTCTTTCAGAACGGGAACAGATTTTGGTTCAAAGAGAAAACCGGCTCAACAGGTCGCTCAACCAGATTGAACTTCACGGAGCTGATGCGAACGCCAACGGAAACGAATCGGCGCCGCTGTCGGAAGAAGATTTTGTTTCAAAGGTTGCTGCGCTCAAATCCTGGACGAGCGAACTGGAAATGAAGGAACATCGCATAAACGAAATGCTTCGCGCTCTGAAAAGCCGAGACGAAGAAGTCGCCATTTCCATTCGTCAGCGAACCCAGGAGCTGGAAGCGTCGAACGCAAAAGTTCGCGAAGCGGAACTGGCTCAGATTCGTCAATACGAACAGCAGCAAAAGAAGGACGCCCAGAATCGCGTCAGCGCGATTATTCAGAACGTCAATCAGCGGGCGGAATCCATTATCAAGGAAGCCCAAAAGAAAGCGGACAGTATCATGGCTGATCTGTCAGTTCGAGAAAATCAGTTCCAGCAGAAAGTTCTTCAGCAGGAAGACGCTCTGAAACAGCGTCTGGAAGAGCTGCGCGGTCGTGAAGAGATTCTTGCCAGCTACGAAAAGTCGCTTGAGGAATCCCGTCAGGAACTGGAAAAGATTAAACAGAACCTCATTCAGACAAACGCTCGACAGGAACAGGAATGTGCGGCGTTCCATCAGAGATGCGAAGAAGATCTGGCGCGCAAGAACCGGGAAATGGTCAACATTCGCCGTCAGACGTCCAAACGCTTTGAAGCGATGGAACAGCAGCGCATGGCTTACGAACAGGCTCGGCAGAACCTGATGAAACTCAATCAGGACACGCTCGAAATTCGGTTGTCAACCGAAGAACTGTGGGTCAGCCTGTCCCGCTCCGCCGCTCCGGACGCCCTCAAGCGATCCATTACCGCCATTCGCGAAAAGTTCGCCTATCAGTACCAGAAGATTCGCGAACAGCTCGACAAAAAGAAGGCGGAGCTGGCGGCGTATCGAGACAACATCGCCCGACAGATTCACAGCCTCCAGCTTAAGAAAGAAGCGATTGAACAGTCTATCGACGAGCAGAGCATTCAGCTGGCTCAGAAACGTCAGTTCCTGGAACAGAAGGAAAACCAGCTCAAGCTCAAGGAAGCCCAGCTGCTGGAACGCATTCAGAACTGGCAGATTGAAAAGATGGACTTCCAGCGTTCGCTGAGAACGCAGCAGACAGCGCTGCTCAAAAAAGCAAACTGATCTGAGAGATGCAGAACTGCGAAAAGCAGGGAATGGGACGTAAAAACGCGATTAAAACTCCCATTCCCTGCTTTTTCTTTATGATAATCTTAATATTTTTGCTGTGCGGTTCTTTTAACGTTGGCAAAAAAATGATATAATAATCGTAATGAAGATTGTTAATTCCAAAAGCCATTTAATAGACTAAATAAGTATACTATGAAACAAACAATATATTTCCTCAGCGCCATTGTATTGATTGTTTTGGGCGCGGTTTTTTGCAACGCCGCGACTGCGCAAACGGCTCTGGATTTGAATGCTGCAAATAAGGCTGGAGAACGAAAAACGGTTGTTATCAACGGCGTCGAGTTTGCTTTTCGATGGGCGCCAGCCGGGACGTTTTCTATGGGCGCGCCAAAAACGGAAGAAGGGCGTTTCGACGACGAAATTTCCCATCAGGTTACGCTGACCAAGGGGTTTTGGATAATGGAAACGGAAGTAACTCAAAAGCAGTGGAAAGCTGTCATGGGAAACGATCCCGCCAGATTCCAGGGCGATAACAATCCTATAGAATGTGTAACATGGAACGACTGTCAGGAGTTCTGTAAAAAGTGTTCGCAGTCAGGGGTTAAGCTGGAACTCCCAACGGAAGCTCAGTGGGAATACGCTTGCCGCGCCGGCAGTACAACCGCTTATCCAGGAGATTTGGAACAGACGACGTGGTATGAGGGCAATTGCGGCAACAAGACCCATCCGGTCGGAACAAAGACGCCCAATGCGTGGGGACTGTACGACATGACTGGAAACGTTTGGGAATGGTGCGCTGACTGGTATGGCGAATATTCCACCGAGAGCGTAACCGACCCGACAGGACCGCAGAAGGGTTCTTTTAAACTCTTTCGCGGCGGCGGATGGCATGAAAGCGCCCGATACTGCCGCTGCGCCGTTCGCGGATACAGCGAACCGGATTATCAAGACGGCAATTTCGGTTTTCGCTGCATTATAAAAGAATAAGAGTCGCTTCCGAGTAGGAAGCGACAAGTGGTTAGTGGTTAGTGGTAAGTATAAAAGGCATATATTCTACTCCCTATTCCCTACTCCCTACTCCCTATTCCCTATTCCCTATTCCCTATTCCCTACTGCCTCTTGCCTCTTGCCTCTTCCGATTTAAGAACCACAAATATCCCCAAAGGATGCAAACGATAGGGAGCATTATCAAACTGACAAGCTGAGAAATGCTCATGGACGTCCCGAACGCGCCAGATTCGTCGATGCGAATCGATTCCAAAATCCAGCGGGTAATTGGATACAGCGTAACGAGCAGTAAAAACGTTGCGCCTTCCCAATGCTTGAATCGGTCGAAAATCAACAGGATTACCAGCAAAAGCAAAGCGTTGAGGGAGCTGTAAAGCTGCGTCGGATGGACGGGCAGCGAGCGAATTTCATTTTTTGAACTGTATTCCCAAACGGCGTCCGGCGCATCGTGTCTTTTGACTTTGACCATCCCCTCTGTTCTTGCTCCGGCAGTAAGACAATAGTACGCCCAGTCCAGGCGCGCGTTGTTTTGATTGTCAAAAACAGAGACGTCGTTAATTGCGACAATCAGGTCGTTGGGCTTCATTCCGGCTTTCTCTGCTGCGGAATCTTTTTCAACCGTCTTGACGATTATTCCCCAATGGCCGTTGGGGAGAAAGATTCTTTCCAGCGTCAACCCCTGCAAAGGCTGGTTATCGAGTTTAATATCCCCGCTTTCTACCTGAGCCATGAACGGGGGCGACCCGGCGGGAAACGTAACCGCCCAGGGATATTTGTCGACGTCGCAAACGCCGCCGAAACAGCAGCCGTTGAGGAAACAGCCAATGCGCCCAAACGCCAGCCCCAAAACCATCGACGGGGCAATTATATCCAACATTCTCCAAATGGATAAACGCTTTTTACGTTCGGTTTCTTCGTTGGGATTGGGCGTGGTCAAAATGAAACATATCACGCCCAGCAGCCCGCCAAACAGAGAGCCGTAAACGACAAGCCCGCCTTCAGTAAAACTCAGGCAGTTGCGAATCGTTTGAGCCCATGTGTCCGCTTTCATCTCCGACCAGTACTCGACGCAAAAGAACAGTCTGGCGCCGATTATTCCCTCAATGCACATCCAGAGAACCATCGAGATGATCAGGTCTGCCTTGTATCCGTATTTTTTAGCTCTGTAGATTGCCAGAAGAAGCCCGGTTATGATTCCCAGAAGCATCATGGCGCCGTAGCTTTGAATTGCCAGCCCGGTCGGCTTGACGATGTTGGGCAAGACCCAAATAATCGCCGCGGCGCCTAATCCGACAACGACTAAAAACGACCAGACAGATTTCAAGCCGGATTTACGATAGTCAAAAAACATCGATATCCCGGTTATAACCAACCAGAGAACTAATAGCAGACCAACGCCAAAAACCGGAATCCCGAACAGCTTTTCTGGAATATAAAATAAAGTTTGGTGCATTGTAGGGAATAGGGAATGGGGAATAGGGAATAAGGAATAGGGAATAGGGAAGACTCTACTATTCCCTACTCCCTACTCCCTACTCCCTCGCCTACTAGGCGCTAGCGCTAAGCAGCTCATTATTCGGTAAACGGTCTGAGATCGTCCTGGATAGAGTTCAGAACGGAGATAACTTCCTGCAATTTATCTGTTGGGTAGCTGTCTTCGCTGTCAAGGTCTGCCGCTCCTCCAGAGCTGTTTGACGGAATGATTTCTTTTGCCAACGCGTTTAGAGAACTGTTGGCGTTTTTCAGTACGTCAATCATTTCAGAAGGACTTGTGGCGTCGTTAGAAGTATCCAGAGTAGACAGCCCTTTCCATCCCTTGTCGCTTTTGACGCCGTTGAGAGCGGCGTTCACCGCATAGACGGCAGGCAGAGCGCGCTGCAAGAGGAAAATCGCGTTGTTGGTTGTGTCAACTTGTTCTTCTTCATCGTCGTTTGAACGGTATTGGCGAGCCATCCGTTCAGCGTCGTCTCCCCAGACGAGATTGTCAACTTTACGATCCAGCTCCGTTTGAATAGCTTCAATAACAAGCGAGGCAACAGCTTTTAATAATTTGGGAGAGCTGGATTTAAGCTCGGGATACTTATTGAAATTGTAGCTTCCCAGCGATTCCATAGCGGCAATTCGCGTTGTCATCGGGGCTTTTTTGTCGTTTATAATTTGGAAGAGCGTTCCAACAGCTTCTTTGCCCGGATAGAATCCCTTTGTTTTGTCAACCTTAGCGTTGAAGTCCGCCAAAAGACGAAGCCCTTCAATTGCCAGGTTTCTCGCCCAGACAGCGCCTTCTCCGGTTGGGTCGTCTTTGGAAGACGCAAACGCCGCCGGGTCAACTTTTGTTTTGGCGATTTCCAGCATAACGTTATAAACGTCGGCTTTTTGTTTGTCGGTCAGGTTTGTTTCCGCAATAATTTGATTGAGCCCCATCAACGCTCCGATTTTCAAATAGCAGGGAGCTTTGGCGGAAGACGCAATTTTAACGAGCGTTTCAAAAGCTGGCGTATAAACGACCGGCAATTCATTTGCAGACGCTGAAGTTTTATAATACAAATTCCCCAACAACAAAGCACAGTTGTACTTAACTGCAGGAGTGCATTGAGCGTTATTGCTGGCAATAACTTCCATGGCAAAATCGAACGCTGTTTTAACGGCAATCTTTTGCGGCTCGCCGTCTTCGCGGCTGCGATCGAGGTCTTTACGGAAATCTTCAATAAAGCAAGGATACGTCCAGCGGCTGGCAATGGCTTCCAACTTCTTTTTATCCGTCGGCTTTTTGGTAGTTCGCGCCTGCTTGCGAAGCGTTTCTGGATAAGTGTCCATTTGATAGTATTTGCCGCTGCTGACCCAACGAGCGAAGAAGTACCCTTTATAGTACTGTGTGAAAATGGCTTTATCTTCAGCTTTCTCGAATTTGCCTTTATTGAAAATTGTACCAGTCTGATTGCGGATTCTGTCTTCGTCTGAATCCTTTTCGATCTCAGTGAACCGGAAACTCAAGGGTTTATCAACTGCCGGTTTAGAGGCGGGAGCCGGTTGAGCGGGTTTGGCAGCCGGAGCGGGTTTATTCGCCGGAGCTGCAGCTGGCGTTTGAGCGGCTTCCTGAGCAAAAACCAGTGAGGTCAAGCAGAAAAGACATAACAATGAAACAACGGACGCTGTTAAACGAATAAGGAAATGGGATCTGATCATGATAGGTAAATATTTTTTATTGCTGACGCTTTCCTAAAACCAGTTTATGTGGTATAATGAGTAATTAGTAATTAGTGATTAGCGCTTAGGACGCAAGCGCTCCCCTAACTACGCACTATGCACTACGCACTAGCGCTATGCACTACGCACTAGCGCTAAGTACCAGCGCTAAATTTATTATATATAGTATTCTGAATTGAGGTTTTCGTCAAGGGCTTTGACGTGAAAATCTCAAGAAATTTAGCTAATTTAGAACAAATTTATAGAATATGCTGTCAATAACGTCTGAGAAATCGCCGATTCCGTTTATTGTCCCGTTTGTTGTGTACATGATTTGCACGAGTTTCGAGCCGGAACCGTCAACGGGTCAGTATCCGCTTTTTTACTGCGTCAAGCTCCTTTTGACTGCAGTCGCGATAGCCGTCTGCTTTCCTGTCTGGAAACAGTTTTTGAAGCTCCCGTCCTTCTACGGCGTTTTAGCTGGAATTCTCGGCGCCGCAGTCTGGATTGGGCTGTGCCAAATGGAAAAACGAAGCGTTTCGGACTTTCTGCCCTGCATGGGACTGGAAAAAGTCTTTCCGACCACGCGTCCCGGCTACGACTGGGGAATTGAGACCGGGGAGAACGCTGGGGAGAACGCGCTTCCGGGTGGCGGGTATTACCCGCCCCAAAAAGAACCAGCGACTGACAAGGTCGATTTAAGTTCTCGCATCCAGAGGATTTCCCCGTTGTTTTATCTTCGTTTGCTTGGACTGGCGCTTATCGTCCCGTTTATTGAGGAATTCTTCCTTCGCGGATTTGTCCTGAGATATTTCTGGTCAGCGCCTAAAAAAGAAGAACAGGCGTCTGCAGAGCCTATTCCATGGTACGACGTTCCTATCGGGGCGCTTTGCCCGATGGTTTGGGCGATAACGATAATCTATCCGCTCTTGACTCACCCGGAAGCGTTGGCGGGCGTCGTCTGGTTTTGCGGAATTACGCTTTTGGCGTGGAAAACCCGGTCGCTGTCAGATTGTATCTGCGCTCATGCGATCACGAATTTTGCCCTCGGAATCTGGGTTCTGTATTCCGGTCAATGGTATTTGCTGTAGGGGAGAGAGAGCAGGAGCGGGTAATGCTTACGGGGGGCGGGTAATACCCGCCAAAACAACAAACATTATTATTTTTCGCGGACAATGTCCGCTCCCCAGAAGCACGCTCCCCAGATAGCTTTTTTAGTCATTTAGCCGTATCACGTGCGCGTAGGCTTTTTCGTCTTTATTGCCCAGTTCGTATTCGACTTCTATTTCTTGTCCAACGCGAATTTCAGTTTGTCGCCGCGCTGTACCGTCAGCGTAAACGATTTTCGTTTCTTCATCAACATAAAAACTGATTTTTTCCTGCTTGTTTTTATTGAAAACGTCAAGAACAGGCACGGTGTTGCTGGTAACGTATCCAACGAAAATCTGCTTCTCCGGTTCGTCTGACAGAACGGGCGGACGGGACAGTTCCGCCGGGATTTCTCGCCCGGGAAGGACGTTCGGCGTGTGAACGATTCCGTCGTCTCCATAAGCTTGCTGTTTTCTGTTGTCAGCCTCGCGCTGGAGTTCGTCCGTAAAATTTGTTACGGAAGACGGATTGGCTTTACTCGGAAGGTTTATGTCGGAGTCGTTCTCCCTGTTGGCTTTATCCAAAGCGTGTTTGACGCCAATTACGCCTAAAACAACCAGGATGCAAAAAACTGACATAAAAATAAATCCAGGTCCCTTTCGGTACTGTTTTTCCAGGTTTTCTTTCTCCTGCAGAGCGCGTTGACGAGCTTTAACGTCTTTTTCTTCTCTCGCTTTAACGATGGCGCCAAATCTTTTTTCCGCATGTTCCAGCGCGGTTTCCAGAGATATTTCGCCCTTGCTCAGTTTAGCGCAGTCATCCTGATCCGCTTGAGGAATGAGATGTCGATACGGTTCCGAAAGAAAAATGCTGCACAGAGCGGCAATGTCCTTTTGGAACTGCTGTTCGAGGAACGAGCGTCCTTCCGGCGGAGCTTCGAGGTTGTACTTGAAGTCGTCGTTGAAGTTGGGGAATATCCCCGCGATTTTCAGCTGACCGTCTTTTCGAAAATAAAAACTGTTGGCGTTAAGGTTCCCATGATTCAAGTACGATTTATGAAGCTGGAACAAAGCCGCCAAAGCGTCGCGCCACGTCTGTTCCCAAACGGGCGAACCGTCGTCCAGGAATCGGTTGTACTGCGCCAGAGAGCAGCTAAAGGATTCGTAGACGTATCGACCGCTCTTGAAATCAAACGCAATTAAACGCGCCAGATTGGGGTTGTTTTTGGAAACGTAGGCGTACAGGTCTTCCCGCTGTTTGCAATCGTCTGTAAACAGATGGGGGTTAATCCACTGCTGAATCAAAACCTCTTCCGACTGCCCTGCAAGGGTGTGAGCGCGTCGACCGCGGTAAATTAACACGTATTCGTCAGAGTAAATTAAAGCGACTGCTTCGTAATCCTGAGTTTTGTTCATTTGATTTAAGTATCAAGATGCGCTTGAAAATGTGGGCTAAATCGACTTCCTATTGCAAAGCCAGGTAAAACGAAAATGCCGCCATGAGGAAAAGCCAGTACGCGAACCAGGACAGCTTGCCCTTCTTAATCCAGTTGATAACCCAGCATAGAGCAAACAATCCGACAATAAAGCTGACGCAAAAGCCAATCGACAGCTCTGTTACCGGGATTGCTTGATGTCGTTTGAACAATTTGAGCGCTTCCAACAGTCCCGCGCCTCCAATAACCGGAATCGCCATTAAAAAGGAGAAGTTTGCCGCAGCGCTCTGTTTTAGTCCGGAAAACAGACCTCCAGCGATGGTTGACCCGCTTCGGGAAAGTCCCGGGAGAATCGCAAACATCTGGAAAATGCCGATTACAAGAGCCTGAACCCACGAAATCGCGCTTAATTCTTCGACAACCGTTTCGGTTGAACCCTTAGAATCAATAGCTTGAGGCGTTTCCATTTGCTCGTCGTTCTCTGTTTTGCGTTTGGAAAACTTTTGCGACGCAATGAGTAAAATCGCCGTCAAAATGAACATGCATCCAACAATCCAAAGGTTGCTCAGATTATCTTCAAAAAAATCGTGAAGCAAAACGCCGGCAGCTGCGGCAGGAATGGACGCCAAAATGAGCAAAAACGCCAGCTTGAACCGAAGCTTCAGGACAATGTCAAGCAGCGTTTTCCAATAATAGACCAGCAGCGACATGAGCGTTCCCAAATGCAATATTACACTGACGGTCAACGAATCCAATCCGCTTTCCAGCTTGAGTTTTGCAAACGCGTCCAGCGCGGCGCTGATTACCTCCAAATGCCCGGAAGAACTGATCGGAAGGAATTCTGCAATACCTTGAACGAAAGCAAGGACGACGATTTTAATAATTTCTGACATAAGCAGTTTAAGGTTAAAGTGAAAGAAGTTGCAATTATCAGAATTCTTAATTGCCGATAATTGAAAAATCGTTTTTTTTGAGTCTGGAAACAAAATAATGGTTCCAGACGTCCAATTTACGCTATTGGCTATTGATATAATATCCGACAAATGGATAGTTGGCAAGAGAAAAAGGAGAAAATACGGGGGCATGAAAAGAAAACTTTAAAAAAAGAGAAAAAATTTTTAAAAAAGGACGTCCCCCCCATTGCCAAATCAGAAAGATGTGTTATTATCATGAAACTTGCCTGAAGTGGCGCGGGACAAACGTCCCAAAATGGAATCGTTGAGCTGACGGACTGCCGTTGAATCTTGCAATAAACGGTAAGCGTAAGTTAAAAGTTAAAATTCCTACCTGGTTCCAGTCGGGAACAATAAGCGAAAGCTCGGGGGAGACAGTACTCCGGAATTTTGGATTGCCATTTAGCCAGTAAGAAAAGCGAAGTAAAAAATTTTTGAAAATTTTTAAAAAATCGCGTTCCAGACGGTTGACAGGAGTAGAAATTACTGTATAATCTGCCCCGTCTTTGTAAGTTTCAGGCAAGTCGTCAGCTTCAATGCTGCGACCGAAAAGAAACGATCTTTGAAAACAAGAGGAATCAAAAGCAGGTCAATAGCGATATTGACAGCATAAGCGACTATAGAACATATAGGAGATAAAAAGTGAGTACAAGTTTAGAAGTAATTCGCATCAGAATGGAAGCCTACGAAAGCGGCATTCTGGATCAGAGCGCTAACGAAATCATGGATACCGCCAAACGCACCGGTTCGATAGTCAGAGGCCCGATTCCTCTTCCTTCCCGCATTGAGCGTTACACGGTTCTTTCCAGTCCGCACATTGACAAGAAGTCTCGTCAGCAGTTTGAGATTCGCACTCACAAACGTCTGATTGACATCATTCAGGCAACTGCGAAAACAATCGAAGCTTTGAACAAGATCAGCCTTCCCGCTGGAGTTGACATCAAAATTAAGGCGACAAATCGCTAACAGATAAGAATACTGGAGATTTAAGATGAACGGTATAGGACTTCTCGGCCAGAAGGTCGGAATGACTCAAGTGTATACGGAATCAGGACGCGCAGTTCCGGTAACGGTTCTGCAGTTAGGTCCGTGCCCGGTATTGCAGCTTAAAAAGAAAGACACAGACAACTACGAAGCGGTTCAGATTGGTTATAAAGACAAATCTCGCAACTCGGTTTCCCGGTCTGTTCGTGGTCACGTTGCCAATATCGAATCCAAGCGCGCTAAAAAGGCGCAGGAAGTTGGCGCGGAACTTTCCAAGAAAGCCAATTGCGAACCGCAGGCGTTTGTTCGCGAATTTCGCGTTTCTCCCGCCGGGTTTGAAGTTGGTCAGGTTCTTGACGTTGACGTTTTCAGCGGCGTCGCTTCCGTTGACGTTACAGCCCTGAGCAAAGGCCGCGGCTACGCCGGCACCATGAAACGCCATAATTTTGGCGGTCAGCGTATGACGCATGGCGTTAAAAAATGTCACCGTCACGCTGGTTCAACCGGCTGCAGCGCTTACCCGTCTCGCGTACAAAAGGGTCTTCGCAGTTCTGGTCAATACGGCAACGTTCGTTGCACCACTCGCAACATTAAAATCGTCAAGGCAGACAAAGCCAATAATCTTCTTCTCATCTACGGCGCGGTTCCTGGTCCCAATGGCGGATACGTTCAAGTCAGACCGAGCAATTATCTCCCCGCTCCCAAGCCCTTCCCGGAAGTTCTTATTGATTACACCACAAAAGAATAACAGGATAGCGGTATAACGAGAAAAGATTGGCATTTATCGTACAAACAAGTTAATTTTACATACATCGGATAATAATCGAACCTGGCAACAGAAACGGTTAGAATCCTACTAGGAAAAGTTGGTTGAATTATGGCTAATATCCCCATAGTTGACAAGACCGGTAAAGAGGTCGGACAATACGAAATCGACACGACGGAACTGGCTGACAAGGTAACAAAGCAGCTTCTTCATGACGCTGTAGTTATGTACCGCAACAATCTTCGTCAAGGCAGCGTCAAGACGAAGGGACGTTCAGACGTCGCCGGCAGCAAAAAGAAGATGTATCGTCAGAAGGGTACGGGCAACGCTCGCGCTGGTATGAAGCGAACCAACGTTCGCGTCGGCGGCGGCTGCGCGTTTGCTATCGACAATCCTGATTGGTCGTATCGCATGAATCGCAAAGCTCTTAAGCTCGCGACTCGCATGGCTCTTCGCAGCAAGATCGACGACGGCGAGCTCGTCATTTTGGACGACTACACCATCGACGCTCCCAAGACGAAAGATTTCGCCGCAGTTCTGAAGGCTCTCAAGCTGGACGAAGTTACGACGATCTTCGCCATTGCTGAATACAATGTAAACATTTACAAATCCGTCCGGAACATTGCCGGAGCGAGCGTTAAGCCGGTTGCGGAATTGAACGCATACGATATTCTTAAACCGCAGCGCATGTTGATTACCAAAGCCGCTCTGGATGCGTTCCGCGGCAAGGTTGCTCAGGAAAAGAACTGAGTTATTCACGATTGGCTGAACATATAACCGAGTAATTTTTCGCTTTGGCGAACAGGTAAAAAAATGAAACGTACACCAGTAGAAACAAAAAAGACAAAAATGGTTCTCGAACCCCAGCAGATTATTCTGCGTCCGTTGGTTACGGAAAAAGGGTATCATAAATCGGAACGAACCAACGCCTACTGCTTTGAGGTCAATCCGCTGGCAACCAAAACCGACATCAAAAACGCTGTTGAAGAGCTTTTTGACGTCAAGGTTGATAAAGTCAACACTCAGACTCGTAAAGGCAAGGCTCGCCGCACGCGTAACGGCGTTAGTTATACAAGCGACTGGAAAAAGGCGATTGTTATTCTCAATGAAGAACATCGTATTGATTACTACTAATAGTCGTTAGTGAGTGGAATAAATTTAACCAAATATATAAAGCGAGTTTAATATGGGAATTATCAGATACAAACCGATTACCCCGGGGCGACGAGGAGCCACGGTTAGTGATTTCGCGGACCTGACCCCGAATTATAAGCCGGAAAAATCCCTTATGATCCCGGCGAAGAAAACAGGTGGACGCAACAACCAGGGAATTACGACGTGTCGTTTCCGCGGCGGCGGGCACAAGCGTGCATACCGCTTGGTTGATTTTCGTCGCAACAAGTTTGGCGTTCCGGCTGTTGTCGATTCCATTCAGTACGATCCGAACCGTTCAGCGCGCATTGCTTTGCTCCACTACGTTGACGGCGAGAAGCGATATATCATCGCTCCCAACGGCTTGAAGAAGGGCGACAAAGTCGTCAGCGGACCTGGTTCTGCTCCGACGCTGGGCAACTGCCTTCCGCTTACCGAGATTCCGTTAGGAACGAACATTCACAATATTGAAATGCAGCCTGGAAAGGGCGGCGCGCTTTGCCGATCAGCCGGCGCTTACGCAACTTTGGTTGCTCGCGATTCCGGTTGGGCGCAGATCAACCTGCCGTCCGGCGAAATTCGCCGAATTCCGGTTGCCTGCATGGCGACAATCGGAGTTACCAGCAACGGCGACCACATGAACATCGTTCTCGGCAAAGCCGGCCGCAAACGCTGGCTGGGCAAAAAGCCTCATGTTCGTGGAACTGCGATGAACCCGATCGACCACCCGCATGGCGGTGGCGAAGGCCGAACCAAGGGCGGACGCAACCCGGTAACCCCGACAGGCAAGCCGACCAAGGGCGGACCGACGAGAAGTCGTCACAAGGCCAGCAATCGCGCGATTGTTCGCCGTCGCCGCAGTCGTCGTTATGGCATTTTGAAGTTGGTCAAGTAACAGAGGTTTCCTTTTTTGGATTGAGTATATAACATGAGTAGATCATTGAAAAAGGGTCCCTTTGTTGACCCGAAACTGTTCGTCAAGGTTGAGAAGCTTAACCAGACGAATACAAAAGAACCGATTAAAACGTGGGCGCGAGCCTGTACAATCGTTCCGGAATTTGTTGGTCACACCTTCATGGTTCACAACGGAAAGATTTTCCACAAAGTATTCGTAACCGAAGAAATGGTTGGACACAAGCTGGGCGAATTTTCGATGACCCGAATTTTCCGCGGTCACGCTGGCAAGGGCAACAAGAAATAGTAATTATTTCAAGTTTGCCGTAACCCAAATTAGAGTTTCAAAGGTAAAATAATGTCATACAAAGCAATTCACAAATTCGCTCACATCAGCGCCCAAAAGGTTCGTCCGTTTGCGGATATCATTCGCGGTCAATACGCTTTGGAAGCTGTTGACGCCTTGAAATTTTTTCCGAATCGCGGCGCTCGCATGTTGGAAAAGGTTCTCAAAAGCGCTATTGCCAACGCGGAAGACCGTCATGTAACAGACCTGGATACGCTTGTCGTTGTTGACGCTCGCGTTGACGGCGGACCTCGCATGATTAAGCGCATGCGTCCGAAGTCTCGTGGAATGGCTTCCGTCATTGTCAAGGAAATTTCACATTTGAGCGTAACGCTTGAAAGTGAATCCGAAATTGAGGCTAACAATTAGTACTTGTAAATAGCAAAAAGTTTATACCAGACGAGAGTCTAAAGAGATTTGAATTATGGGACAAAAAGTCAATCCTACAGGATATCGCACGGGAGTTTTCCTTGGCTGGAAGAGTCGGTGGTACGCTAACAAGCGAGAATTTGCCGATCTGCTGGTCGAAGACTTCAAAATCCGTCAGTTCATCAAGACT
The DNA here is from genome assembly GCA_017557195.1 of Thermoguttaceae bacterium. Lineage (GTDB taxonomy): Bacteria > Planctomycetota > Planctomycetia > Pirellulales > Thermoguttaceae > RUG11551. The sequence continues at coordinate 27,320 of JAFZAL010000059.1, read as the reverse complement.
CGTAAGAACAACGTTGGTCGCGCGATGTATCCGATGATCTCGAAAATCGAGATTGAACGTACACGAGATGAAGTCAAGGTAATTCTTTTCTCCGCACGTCCCGGTCAGTTGATCGGTCCGAAAGGCGAAAAGGTTGAAGCTCTCCAGAACGAACTTCAGAAGATTACTGGCCGTCGAATCAATCTTACGATTTCTGAGATTAAACGACCAGAATTGAACGCTCAGCTCGTAGCCGAAGACATTGGCGAACAGTTGATTAAACGCGCCAGTTTCCGCCGCGCCATGAAAAAGGCGATGGAACTTACCATGAAGGAAAAGGACGGCGCCAAAGGAATTAAGATTCAGTTGTCCGGCCGATTGGGCGGAGCTGATATGGCTCGTACGGAAAAGGCGATCGAGGGTTCGATTCCTCTGTCGACGTTGCGTGCGAATATTGATTACGGTTTTTGTGAAGCAAAAATTGCTCAGGGACATATCGGAATTCAAGTCTGGATAAACCTGGGCGCTTTCAGTGAGGACAATAACGATGGCAAATATGCCCAAGAGAGTAAAGCATCGAAAGGAACAAAGAAGACGGCTAAGAGGTAATGCCTCTCGCGGCAACCGCGTCGTCTTTGGAGACTTTGGATTGCAAACGCTGCAGGCTGGATGGATTCCAGCGGCAACAATAGAAGCCGGCCGTATCGCTGCTCAACAATACCTTCGCGGCGAGGGCAGACTGTTTGTAAGAATATTCCCGACCAAACCGATTTCCAGCACGCCGTTGGAAACTCGTATGGGAAAAGGAAAAGGCGAACCCGAATATTGGGCAGCTGTAGTTCGCACCGGAACGATTTTGTATGAGATCGGCGGTACAACTGAAGAAGCAGCGCGCATGTGCTTGGCCCGTTTGGCGCACAAAATGCCCGTCCCGGTTCGAATGGTATCGCGTCGAGTTATGTAATTTGAGCATCGTCCTAAATTTTTGGACGCCTAAAAAAGAATAGCGAGAAGTAAAATGTCACTAACGAAAACATCCGAACTTCGCGAGATGAGCGACGAACAGCTCAATGCGACTTTGGTAGAAGCCCGCAATGCGATGTTTCGTCTTCGGATCAAGTCCCAGATGGAACGTCTGGACACTCCGACCGAATTGCTGAAGAATCGCAAACTTATCGCAAAGATTAAAACCGTCCAGAGAGAGCGCGAGCTTGGTTTGGGCAAATAGTTGTTTCGCAAAATTTATACGTCGTCAGTAGTTCTGGCGGCGCGGAAAATTACAAGAAAACAAAGGTATAAAAATGCCGAAAAAGTTGTTTATTGGTCTGGTTACCTCCGACAAAATGGATAAAACGCGTCGCGTTGAAATTTCGCGATTGGAAAAGCATCCTAAGTATGGGAAGTACATCAAACGCAAGACGGTCTGCATTACCCATGACGAAAACAACGAGTCCAAGACGGGCGACATGGTCGAAATTGAAGAATCTCGTCCGATGTCCAAAATGAAGCGTTGGAACCTCGTTCGCATCGTTGAGAAGGGCGAAGTTATTGATATTTCGGCTCTTCGTGCAGCGGCGCAGGGTAAATAATTCGTCAGCGGTGCGATGTCGTCATGACTGGCGGCATTTGTCAACGACAATTAAAGTAATTTAACAATATGTTAAGGTGTTAAAATGATTCAGATGCAAACGCGGCTTACTGTAGCCGACAACACGGGCGCCAAAGAGTTGATGTGCATCAAGGTTCTCGGCGGAACTCACAAACGTTGCGCCAAGTTGGGCGAAGTCATTGTTTGTTCCGTTAAGAGCGTTATTCCTGGCAGCAACATCCAGAAAGGCTCAGTTGTCAAAGCGGTAATCGTTCGTACAAAGTCTCCGGTTCGCCGTGCAGATGGCAGTTATGTTCGTTTCGACAGCAACGCCGCGGTAATTATTGATAAAGACAATAATCCTCGTGGAACCCGTATTTTTGGGGCTGTTGCTCGTGAACTGCGCGAACGCAATTTTATGAAAATTATTTCCCTTGCCAGCGAGGTTGTGTGATGAGAATTAAAGTTAACGATACTGTAGAAGTTATCACCGGCAAAAACAAAGGCAAGCGCGGCAAGGTCATGAGCATCGACCGTAAAAGCGGACGCGCAATTGTCGCCGGAATTAATCAGGTTAGCAAGCACGTCAAGCCGAATCAGCGTAACCCGCGAGGCGGCATCCTGAAGATTGAGCAGCCTATTCAGCTTTCCAACATTATGTTTGTTTGCCCGTTATGCGGCAAAGCGACAAAGCTTGGCGCTCGATTCAATGATGAAGGAACCAAAGAATTGTTCTGCAAAAAGTGCGCTGCGACAGTTCAGACTGTCAAAGGCGAAAAGGCTAAAGCAGGCAAATAGTTTACAATACGGCGCTTAACGACGTTCGGCGCCCGGATTGGCATAGAACTCCAACCGAAGGAATAAAATGGAACCCCGTTTATTAACAAAGTACAAGCAGGAAATCGTTCCTGAACTGAAGAAACAGTTGGGGCGCGAAAACCCGATGTCGATTCCGAAACTGGAAAAGATCGTAGTCAACATGGGCGTTGGAAGCGCGATTAACGAAAAGAAGCACCTTGAGGAAGCTGTTGAAGCGATGAGCCTCATCACCGGTCAGAAGCCGGTTGTAACGCTTGCGAAAAAGTCCATTGCCAACTTCCATCTTCGTGAAGGACAGGCGATTGGCTGCAAAGTTACGCTTCGTGGCGCGAGAATGTACGAATTTTTGGATCGTTTGATTTCTTATGCGATTCCTCGAGTTCGCGACTTCCGTGGTCTTAACCCCAGCGGTTTTGACGGTCGCGGCAACTACAACCTGGGACTTACCGAACAGTTGGTATTCCCGGAGTTGAATCCTGATAAATTCGTCCGTCCGCAAGGTTTAAACATCACCATGGTTACGAACGTTCCCAGCGACGAAGAAGCTCGTTTGCTGTTGAAATTGTTCGGAATGCCTTATAAAACAGATAACAAGAAATAAGGAATCATCAGAATGGCTAGTAAGTCGAAAATAGCAAAAGCGAATCGCGCGCCGAAGTTTATGACGCGCAAAGAAAGTCGCTGTAAGCTTTGCGGTCGTCCGCGCGCGGTTTATCGCAAATTTGGATTATGTCGTATCTGTTTCCGCAAGTTGGCGGATCAGGGTTTGATTCCTGGTGTTAAAAAGGCAAGCTGGTAAAGGGATAAAATACTATGATGACCGACCCCATCGCTGATATGTTAACTCGTATCCGCAATGCAGTGCGCGTAGAACGATCTCACGTCGATTTGCCGTACTCAAATATTAAAAAAGGTATTGCAGACGTCCTCAAGAGTGAAGGATACATTTGGGACTGGGAAATTATTGAAGCTCAGCCTTGCAATACACTTCGTCTGACGCTTAAATATGGCCAGAATGGCGAAAAAGTTATTCGTCACATCAAACGGCTCAGCAAGCCGGGCCGCCGCGTTTACAGCTCTTCATCGGAACTCAAGCCGGTTTTGAACGGTTTGGGAATTACCGTCATCAGCAGCTCAAGCGGCGTTGTCAGCGATCGCGTTGCCCGTCAAAAGAATATTGGCGGCGAAGTTTTGTGTGAAGTTTGGTAATAGATTTTTCGCAAACGGCGTTCTCTTGAGCGCCGTTACAGGAAAATCTCAATATTGAGGGATAGGCAGAAAACCTCATATTGTTAATTTTTATGTCAAAGGATTAAATCCATGTCACGAATTGGAAAGAAGCCCGTTGATATTCCCGCCGGAGTTAAGGTAAAGATCGAAAACGGGATTGTTGAACTTGAAGGTCCCAAAGGCAAACTGTCATTGACCATTCCTCCGAAGGTTGACGTTGTCTTTGAAGACAATTCTCTCAAAGTGAGCATTTCGGCTGAAGATCGCCAGACTCGCGCGTTCTTTGGTCTGACCCGCGCGTTGTTGGCAAACAACGTTATTGGCGTATCCCAGGGATACGAGCGCAAATTACAGCTGGTTGGAACCGGTTATATTGCCGCAGTTCAGGGAACACAGCTTCAGCTTCGCGTTGGATTTGCTAACGAAATTCACGTTGAAATTCCTTCTGATCTGAAGGTTACATGCCCCAACCAGCAAGCGATTGTTATTCAGGGCATCGACAAACAGCGCGTAACCAACTTTGCCGCTTCCGTTCGAGCCATTCGCAAGCCGGAACCCTATTTGGGCAAAGGCATTCGTTATGAAAACGAACAGGTTCGCCGCAAGGAACGCAAGAACGTTGGTAAATAACGTCTTTTAACGTTATTCGGATTCGGATGACGATAAAAAGTCAATAATTTTGCCGTCTTTTATCCATGTGGGGGTCATTCCCAAAAACGTAAAAGACGGTAAAATACAACAGATTGTATGGAACCAATCAAACGTTTATAATTCGGGCTTGCCCTGAATTGAAAGAAAAGGTATAATTGTGGAACATTGCAAAGCTAAAGGAATTGTACGCAAACGACGAACGTTCAGAGTCAGTAACCACCTTAAAGCGGTTTCCTCTCGGCCTCGTTTGTGCGTTTATCGCAGTTTGAAACACATTTACGTACAACTTATTGACGACAATACGCATACAACAATTGCCAGCGCTTCAACGCAAGACAAAGCCATTTGCGGTGAAGGCGTTTATGGCGGCAACTGCGCTGCGGCGGCTCTTGTTGGCAAGGCGATTGCAGAACGCGCGTTGGCGGCTGGCGTTAAAGAAGCTGCTTTTGATCGTCGCGGATACAAATATCACGGACGTTTGGCGGCTTTGGCAGATGCGGCTCGCGACGCTGGTCTGAACCTTGGCGCCAAAGGCGATAACGCTCCGAAGAAAGTTGCCGCCCAGTCTGGCGCAGCGAAGAAAGCCGCTAAAGCGGAAGCGAAAGCCGCTAAAGCCAAGGGAGCTAAAAAATAACCTCAATCGAAATCATAACCATTTAGAAATAGGCGAAATAGCATGTCTTCAGAACATCAAAACGAACTGGAATCAAAAACAGTCTGTGTCCGTCGGTGCTCAAACGTAGTCAAGGGCGGTAAACGCTACAGCTTTGCGGCTATGGTAGTTGTTGGCGACGGAAAAGGTAAAGTTGGTTGGGGTTACGGCAAAGCCAATGAAGTTCCCCCCGCAGTAGACAAGGCGACCAAAGACGGAACCCGCAGTCTGGTTGACATCTCCCTTGACGGAACGACCATTCCGCATCAGGTCATTGGAGAATTCGGCTCGGCGAAAGTCGTTATGGTTCCCGCCCGTCCTGGTACTGGTATTATTGCTGGAGCAGCAGTCCGCGCGGTTTGCGAAGCGGCTGGCATCCACGACATTCTTACCAAGAGTTATGGCACAAGTAACGCAATGAACCTCGTCAAAGCGGCGATTGCCGGTTTGCAGAGCGTTCGTTCCAAGCAAGAAGTTGAACGTCTTCGAGGAGTATCGTTGTAATGAATATCACAGAAGTAAATAAAGGCATTAGTAAAAACAAGTCCCGCAAACGCGTTGGTCGCGGAACCGGTTCCGGCATTGGCCGTTACGCTGGCCGCGGCGCCAAAGGCGACGGATCTCGTTCTGGTCATCACGATAAAGGAACGTTTGAAGGCGGTATGCTTCCGACCGTTCAGCGTATTCCGATGCGTGGATTCAACAATCAGTTTGCGGACGAAGTTTTCGCGGTTAACGTTAGAGATCTTGACGCTATATTCGAAGACGGCGACGTTGTTTCCGTTGAAACGCTCAAAGAACAGGGAATCATCAAGAATTCTTTGGCAAAGAAATTTGTCGTTCTGAAGATTCTCGGCGTTGGCGAAATCACCAAAAAGCTGACCGTTAAGGCTCACAAGTTCAGCAAAACAGCTGCAGAAAAACTGGCTGCCGCCGGTTGCACAATGGAAACCGCTGAACAACGCAAGCCGGTCGTTAAGAATAAAATGAGAGCTAAATAAGTATTGTCACAACAGCTTATTTGGTTTTACGCGTTGCCGACTGTGTTACAAACCCAGTCGGCGTTGGCGTATGATAGACATGACGATTTTTGTCGTTGATTATGTCAGGATGGGCAAAATGACAGGAAAATCGTTATCCTTTAGACAAGGTTTTAGTCGTTTAATTCCGTATGAGGCGTCATTGGAGACAACCTCTGGAATGATAATACTTTTGGGTTAGCGGATTGAATGCGACGAAATTGAATTTTCGTTTGAAGCCTGTTTAGGGCGGCGTTTTTCGCATGACTGCGTGATGAAGCAGTCGAATGAAAGTTGAGTTTCGAGACAGTCAATTCGCCATACTGGTTATTATAACCCCACAAGGACGTATTAAACATGTTGGAAAAAATCAGGGTAATCTTTAGCATACCAGAGCTTCGCAAGAAAATTTTGCTGACGCTTCTGTTTCTTATGGTTTTCCGCGTTGGTTCCTGGATTCAACTGCCGGTAATTGACCAGGCTAAATTGGGAAAATTTGCAGAGAATTTGAATTCGGACAATCTGGGGGAATTGTTAAATACAGTTGCCATCTTCAGCGCCAGTGAAATTTCTCAAGCAACCATTTTTGGATTGGGAATTATGCCGTACATTTCGGCGTCCATTATTTTCCAGTTGTTGGGCAGCGTTTACGAACCCCTTAAAAAGCTTCAGAAAGAAGGCGAGACTGGCCGTAAAAAGATTAACGAATGGACTCGATACGCTACTGTCATCATCTGTTTGTTCCAGTCGGCAGCGTATTTGGGTTATCTTGCCAGCAGACCTGAAGGCTTGATTAATACGGCGTTTGTTTCATCAAACGGACATATTTATACGTCCTGGTGGTTAATGTCAATTTTGACAATGACCTGTGGAACCGCATTTTTGATGTGGATTGGAGAACAGATTGACGAATACGGCATTGGCAACGGCATCAGTTTGTTAATTATGGCTGGTATTGTCGCCCGTATGCCTCGCGCCGCTTACGACATCTTTAGTCCAATTTATGAAAAAGGTTTACAGATCAGCTCTGACGGCGGCGGCATTGGCGTTGACAAGCTGCTTGTTCTCGGATTCATGTTTGTTGCCGTTATCGCAGGCGTTGTATTTGTAACGCTCGGCCAGCGTCGAATTCCAACGCAGACTGCCAAGCACGTTCGCGGTCGACGTCAGTTCGGCGGCAACCGTCAGTATCTTCCGCTTCGAGTCAATCAGGCGGGCGTTATGCCGATCATTTTCGCAAGTTCATTGCTGATGTTCCCGCAGCTGCTTTTCCGTTGGCTTCAAAGATATGGCTTTTCCGGTTTCTGGGGAGACTTCGTTAACTTCTGCGCTGACTGCTTTGCTCGCGGCAGTTCGTTGTCGTACAATTTGATGTACATCGCATTGATTTACTTCTTCTGCTATTTCTGGACTGCGATTACGTTCAACCCGCAGGACATGGCGGAAAACCTCAAAAATTACGGCACTTTTATTCCTGGTCACCGTCCTGGAAAACGAACGGCTCATTACCTGGAAAAAGTTATGGTCCGAATTACATACGTTGGCGCTGCGTTCCTTGCAATCGTTGCAATTTTGCCGACCGTTATTTCGTCTTACATGGGCGTTAGTTATGACGTATCCAGCTTCTTTGGCGGTACGGGACTGCTCATTGCCGTCAGCGTTGCATTCGACCTCGTTCAGAAGATTGACTCGCATCTTGTAATGAGAAATTACACGGGTCTGCTTCAGAAATAAGCTATAAAAATCTTTCAGTTCTTTCAATGCTGCAATCCCCAGCGGCATTGAAAGAACTTTTGAAATCGTTTATCGCGGTTTCCTCTTGCTAGAAATAAAACGACAAGTTTCATGCGTCGTTTATGAATAACGAGTTTTTAGTAAACAATTCCTCACCATTAACTGTACAGAAGGATTGCACTAATGAGAATGGTTTTCATTGGCCCTCCGGGAGCGGGCAAGGGCACGCAGGCTGAACGTCTGATTAAGAAGTACAACATGGCTCATCTTTCCACCGGCGATATGCTTCGCGCAGCTCGAGACGCAAAGACGCCAGTCGGGCTCAAGGCTGAAGAATACATGTCTTCGGGAGCGTTGGTTCCGGACGAAATCATCGTTTCGATTATTGAAGAACGTCTTGGACAGAGCGACTGTGACGGCGGTTATCTTCTTGACGGTTTCCCCCGAACGATTGCTCAGGCGGAAGCGTTGGATGAAATGCTTGCCAAGAAAGGCACGCCGCTTGACATCGTTTTGGAACTCCAGGTTCCGGAAGAAGAGCTTTTTACCCGTTTGGCTGGCCGCGGCCGCGCGGACGACAATCCGGACACGATTCGCAACCGTCTGGTGGCTTATCGAAATCAGACTGCTCCGCTGCTGGAATACTACGGCAAATCCGGTCTGTTGAAGAGCGTTAACGGTTTGGGAACGATTGACGAGATTTTTGATCGCGTCGTCGCAGAGATGGAAAAGGTTAATAAATAGTCATGCAAAGCTTTCGGCAGGAATTGCTTTCTCGTCGCGAAATTCGTGAAATGCGTCAGGCAGGGCTGCTTGTTTATAACGCGCATCGAATTGTTGAACGCATGGTTAAACCAGGAGTGACAACGAAAGAAATCGATTCCGAAGTTGAAAAGTATTTTGACGCCAACAAGGCGGTCGGATGCTTCAAAGGCGTTCAACTGTCACGACGTCAAAAACCCTATCCGTCTGTGACATGCATGTCGGTCAACGCAGAACTCGTCCATGGAATTCCCAATGACAGGAAACTGGTCGAGGGCGACATTCTCAGTTGTGACACCGGAGCGAAGATCAACGGATGGTGCGGCGATTCCGCCTGGACTCATGCCGTTGGAACGGTTGGTCCGGAAGTCAAAAAACTGATGAATTGCGGTCACAACACGTTAAATCTTGCTATTGAGCTTCTGGCGACCAAAACCCGCTGGAATCTCATCGCAAAGGAGATGGCTGACTACGTTCACAGCTGCGGCTTCCATGTTGTAGAGGATATGGTTGGTCATGGCATTGGTCATGAAATGCACCAGCCGCCGCAGGTGGCAAATTATCCGTGCCCCGGATACGATTTTGCGATTCGTCCGGGCGTGGTAATTGCTGTTGAGCCGATGATTACCGTTGGGACGATTGATCTCCGTCAGCTTTCAGACGGATGGACTTTGGTAACCAAAGATCACAAGCTTTGCGTTCACTATGAGCATACAATCGCCATTACAGAAGACGGCCCGTGGGTTTTGACAGCTGGAGATGACGAATATTGGAATGCAAATTTTAAAAATGAGATGGAAAAATAGAAAAAGTCAAGACTAATTTCAAGAAATTTTTAAAGTTTTTCCAAAAAAATCGTTTCCCCCCCTTGAGTAATCTGAATAAATCGTTATAATTCAAACTCCAAAAAATTTGATTAAATTGGGGTCAAAAAGTAGGAAAAATCATATACAGGGCAAAAATCAGGACGCGCGAAATGTTTCGTAACGTCTTGTGGATGCAAGAGATATGAAAAATAGGTGATACAATGAAAGTTAGAGCCAGTGTTAAACGCATTTGTGAGAAATGCAAAATTGTTCGTCGTAAAGGCGTTGTGCGCGTAATTTGCGAAAATCCGCGACATAAGCAGCGTCAGGGTTAGTTTGTAATCCTGGAGCCGAAAGTGGCAACCAGCAGAGAACAAGCGATTTACATTTTTTAATTTCAATATAAACAGGAGAGCTTTATGCCTCGTATTTTAGGTGTTGACATTCCGAACGATCGTCCAGCGGTGATTTCGTTGACGTATCTTTATGGAGTAGGTACTCAAATTGCGCGCGAACTTTGCCGTCGAGTTGGTATTGATCCTCAGGTTCGTATGCGTGAAGTAACGGAAGAGCAAGTTCAAAAGCTGGCTTCATTGTTGGACAATGAATACACGGTTGAAGGTCACCTTCGCCGTCAGCGTCTTCAGGACATTCAGCGCCTGAAGGAAATTGCCTGCTATCGTGGTATTCGTCATCGTCGCGGTCTGCCCGTTCGCGGTCAGCGCACCAAGACCAACGCTCGTACGCGTAAAGGTCCGAAGAAGACGGTTGCCGGTAAGAAAGGCGTCAAGGACTTACGCTAAGTTCCCGTTGACATTATGTTTTCAAAAACATAATCAGTCATCAGGCAAGAACGGCAGTAATCCTTCAGGGAGAATTTTTGGTTCTGAATTGCATTTGAACAGGAGTATAAAGTGGCAAAGGCAAAAAAGCGTAAAGTTCGTCGCAATGTAGCGTCGGGCATCGCGTACATTAAAGCAACATTCAACAATACGAATGTTAGTATTGCAGATATGAAAGGCGACATTCTTTGTTGGGCGACCGCTGGAACGAACGGTTTCAAGGGCAGCCGCAAAAGTACGCCTTTTGCCGGACAGATGGCGGCTCAGCAGGCAGCTGAAAAAGCCATCAAGTTTGGTATGAAAGAAGTTGAAGTCAAAGTCAAGGGACCGGGAGGCGGTCGTGAAAGCGCTATTACAGCTCTTCAGGCAGCTGGTCTTGTAGTTAAATCAATTGAAGACACAACCCCATTGCCGCACAATGGGTGCCGTCCCAAGAAACGCCGTCGCGTCTGATTTGACGCCGACAAAGTTCGTGATGAATCTGGCTGTTCTTTGATTTGGTTTTATTCGTCAAAGAATTTGAATTTGTCAGCGCTCATAATTCAGCGTCAGGTTCATTTGATAAGAAACAGGCGCTTTAACTCAACTGGAGATATCCATGCGAATTCGATGGCGTGGTTTGGAACTTCCCAATCAGGTATCATGTGAAAAGAGCGAAGGAGCTACATACGGGAAGTTTGTAGCGGAGCCTTTTGAACATGGTTTCGGCGTTACGATCGGCAACAGCCTTCGCCGAATTATGCTTTCCAGTCTGGAAGGCAGCGCTGTTACTCAAATCAAAATTCAGGGCGTCAGTCATGAATTCATGACCATTTCAGGCGTCTATGAAGATGTAACAGAGATTGTCCTTAACGTTAAGTCGTTAATTGTCAAATCAATGTCGGATCAGCCCCGTACGCTTCGTATTGAAAAGCACAGCAAGGGCGTCATTACCGGAGCTGACATCATTACCGACGACATGGTAGAAATCATCAACAAGGATCATGTCATTGCAACGCTTACCGGCGACGTATCGTTTGTGATGGAAATGGTCGTTGAAAAAGGACGCGGATACGTTCCCGTTGCGGAACGCAAAAGCCAAAACCAGGAAATCGGCGTCATTCCGGTCGACGCCGCTTTCAGCCCGGTTGTTCGCGTTCGTTATGCAATTGAAGAAACTCGCGTTGGTCAGAAGACCAATTATGACAAGCTCATATTTGAGATTTGGACAGACGGTTCTTTGACGCCGGAAATGGCGTTGGTAGAATCCGCGAAGATTCTTCGCAAGCATCTCAATCCGTTTGTTCAGTATGCGGAATTGGGTTCGCAGATTCATTCGGAAATTAAAAATTCTCGTTCAGACGGGTTGCCGCCTGAAGTCGAATTGAAGTTATCGCGTTCGATTGCTGACTTGCATTTGTCAGTTCGCGCTACAAACTGCCTTGAAGCCGAGCATATTATGACGGTTCGAGAGTTGGTTTCGCGTACGGAAGAGTCTCTGTTGGACGTTCGTAATTTTGGCGACACAACTTTGAAAGAAGTTCGCGAGAAGTTGGCAGAGTTGGGCTTGCAGCTCGGAATGCGTTTGCCGCCGGCTTATGCCAATCCCTTCCAGTAATATTTTGTATCTTCACGATGTGAATCGTTGAGACTTTTTCCCGGCGCGGGCGCGCCGCTCATGCCGGGTTTATGAGAATAACATTTTTTAACAAGCAGTAGTACAATGCGACATCGAAATCTTGGTCGAAAACTTGGACGTAATCCGAATCATCAGCGCGCTTTAAAGCGTATGCTTGCGACTTCGTTAATTCTTACTGAAGCGACAGCGGAAGATTACGATAACTATAATTACAATGTTGGCAAAACGGGCAAACAGATTCGCACCGTTAAACCGGACGCCAAAATTAAGGGGCGAATTATCACCACTCTGCCGAAGGCGAAAGAAGTTCGTCCGATGGTAGAAAAGCTCGTTACCCTGGCGAAAAGCGTTATTGAAGATCAGAAAGCGGCTGACGCTCTCGATTTTACCGGCGACAAAAAGTCGGACGCCTGGAAAACCTGGCGCAACAGCGAGAAACACGCTCAATGGGTTGCTGCAATTGCTCCGGTAGTTGCCGCTCGTCGTCGTGCGTACGACATTCTTCGCGACAAGATTGCCGTTTCTATCCTGTTCGACAAGATTGCTCCGCGCTATGTTGAACGTCCTGGCGGATACACCCGTATTCTGAAGCTGGCTACCCCGCGTTTGGGAGACGCCGGCGCTCGCGCGATTCTGGAATTCGTTGGCCGCAACGAAGGCGCGTTCGAACGCTCCAAGGTCCAGGCGCAGCAGCCAGTTGTTGACGCTGAATAATTCATTGCTTAAACAAGCTAATCAAACCGAAGACAATTCTTGTTGTCTTCGGTTTTTTTATGTTTGAATCCAGAAATATCCCCTGCCGATTTGTTCCAGAATCACAGTTTATTGTGAAAATAGCTGAATGTATTTTTGATTAATTCTTGTTTAGACTCTTGACAAACATTCAAAGTTGTATTATCTTGATTATTATAAGATACTATAATAATTATATTATTTAGGAGAAATAAGCATGATATTGATAATACTTCGTATTTTGTTTGTAGCAATGATGAGCGGTCTGGGCGTAACGATTATCAATTCGCCAGATTTGATGGGACAGTCTGCCTGGACGCCGCCGCTCGTATTTGCCGTTTTGATGCTTATTGCGGCAGTTGTGATTATGGTCGATATTTGGATTCCCCGTAAAAAGATTGACGCGATTACAGCTGTCTATTTCGGACTGATTGTCGGTTTGATAATTTCGTATATGCTTTCGTTGGCTCTTACGCCGCTGTTTCCCACGGACAAGATTAAGGCGAATCCGTTTTTGTACGAATTGCAGCCGATGGTTAAGCTGCTTGTTTCAATAATTACGTGTTATATAACAACCAGTTTGTTATTGCAGACGCGCAGTGATTTCCGAATGATACTGCCATACGTTGAATTCAAAAAAGACGTTCGCAGTTCGCGTCCGTACGTTCTGGATACGTCCGCAGTTATTGACGGTCGTATTGTAGATATTTTGGAGACGGGAATTTTCGACAGTCCGCTCGTTATTCCGCGAAGCGTAGTTTCTGAGATACAAAATTTTGCTGAAAGCTCTGATAAACTTCGGCGCGCGCGCGGACGCCGAGGATTGGATATTCTTAACCGATTGCAAAATGACCCTAAAGTCGATTTAAGGGTAATGGATTCGGACTCCCCGGAATTAATGCAGTACCCGGAGGATTCGCGTCTGGTAATTCTGACCAAGCAATTGGAAGGAAAGCTCATCACGAGCGATTACAATCTGTCGAAAGTGGCTCAGGTTCATGGAACGCCGTCCTTGAATTTGAACGATTTATCCAATGCGCTCAAGCAGGTTTTTGTGCCGGGCGAGCAATTGGAAGTGCTGCTTGTTAAAGCTGGAGAAGAACCGCAGCAGGGCTGCGGCTATCTGCCAGACGGTACGATGGTTGTGGTTGACAACGGTCGATCTGAAATTGGCAAGCTGATTCGAATTACCGTAACGAGCGTTTTACAGACCAGCGCAGGGCGGCTTGTCTTTGGGAAGATGGAAAAGAAGACGGAGCCTTGATAAGAGTCCAGGTTCTATTTTAAGCAACTGCCTATAAGTAGCTGTCAACAGGCGTCAGAAGCATAAAGTCTTTGGACTGTTCGACGATTTCCAAAACGGATGAGAACGTTTCCAGAGCAACGATAATTGCCAAAATCGTAACAACTGACGTTCCCAAACGGACATAGTTGTTTCCTGTCAGTTTGAAAATCGGGAGAACTGCAAGCGGAATATACGCCCAGGCGAAATACGAGGCGTAAAGCGCCATGCCGTTTTCCCGGCTGCCCCATCCCATGACGCCCATGAGGAAGAATCCAAAGAGAATCCACAGCGCGCAGCATTGGACGAATCGATTCTTAAAAAACAGAATGAATCCCAGCGCGCAAGCGGCGGAAATGAGTATCGAGCCGATATAAACTGTTACAGGAATGTCTTGCGGTAAAACTTCTAGAACAACGCCGTGTTTGTAAAACACCGCAGGTGAGAAAAAGGTTGAGTAGACGAAATGGAGGTACTGCTGAATCTTGCTCACAGGTCCCAGTTGACTGGAATCCATGTCTGCGTAGGCGGACAGCGCTTCTACTCGTTGATTGAGATTGAACAGCAGCCCAAATTTGCTAAAGACAATGACAGATCCCAGTCCGACGGCGATAATCTCGATGGTTTGGTTGACAAACGATTTGATTTTCTTTGCGGTTGCAATGGTAAAATAAACGACTGGAATGAGCGAAGTCGTAATCGTTCCAATCGCCGCCATGGCAATGAGGGAAAAGTTGAGCGAATTCTCTTTCTGGTCTTCGACGCTCCGCTTTTGGTGAACCAGGACGCAGTAGGCAATGAATATAATCAATGCCAGCAAAGAGAATACATATTGCTCTACCGTAAGGGCGAAAATGACCGTTGACCAGCTGACGCTGTACAGGAATATAACCGCCCAGGAAAAGGACTCGTCTGTAAACGAAGCGACAATTCGTCTTAACAGCAGCCCCACAACGGCAAACGACCCGATCTGCCAAAACGCAATAGCGATTGCGTAAATGTACTTGTATTCAAAGACGCCTGGCAGAGTCAGGCAAAGCGTCGCAGCCATGATGTGAGAGAACATCGCAAACGGCGCGCTGAAAATCGCAAACAGCGGCTGGCGGACGTCGTTGGCGCTGGACGTGTTGTTGCAGAACGTATCTCCATTAATCAGAAGCGCCGAGTCGCTGACGGAAATGCCCATCGGGAATTCTTCGTCCGGTTTATCCAGCGGCATAGGAAACGTGAAAACCGAGGTCTGAAACGAAATCGTTATAAGCACAACGGTTCCCAGTCCCCAGAAGAGACTGAAATACAGCCATTCTGCTTTGGACAGACTCTTAAAGAACCCGATAATTCCCGGCATGAATTTGGCGTATAGCCATCGCCAGCCGACGTACAGAAACGGAACGCACATCACCGCGGCGACCACGCCCAGCTGATAAAATGGCTGCTCGTATTTGTTGGCGTCAATTTCTTGCAGTTCGCAAAATCGCTTTATGAACCCCCAGCGCGTCCAGATGGGAAATCGGAGCGTCGCCCAGGCGGAAAAACCGGTTAGCAGAAGAACGAAAAACTCGCCTTCTGCTCCGATGCGATTTTTCCAGATGTTGAGAACGTTGTAAGCGTACAACATCCCGCAAATAGTAATAAATGCCAGCGTTTCTGAAATCCCGACCGAAACGAAGACCAGCGGCATTTTGCTTTTGGCAACGTCTCTGACAACGGGAACGTTAACCAGAATAAACGTCATTGTCGACAACAGCAGGAGAAAACCAAGCGTCAGTCGACAAATGAGTTTAATCATTTAATGTTTAGAGTCGAACGGGAAAAGACAGGCGTTTCTGAATGTTAACAGAAATCGCAAATTTCTATTGGTTTGTAACCAACGAAACGGTCATTGATAGTTGACAGGCGTTACAATATTGACGTTTTGCGGGTTAACGACGTTCTGTATGTTTTTCAGTTCGTCCGGCAAATGTCGCGGCTGAACCACAATAATTGGACGTCCATCCGGTTGGGATGCGAAAACGGCAAAATTATCACAGCAGTTCATTTTAACCGTATGATCCATTGGTTCTGAAAAAGTAACTCCAGACGACGGGTTTAAGTCTACAAGTTGTTCAGAAGAATTGACAACAAAGTTGTTGGAAAACGGAATTGGCGTCGAAGCTTCTGAATTGGAATCCGTACAGAAGATATACGACGATGACGGTTGTTGAGACGTGCCTGCTAAAGCGTAATTATAAGAATCGTTAATTGAATTATTGACAGTCGCGCCGTCATTAACGAATGATGTATTGGGATTGGAAGAGGGATTTCGATAATTGAACGTTAAAGACGCAATAACGAAAACTAACAAAAAACCGGTGCAGGCGGAAAGCGCCAAAAAGGACGGTTTAACTGAGAAATGACGTTTGGGGCGAGTTGAACTGAATGTTTGTTCGGACTCGGTTGATTTTTGAGCGAAAAATTGAGAAGTGTTATGCTGAGTTTTTTGCTGTTCAAGAATTCTTTGAAATGTTTTGTTTGCCAGACCCTCTGGAGCCGTTTGTTGACTTTCCTGTTCTTTTAACGCATGAAGACTGCCAAAAACATGGGTTACTTGTTTATACGTTTTAGACCACAGCGGAAGCGAATTAATTTTTTGCGTAACGCTTGCGGATTCTGTGGAATCTAAACCTCCAACAAAATGATCCAACAAAACATTGATATCGTTTTCGTTCATGATACAGTACTCAGGCATAAAGCCTACGCTTAAATTTGCTAAACGGCGAAATAAATTGCGCGCCGTTTAGCGGGGAATCGTCGCCTATAAAAAGGGGATATAAGTATAATTGATATAATCAAAATAATTGCTATTGTAACCGTCTTTTGATATTATCGGTAAAAACGGAATATTTTATCAGGATTAAATAATTGCTTTAAGTTAATCGTCTGTCTGATTTTGTTCAGCCAGTTTTTCTGCCAGCTTTTTCATTGCTGCATGGAGACGGCTTTTGACCGTTCCAACAGGAACGCCTAAAATATCGGCGGCGTCTTTGTACTTCAAATCTTCAAAATAAACCAGGTTGACGGTTTCTCGAAGGATGTCTGGAAGTTCATCGACAGCGGCGCGAACTCGCT
Source organism: Thermoguttaceae bacterium (assembly GCA_017557195.1). GTDB lineage: Bacteria > Planctomycetota > Planctomycetia > Pirellulales > Thermoguttaceae > RUG11551. The sequence continues at coordinate 10,498 of JAFZAL010000059.1, read as the reverse complement.
GCGCCTGTTCGGCAGTGTCCATGGAAAAAGACGGATCTTTTTCTGCGGACTCTAAAATTTCCTGTAGCGATCCAGTAGATTCGTCGGCTTCTGATCCGTATGAAACGTCCAGGCTAATAGTTGTTTTCCGATGATTGCGGCGCTGGTAATCTATCGCCTGATTTGTTGCAACCGTGTACAGCCACGGCTTAAACTTTTTGGACGGGTCAAACTGATCGCTTTTGGAATAGACCTGTAAAAAAGACGCCTGGAACACGTCCTCGGCGGCCTCTCGATTGCCTAAATATCTAAAAAGATAATTAAACAGCGGAGATTCGTATCGCTGAATTAAAACCTCAAGGGCGCGAGAATCCTTTTGAAAGTTGAATCTTTCAAGCAATTCCTCGTCTAGAGCGCCTAAATAATTGAACGCTTCATCTGGGGTTTTATCGGCTTTTTTTACAGAACCTGCCATTTATACGCAACAGAATGAAAAAAAGTTTGATTTATTTTTTGTTTTTCACGAAAAAGCCGCGTTCTGCAATGATTTCTTCTCCGGAAACGAGAGTCAGACGAACGCGAACCAACCAACGAATTTTGATAATCTGTCCTTCGTAACTTAACGGCGTCAAAGGCAGCTTTGTTTCGATTTTACCAAGGGTGTGAGGATTAATCCAATCTTCTCTTTGACGGGAAAGAGAATGGTAATCTATAATCGTCATATCCTCGTCGCCTTTGCCTTCTGTATGCCATAAAACAGACATCTCAACAGAATTGATCTGGTCGGTTTGAACGTCCAGAATTCTGTAAGAACCTGTCAAACAATCTCCCGGATAATAAATGTAATCTTTACTATCCAGGAAAATGTTGATTTGAGGCGTCAAGGCTGGGCTGTTTGTTTCTGACATCGGAGGTTAGGCAGTAGGCAATAGGCAGTAGGCAGTAGTTAGTAAACGCTTGTGCCAATTACCAACTGCTAGTTGACAACTGATTATGCTTCGCACAGACCTGGAACCTTGAACTGCTTGCAGTATTCGGCAACTTCGCCGCGAATCTGCGCTGAAACGGCGGAAGCGTCTGGCATGGCGCGAACGATTCGGACGATCCAGCTGGCGACCTGTTCCATGTCTTTTTCCTTCATGCCCATGGTCGTCAAAGCGCCTGTTCCCATGCGGACGCCGCTTGTAACGGCGGGCTTGCGCTGATCGCCGGGAACCATGTTGAAGTTGGCGATAATGCCAGCTTTGGCGAGAGCGTCGGACATGTCTTTGCCGGTGAACTCTTCCTTGCGGAAGTCGAGCAGGAGCATGTGTGTGTCCGTTCCGCCGGTGGCGAGGTTGATGCCCTCTTTAACCAGACATTCGCCCAGATGTCGAGCGTTTTTGATAACCTGAGCGGCGTAGTCTTTGAATTCCGGCTTGAGAGCTTCGCCAAAGGCAACAGCCATGGCGGCGATAACGTTTTCGTGAGGTCCGCCCTGCAGTCCGGGGAAGACGGCGCGGTCAATACGCTTTGCCAAGTTGAACTTGCTGGTTGGGTAGTACTTTTCCTGATAGCGGTCGGCTTCCTTGCAGAGAATGAACCCGCTGCGAGGACCGCGCATCATCTTGTGGGTTGTGCTGGTAACGATGTCACAGTACGGAACCGGGGAGGGCAGGGCGCCGCCGGCGATCAAGCCGGAGATGTGCGCGATGTCCGCAACCAAATAAGCGTCGACTTCAGCCGCGATTTCAGCAAACTTTTCATAATCAATTCGACGCGGATACGCCGTTGCGCCGCACCAAATCATGCGAGGACGTTCTGCCTTCGCGATTTCGCGAATCTGGTCGTAGTCCAGCAAACCGGTTTCAGGAGACGGTCCGAACGGGACTTGTGTGTAATCCATACCTGAGAAGTTGACTTTCCAGCCATGAGTGAGGTGTCCGCCCAGGTTGACGGGCATGCCCATCACTTTTTCGGCGCCAGCCATGACAGCGCGATAGACAGCCGAGTTCGCCGGAGAGCCGGACAGGGGCTGAACGTTGGCGTGTTCCGCTCCGAAGACCTGCTTCAGACGATTAATGCAGAGGTTTTCGACTTCGTCGATAACTTCGTTGCCTTCGTAATAACGGGCGGCGGGATAGCCTTCGGCGTATTTGTTGGTCAGAGATGAACCGGTCGCTTCCAGAACGCTGTATGACGCGTAGTTTTCAGACGCAATCATTTTAAGCGTGGAGGCTTCGTAAGCCGCTTGTTTCTGAATCAGGGCGTAAATCTCGGGGTCTTGTTCTTTCAGGTGTGGATAACGTTCGGACATGGTGAATAGGTTGTTGGTTAATGCTTAAGTAGTTCAAGGAATAGGGAATAATCCGCGCTCCCTGTTCTTTATATTATATATTATACACAACGTTTGAATCAAGACAAGGGGATAGGGAAAGAATAATTCGCAAGGCGTAAGTCGCAATAAGCCCTGCTGAAGAGCAAATCAAGATGTGAGACGCAGCCAGAGACTGACTGCGTCAATTCTATTTTAACCCTATGCGTTTGCCTGGCGTTTGAGAACTTCCAGAACGATATGCGCCAGTTTCGGAGCGGCAGTGTTTGCCGTTTCAATTATCTCTTCGATGTTGACCGGCTTGAGGGCGTCCGCCAGACCCATGTCTGTAATGACGACCAGTCCCAAAACCTTCATGCCGGAATGAACCGCGACAATGACTTCAGGAACAGTTGACATGCCGACGACGTCTGCGCCGATGGCTTTAAGGAATCGATATTCCGCTCGCGTTTCCAGACACGGCCCGGACAGGGCGACGTAAACTCCGCGATGAGCGGTAATGCCGCCGTCCAGAGCAATCTGTAACGCTTCAGAAACGAGTTCCTGATTGTACGGCTCTACCATGTCCGGCCAACGAGGTCCAAGCTGATCGTCATTGACGCCAATAAGCGGATTGCTTCCCATGAGATTGATGTGATCGTCAACGACGATGATGTCGCCGCGACGGTGCATGGGGTTCAGTCCTCCGGCGGCGGCAGAGACAATAAGCGTATCCGCGCCCAACGCTTTCATAACGCGAACCGGGAACGTGATCTGCTGCATGGAATAGCCCTCATAATAATGAAAGCGTCCTTCCATGGCGACAACGTCCATGCCGTTGATTTTGCCGCAGATGAGTTTGCCGGCGTGCTGTTCAACCGTTGACGTTGGAAAATGCGGGATGTCTTCGTAGTCGAAGACGGCTTCCTGGTCAATGCTTTCCGCTACGCCGCCCAAACCGGTGCCGAGAATAACGCCGACTTTAGGCGTTCCAGTCCAGCGAGTACGAATATAATCAACGGCTTCTTTAACTTCTTGTCTGATGTGTAACATGAAACTGGGGATAAAAAATGGGGTTGAAACAGCAACTTGAGGCATTTTACATTAGACAGCAGGAATTAGTTTTTTGATGCGCTTGCATCCTATTGCCTACTGCCAATTGCCTACTAATAATCGTAGTCTGAATAACCGTCGTCTTCGATAAGCCCTTCGTCAAATTCAGACGAATCTTCTTCGAGCATTTCGTCTTCTTCGGGAAGATCTTCAACGGAGCTGCTTGAAAAGATATTTGTTTCTTTTTTGTCTGCTTTCTTATCGGATTTTTTGTCAGATTTTTTGGCGGATTTCTTTTCAGTCTTTTTATCTCGTTTTTTGTCGAGTTTCATGCCAGTCGGATTGAGCAGGTCTGCTTCGTCTTCTTCATCTCGGACGTACGGTTCCGGCTCCTCTTTTTCTTCTTCTTCATCATCGACCAGGAATTGCCCGAAACGCGCCAGCTGAGTGGCTTCGTCCAAGTCTTCGTCATCGTCGTCGTCGCGATTGAAGTCGGCATTGTTGAAGTCTTCGTCAAAGTCTTCTTCAAAAGTATCGTCGAAATCTTCATCGAATTCATCGTCGAAGTCTTCGTCGTACTCGTCGTAATTTCTGAACCCGCCAGGAAAGTTATTGCTCATGGATAATAATAAAAAGGTTGGTTTAAAATGAAATGTGAGTAAAAAGGAGATGAATGTGAGAAATACACAGGATACCGCTCCTGCTCAATTCAATTCACGTCCTCAAACTTTCTCTCTATTGTACCTCAAAGCGTTCATCTTGCAACGACTTTTTTAAAAAAAATAATAAAAAAGTCGATTATTTCCCTCGGCGCGATGCATTTTGTGGAATTGACAGTTTGATTAAATTCGTCATTTTTCCCAAATTCCAGGAGGAAAAGCGCCTTGATGGTTCTTTGACATAACAGGTAACTACGCGCCTGAGCAAAAAAGGTTCGATTTAAGACTGTGCGGCAAGACGCAAAGAGTCTCTTGCAAACAACTTTTTGCTGCTGATAAACGTCAGGGCGTCGAAAACGGTTTTTATAATATTGTTATCAATTTTCAAATTTTTTTGCGCCATGGGTGGACATTTTTATAAAAAAGCGCTAAAATATATTAATAGGAAAAATATAAAGCGTTTCATACTCGCGCTGTTGGCATTTGTTTTTTTCATAATTGCTCAGCAGACGAAAAGGTTTTTATATAAAAGCCGTTGCAGACAATTAACTCAACCAGATGAACAATATAAGATTATTGCCGATTTTATTTCTTGCTCTTATAGCTGTTGGATACGCTGAAGACAAAGCGTCTGACAGTCAGCCGTCGCAATCCAGTCAGGAACGTCAATTCAAGGTTGCTCAGAAAATGCAAATTGACGGTTTATACGATAACGCTCTGAAGCAATGGAATGAGTTTCTGAAAAAATATCCCAAGTCCGCGATGGCTCTTGAGGCAAAGTACAATCGCGGTTTGTGTTTCTACGAACTTCAAAAGTATGAAGAAGCCAAACGCGATTTGGATGAAGTTCTCAAGTCTGGAGACAAGGCGTCTAAAAAAGCGGAAGCGTTGTTGTTTTGCGGTTTGAGTTCTGAACGTCTGACGGAGAAAAATCCTGCGATGGCGAAAGACGCCCAGGTTTGTTTTGAAACGCTGATCAAAGAATTCCCGGATTCTGATTACGTACTTTATGCGAAGTTCAATCTTGCCAAGTTATTCGAAAAGATGAATAACCTTGTCGAGGCGAAAAAACACTTCGACGAGATATGGCAAAAATCGCCTGACTATGAGTTCGCTCCGGAAGCGTATCTGAAATCGGGATACATTCTCTTCAAACAGAAATCGTACGAGTCGTGCATCAAATTGGCAGCGGAGTTTTCCAAAAAATGGAAAAATCGGTATCCAGACGTTTATAACGCGGCTGTTTTAGCGGGCGACGCATTGTACATCACCGGCAATTTTGCTGAGGCGGAAAAGCAGTACGCTTTTGCCAGCAATCCGAAAGCAGAAGGAATTGACAAGTTTGAACAGGTTGACTATGCCCTGTATAATCGCGGGGTTTGTCTTGTTCTGCTTCGTGAGTATTCCAAGGCTGCCGAGCAGTTTTCTGAAATGCTGACCCGATTCCCGAAGTCGGATTATGTTTCAGAAGCGACTCTCGCCTGCGGCGACGCCTGCTGGAAGAATTCAGACGCTCAAAAAGCAAAAGAATATTTACTCAAGGCGGCAGAAAATGATAAAACCAGCGCCAAGGCGAATTTGCTCCTGGCGGAGATTTTCTATAAAGAAAACGATAATCAACAGGCGTTAAAGCGCATCGATTTAACGCCGGAAATCCAATTCAAGTGCCTGCCATCGGAACCGGAGGCGCGGCAGACAGCCGTTCGTCAAGCCTGCGTTCTTCGAGCCAGTATTTTCTTTAAGTCAAACGATTCTCAACGTCTTCAAACCTGCGTTAAGCTGTGCAACAACATCGCTGCTCAGTGGTCTGATAATACATCCGCTCCCTGGGCGGCGTTCCTGGCGGCTCAAGCGGAATATAAACTGGAAAAATTCGAGAATGCCATCGCACAGTGTCACAAGGTTCAGACCCAGTGGAAAGGTTCAATTAATCATCTTGATTCCCAGATACTCGAAGCCCTCTGCCTGATTCAATTGCAGCAGTATAAAGAAGCTGGCAACTTGTATTATTCGTTGTATAAAAACAATCCCAATGACGAACGCCGGTTCGATTGGCTTGTTTCGACCTGTAAAGCGCTCGATTTGTTTGAGCAGTATGAAACGATTTACAAGATTCTTCCCAAAGAAATTCCCAATATTAAATCCAACGTTCTTCGTCCTGAAGCTCTCTATCTGTCCGGGAAGGCGGCATGCGAAATCAACAGGCTGGATTACGCAATGAATGCGCTGCGCTTTTGTCGGGAAAAGTATCCGGATTATTCCGGTCTGGATAAAGTCCTGTTTGTTCAGGGATTGGTCTATGAAAAACAGGACAATAACGGCAAAGCGTTAGAAACGTTCCAGAAAATTCTTGACGATTATCCTGAATCCTCCGTTAAACAGGGAGCGGCGTCTCGCATGACGCAGCTTTATCGCGTCATGGGCAACTTCAAAGCCGCTTTGGATCAGGCTGACAGCATTATTGCCCAGGACGTCAATTCAACGTATCGTCCTGGCGCGATAATTGATTCCATGTTTATTTTGGTTCAAAACGACATGTGGGAACAGGCGTTGAAACGCGGCGATCTGTTTATTAAAGATTATCCGCAGAATGAAAACGTCGTTGAAGCGTATCGTCTCCGCGCTTTGTGTAAATACAATCTCAAAATGTATGGCGAAGCCGTTGACGACTGCCGAAAGGGTCTGGAAACCGCCCAAAAACAGGAACTGTTGGACAAATGGGAGCTCTTACTGCGTCAACTTGAGGTTTCGTCTTTGGCGCAGCAGGACGATAAAATCGACGAAACTCAAAAAGCGTTTGACGCGTTCATGGAAGCCAAAAAACGTCTTGACAAGTCAGTTGCCAATGAAGACTCTGTAATCTATCTGTATGCAAACGCGCTGTTCAAAGCGGGTAAAAAAGACGACGCTAATAAGCAGTATAAATATTTGTATGACAATTATAAAACGTCGCCCTATCGATTTGAAAGCGCGTTTTCGCTGGGACAGGCGGCGGTTAACTTAAAGCGCCTTGATAAAGCCAAAGAGCTTTTTACTTTTGCGATCAACGGTTCAGACCCGGCTCCGGCAATCAAGTCGGCTCATAAAATGGGCTGGATTTGCTATGGCGAAAAATCATTCGAAGACGCTTTTAAGCAGTTTACTCGCGCAACTGAGATTTACGATGCGTCAAAAGAAACTCCGATACCTGGCGTTGACGACGTGGTCCTTGATTCTCGAGTAATGGCGGCGGACAGCTTGTACTGGCAGAAGAAGTTCGCCGAGGCGCTGACGCGATTCAAAGAACTGCCTGAATTGCCAATTCAATATCGGGCGATGAAAGCTCTTCGTACAGCGCAGTGCTCTCTTGAAACGGGAGATATTGAACTGGCTGCCAGTCAGATAGACTCGGTTCTCGACGCCAACAACGTTATCATTCCGGAATTGGAGGAAACGTCGAAAAAATGGGAGTCTGCCTTGCAGCATCTCCGCGCCAAAATCTGGTTTAAAACCAATAATAAAGATAAGGCGGAAAAATTGTTTGAGCAAATTGTAAAGCAAAATGAAGACGTCGATCCGACCAACGTTACAGAATCGTCGTTTAGGGCAATTGCGGAATCCTGGTTTTATCTGGGCGAACTGACGTTCCAAAAAGAAGCCTATCGAGATGCAATTCCCAAATATTATAACGTTATTTACGGCTACCCAATCCCTGATCTTCAGGCGGACGCCTGTTACGAGGCTGCGCGATGTTTTGAATCTCTCAAGCAGGTGAATCAGGCTCGAAACATGTACCAGATGATTGTTACCAAATTTCCGAACAGCTCCAAAGCTCAAATAGCTGCAAGCAAACTTAAACAACTGAAACCAATCAACCCCTAACGCATTATGAAACGATTATTAACCCCATTGATTGTTGCGCTGCTTTTAGCAATTCCTGTTTATGCACAGGTAGACAACGCTGCCTCCGATCCCGACGCAGTAACAGACGAAGCGCCGTTGGTTCCGTCTTTAGGAGAGGAGTCTGCTCCGCCAGCTCTGCCTGATGACGACGTTCCTCCACCGCTTCCGGCGGCAGACGAGAACGCGCCGGCGCCTGAATCTGGCGCTGCGGCTGCTCCTGAGACGTCTGAGACAGAGCAAAACGCGCCTCCCGTTCTCACCCCTGAACAAATGGCTCAGGAAGCTTTGGCAGAGGGCGACAAAGAAGTCGCTCAGCAGGAAGAAGCCGAGCGATTGGCAAAAGAAAAAGAACAGGCAGAAATGGAAGCCAAAAAGAATGAGGCGTCCAGAATTGACATTTTGGAACTGATCAAATCCGGCGGATATTTGATGTGGGCTCTTGGCGCTCTTTCCGTACTGGGTTTGATGTTTATTCTGGAACGGTTTATTGCGCTGCGTTACAATGCAATTATGCCTCGCCGTCTTTTTAAACAGATCGCTCCATATCTGGAACCGAGCAGGTTTTCTCCCATGGCGATTTGGGCGATTTGCAAAAAATACCGTTCGCCAGCCGCAAGAGTGATTCAGGCTGCGCTTTTGAAAATTGGGCGCCCGCTGCCAGAAGTTATTTCAGCCGTCGAAGCTGCAAAGCAGGACGAAGCGGCTAATTTGTACAGAAATGTCGGATGGCTGACCCTTGTATCCTCGCTGGCTCCGCTGCTGGGTTTGTTGGGAACGGTTTGGGGAATGATTTTGGCGTTTCACAGAGTCGCCAGTCTGGAAATCGGAGCCAACAGAGCGGAGCAGCTTTCCTCTGGCATTTACGTAGCTCTTGTTACAACGGCTGCCGGTTTGGCAATTGCCATTCCTGTTGCGTTATTTGCTCACTTTTTTGAAAGCCGAATTCTCAAAGCTTTTCACAAGCTTGATTCCAAACTTCTGCCGCTGTACGACGTTATGGAAAAGCAGGAAGGCAAGCCGAGAATTTCGTTATCGCAATACCAGTCAAAATAACGCTATAGAAGGCTGCGTTATCGCGGTTTGAAAGAGGAGTTGGCAAGACGTTTGCGCTGTTTGTTGGTTGTTCATTTCTTTTTAAAATTAAAAAGCCCGCTGACACAAACCTGTTAGCGGGCTTTTTATATCTCAACGACTCGAAGCAAACGATATACGATCGTTATTAAAGCTTGCAAAAATCACCAGACAACGCGTCTAAATGAAAAACTTCAAGCCGATTGAATCCAAATAAAAGTAACAGCGTTCTGCGGCAATCATTCAACCAACTGTTCAAAAAGCTGATTGAATTCCGGCATTTGCTTGTCGAGAAATTCGATCCAGTTTTGCGGGTTCCAGATTTCTATACAAACGGCTGCGCCAACGATAATAACTTCGTCGCCTTGACCAACGCCTAAAAATTCCCGAAAACCTTCTGGAATGAGCGCTCGTCCTTTTGCATCCAGCTTCAGTTCTTTATGCCGAGTGGAAAGGAGTCGTCCGAGGTTTTGAACCAGGTCAATTCGTCCTTCCATTTTTCCCATCTGGAGTTTTCTCTGAATCAGTTCAACGCCTTGAGAAAGTTTTGCTTTCCAGTTTACAGCGTTCCATAAACTCAGACATCCAGTTCGTTCCTTTGCGAGAATGCAGCCGACGGAATTGGTTTTTGCAGCAGGTTCCAACGCCTGAATTAATGAGGCGGGAATCGCCAGTCGGTAGCGTTCATCCAAGGCGCGAGTAAACTCGCCTTTAATGAGAACTTCGGCAGCAGCGGCATTGTTGACGGACACGATATTGAGAAAAAGTATTGACTTTCAGCTAAATAATCCGTTCTTTAGTGAAAGTCGCAATCAGTTTCCGGCTTAAAAAGCTCCGTCTTCAAATACCGGCTGAAATCCCACGTAAAAAGTCGATTTCTGATTGACGGTGGGTTGATTTCCCACAATCAACAATTTAAGTATACATCAAATTTTTGGCTTTGCAAGGGTCAAGACAGCGTTTTTTTGTAAAAAAGAGGAGATTTTTTCGATTTTTTTGATGATTTATGCCGAATTCGCCTTGAATTGGTATTTTTCATTTGTGGGAAACTGTCCCACATTGTGGGACGGCGCCTCGCCGCCGAGTTGCGAGAGGATTAGGGAGTGGGGAGTAGGGAGTGGAATTTAAGCGGTTAGTGGTAAGTAGGGATTGACGCTTGCGTACTAACCACTAACTACTAACCACTAAAAACTTAATACTATTCCCTATTCCCTATTTCCTATTCCCTCTTGCCTACTGCCTACTGCCTCAAACTACCGGCGCGTCTTCAACTTTTCGTTCCGAGACAATTTCCGCGGCGAGTTTGGAACCGAATTGCGTTGAACCTTCTGCATTGTTTTGGACGTCCTTCAGAACCGGATAGGTTGGCGCTTCCTGCTTAATCTGATATTGTGTAACGCTTGGGAAAGCGAAGTTGACGCCAAGCCGTTTGGCAAGACGAATGATGTCCAGAATAAGCTCTTGACGCGAAGCGTTTTCTTCTTCTGCGCTGTGCGCTATGAAAAAGCAGACCAGAAGAATGTTAATGCTTGAATCGGCAAATTCATTGACGCAAACGCGG
>JAFZAL010000058.1 GCA_017557195.1 Thermoguttaceae bacterium | reverse complement strand
GGCAAAGGCGAATTCAAACCCGGCGATCGTCCGTTCCCGCCTATGCCTCGTGAAGGTAAAGGCGAATTCAAACCCGGCGATCGTCCGTTCCCACCGATGCCCCGCGAAGGTAAAGGCGAATTCAAGCCCGGAGATCGTCCCTTCCCGCCTATGCACCGCGAAGGCGAAGGAGAATTCAAACCCGGAGATCGTCCGTTCCCGCCTATGCACCGTGAAGGTAAAGGCGAATTCAAGCCCGGAGATCGTCCCTTCCCGCCTATGCACCGCGAAGGTAAAGGCGAATTCAAGCCCGGAGATCGTCCGTTCCCGCCTATGCACCGTGAAGGTAAAGGCGAATTCAAGCCCGGAGATCGTCCCTTCCCGCCTATGCACCGCGAAGGAGAAGGCGAATTCAAGCCCGGAGATCGTCCCTTCCCACCTATGTCCCGCGAAGGTAAAGGCGAATTCAAGCACGGCGACCGTCCTATGCCGCCTCACATGAGACCGGACTTCAAAAAAGGCGATCGCCCCATGCCCCCGCGCGACGGAAAAAAGGTAAAGCCCGGAAAGAAAGCCGAAGGAAAAGATAAGGCTCCGAAACCGGAACCGCCGAAGGACAAAGAATAATCTATAGCAAGAATAACTTGATGCGCTTGCTTATGTCACAAATTCCTCAGAATGTCGTTTCCCCGACAGAACGCAGGCTGTAATGCCTGTGGTAAAGCCCCGACCCGGCAGGTTCGAAAGAGCCTGTCGGGGTTTTATTTGATAATTCTTTTAAGAATCAATTTAATCCGCAAATCGTTCTTCCGCTTCTTTAAGCTGTTGCGCGGTGTTAATAGAATACGTCTCCTGTTGTTCCAGCAGGATTTTTGCAATTACTCGTTTGCCGTTCTTTTTAAGAACCGCAGGACAGTCGGTAAGATAATATTCCCCCTGGGCGTTGTTTGGTTTGACTTCTTTAATCGCGTCCCAAAGGTCAGCAGCGTTGAAAACATAATAGCTCAGATTGACTTCTCGAATTTGGCGCTGTTCGTCGGTCGCGTCTTTTTCCTCAACAATGCCGACAAAATCGCCGTTTTCGTCACGAAGAATGCGGCCGAACCCAAACGGGTTCTCCGTTTCCAGCGTTCCAATGAGGCATGCGCAAGGATTTTCCTGCCATTGGTCGAGCATGCGTTTAATTGTTCGGCTGGACGTCAGCGGCTGATCTCCCGCCAGGACAATAACCGGACCGTCGAAATCCTTCAGTGCGTCGTACGCGCTCCATGCGGCGTCCGCAGTCCCTTTTTGCTCTTTTTGCAAAGCAAACGTTAAGCCCTGCCAGCGGTTGTTACGATTATCCGCAGTAAGAGTCGATTCCACCAATTCAGATTTATATCCGACAACGACGACCGGTTTGTCGACGCCTGCTTTTGCCAAAGCGTCCAGGACGTATTCGACCATCGGCTGTCCCTTGAACGGGACGAGAACTTTCGGCAATTCGGAGTTCATTCGAACCCCTTTGCCAGCCGCCAGAATAATTGCTGATATCATGAGAATTAATTACGAAGCGCGTTACACATGTCTTTTGTCGCCGCCAGGACTGCGTCTTTCCATTTTTCTTCGCCAAAGGATTCGTACGCTTTTGTTCTCCAGGCAAAATTAATCCCGCGGGAATTGTTGACCACCGCGCCTAATCCTTTTTCGTCAAACGCTGCCTTGACGCTTTCGGCAGATCCGCCTTGAGCGCCAAAACCTGGAATTAAAAACCACGTGTTCGGCATGCGCTGACGCAGTTCGGCAAGCTCTTTGGGATACGTCGCGCCGACAACGGCTCCAACGTTTCCGTAGCCGCACTGACCGACAGTTTGTAACGCTTTGCTCTGAACAAAATCGCCCACGACTTCGTAAATTTTTCGTCCGTCGGTCGTTTCCAGATTTTGAATCATTCCTCCGCCGGGATTGGACGTTTTTACCAGAACAAACACGCCAGCGTCCTGCTCTACGGCAGTTTGAATAAACGGGTCTAAAGAATCGTCGCCCAGATACGGGCTGACAGTCAGAGCATCCGCTCCCCACGGCGACTCTTCGCCCAATAGCCCTTTGGCGTACGCCGCCGCCGTTGTGCCGATGTCGTTTCGTTTGCCGTCCAAAATAACCAGCAAACCGCAATCTCGAGCGTATTGAATAACGTCGTCCAACGCCACCATGCCGTCTGAACCGAGCTGTTCAAAGAACGCCATTTGCGGCTTGACGCAAGGAACGTACGGCGCGACAATATCGATTATATCTCGACAGAAGTCGCAGAAAACAGTCGGGGCGATTTCCGAAATGTCAAAGCCGGCGTCTTTGCGATCCGTATCTTCATGAGTTCTCAAATTCATCAATTGACCGGAAAAATCGTTCAGGTCTTTTAATGAACTCTGTTTAATCGATTCTGGAATCCATTCAAAACGGGGATCCAGACCGACCAAAACCGAAGAGCCCTTTTTTTCTACGGCTGCTGCGAGTTTATCGATAAATGACATGGGCGTCTCCTTTTAGTAAAGGGAACCGTTTGTATCAAGGCTCAAACTTTTTAATAACGGTTGCTGAGGTTTGACCTTGCGGCGAAATGCTGATGTTGACAAATACGTTTCCAGCAGGAACGGCTTGTGTAACAATTCGGACCGGGCAGTTTTCATCCGGCGTTGTATAATTGGGATTGGGAAAGAGCGTCCCGTGCTGCAGAGCTTCAATTCCAGCAATAAGCTCGACCATGCCTGCGCCTGCGCCGAGGTTGCCGAAGTTCGCCTTGAGCGCGACAACGTTGACGCCGTTGGGTCCGAAGACGTCTGCAATTCCCTGCGCTTCGCCTTTGTCCATTTCCGGATCGGACAGACCGTGGGCAATGACAAAATCAATGTCTTTGGGAGTCAAGCCAGCACGCGGAATAACAATCTCCAAAACGTTTTTAACAGCTTTGCGAATAATTTCTGCCGTAGCTGGTTTTCCGTTGAGCTGTCCATTCGATGCCATTGTCGAAGCTCCCGCCAGCAATTCCGCCTGAATTGCTGCGCCGCGTTTTTGCGCTCCTGCCAACGTTTCCAAAACGACGCAGCCTGCGCCTTCAGCAAGAACCTGTCCTGTTCGATTCTTGTCAAACGGACGGCTTGCCTGATCCGGTTGAGAAATATAGCCGGGATCTGCCAGCTTTTCGTTTTTGAACGCTTGAAGCGCTTTCATGGGATTAAGCCGGGTGCCCGTTGCGCCGCAAAGCATCATATCGTAATCGCCATTGTCAAGGAAATGGGATGCGTGTTCGATGCACATGTTGCCGGACGCTTCACGCTGAGTAATTGTATTGCTCGCGCCGCGCATGTCGTTGTACATTGTAACGTGACACGCCGGCATGTTCGGAAGGAAGATAAGCAGCCAAAGAGGATTCATGGCTGGCAAACCTTTTTCCGGCCACTGGCTGAAATCAAACTCTCGATTTTCGGTCAAGCACTTGGAAACCGCCAACTCGAAATCAAACGGCATGGTAATCTGATAATCGCTGCCAAAATAAATGCCGCTGCGGTCAGGGGAATAGTGCGATCCGTCTACCGGAACAGAACCGTCGTCGGTTGCTGGACCTTCAAAGCCCGCATCGTGCAAGGCGCGCTGCGCCGCCGCCAAACCCAAACGGGTTTCACGGCTCATGACCTTCTGCCCTTTGCGAATGTTCTTTTTAACGTCTTTGGAAAGTTCTCCGTAGTTATCAATGTTGCTAACAAATTCACGAGCTTCGCCTCCAAAAGAAACCGGAGAATCCGGCGGCAACTGCGTAAGAGCGTCAACGCCGCTTTTACCGGAAGAAAGTCCTTCCCAAAGCTGTTCCCTTGTAAGACCCAAAGGACTGATCTGTCCCATGCCCGTTATAACGATTCTTTGTTTATACATGGATATCTCTGATTGTAAACGTGCTGTCATTGAAACTCAATTCCCTTAAAAGGAAAAACTTTCTTCCTTTGGAAACCGGATTTCAACACCTTCCCTTTTTACAGGGGCAATATACATAAAAAACATTCTATCATATTGTAGCGCTTCAAAAAATTTTGAATAGCCCCCTATCCCCCTCTTTCATATATTTAAAAATATGTTAAAATCAGAATGTTGGATTATGAACATGGCATCGTGTTATGCCGTTTTATAAACAGGTTTTGTTGTTAAAAACCAATTTTATTTGGAGAGAAAAAAATGCGTCGTCCTTTTATCGCTGGAAACTGGAAAATGAATATGGACAAGGCTGGAGCGGTTGCTTTGGCTCAAGGGCTTGTTGAAGCCTGCAAAGACATCGCCGATGTTGACGTTGCGATTTGCCCGCCGTTTGTTTACCTGGACGCTGTTTGTCAGGTATGCAAGGGAACCAACGTTGCTGTTGGAGCAGAAAACTGCTACTTTGAAGACAACGGCGCGTTCACGGGAGAAATCAGCGTTGCAATGCTCAAAGACATCGGAGCGACTTACGTCATTCTTGGTCATAGCGAACGCCGCAACATCATTGGCGAATGCAACGAGCTGATCAACAAGAAAGTCAAAAAAGCCCTCGCTGGCGGTCTGAAACCGATTCTTTGCATTGGCGAACTGCTCGAAACCCGCAAAGCCGGGAAAACGATGGACGTCATCAAAGATCAACTGGAAGGCTCTCTGGCTGACCTCACCGCTGAAGACATGGCTAACGTAACTCTGGCTTACGAACCGGTTTGGGCAATCGGAACCGGCGAAGTCGCCACCCCAGAACAGGCGGAAGAAGTTCACGCCTTCGTTCGCGATTGGCTTACCAATCGTTTTGGAGCTGAAGTCGCCCAGAACACTCGCATTCAGTACGGCGGAAGCGTCAAAGCCAGCAACGCTCAAGGGCTTATTGGTAAAGAAGATATCGACGGCGCTTTGGTTGGCGGCGCATCCTTGAAAGTTGACGCTTTCATGGGAATTATCAACAATTGCCGTTAAAATTTTATTCTCCTGACAGCGGACGGAACGTTCGCTGTCAGTCGGAATCCGATATGGTCGTTTTTTAAGACGATTGTTTCATACACCCATTTTTTCCTGATTGAGGATTTTCATGGTTAATGTTTTATTAAACCTGTTGTGCATCATTTTATTG
>JAFZAL010000057.1 GCA_017557195.1 Thermoguttaceae bacterium | reverse complement strand
AGGGTAATCAGACCGCCCAGCACGACCTCGGCAAACGAGTTGGCGCTGGCGGCGGTAAAGGCGGAAAACGCCAGGTCCTCTTTTTCGTTAATGTACGACGCGTACGTCAGAATCAGCCCGAATCCGACTGACAGCGAGAAGAACACCTGTCCCGCCGCTGCCATCCACATGTCAGGACGCATGAGCGATTCCCAGAATCCGACGTCCGATCCCGGCTTGACCGGGTTCCACATGAACCCCAAGCCGTTGACCAGGTTTTGATCCGGCAGTTCCGGGTTCGGCGTTCCGAGGGTCAAAACGCGGATCAAAACGATGATCGAGCAGACAAACAGAGCTGGCATTGCGTACAGGCAAAATCGTTCGATTCCCTTGCTGATTCCGTTGAAAATAATCCAGTAATTCAGCACGAAGCAAATCAGCAGCGTTACAAGCGACGACCCCAGCGCGCCGTATTTGGCGACGTTGCCCAGCGCCTCGCCGTTGCCGCCAATGCCGATCAAATTACCAAAGAAAATGTTGTAGTATATGGAATTGTTCAGCGTCGTCTGCGATTGCAGGTATCCCAAAACGGCGTCCTGATTGGCGGACAGAACGGAATTGAAGGCGTCCGGATTCGCTTTGACCCAGTCGAGGTACGCGTTTACTGACGATAAATCTACGCTGCCCAGCAGAGCCGCATTCCCTTTGAAAAAGTCGTACAAAATATCAGGTTGAGAGCCTAAATATCCAATGACCATTTCTGGCGTAATGCCCAGAGCGCTGGGAGACATCATGCAAAACAGGTATCGCAGCGCGTAGGACAAGCACCAAGCTTCCACGTACAGATAATACGAGAAAATCATAACCGGCATGACCACGCCCAGCACGCCCAGGTACGGTGCGACGGGATGCCGCCACGCGGTATGATAAATGCCGGGAACGCTGTTGTATCCGTGCCGTCCGCCGTAACGTCCCAGCGACCATTCCATCCACGCCAACGGCAGCCCCAGCAGCAAAAACGCTGTGAAATACGGAATCAAAAAGATCCCGCCGCCGTACTGCGCCGCCAGACCCGGAAAGCGCAAAAAGTTGCCCAATCCGACTGCCGACCCGGCAACAGCCAGAATAACCCCGATTTTTGACGACCACTGGTCTTTACCGTTCTTGTTCAAATCTTCCATGGCGTATTATATATGGTTTGGTTTTTGAGTATTCATTCTATATTAATAGATTATTAGAATTATCCCCAATCTTTGAACTTCGTCAACGGGGGGCGGGGCGGAGAACAGGCAGAAAGTTGGAATTCTTTTACCCCCGGGGGGATTGACAAAATAAGGAAAATCTGGATAATGAAAACACTTAACTGGACGTTTAGCTCAGCTTGGTTAGAGCGCCATGCTCACACCGTGGAGGTCAACAGTTCGAGTCTGTTAACGTCCATCAGGACGCCTTGCGTTTTATCGCAAGGCGTTCTTTCTTTTTGCGTAAGCTGTTGATTTACAGAGTGTTGCGAGATTTTCTCGTTTTGTCTTTTTAGAAACTCTGTTACCGCATTGAATCCTGCATTGACGGATTAATTTGCGAACGGTCGATCCGACTCGATCAGAACTTTTGCATTAGATCCGTCATACATCTGAACGACAATGCTATTTTGCTCATTGAACCTTGACCCAAAAACCTCGAAATCGAATGTCCAGATGCTTGGATCCTTTTTTGAACGAATGGCGGGAACGAAACGCTGACGAACTCTCTCAACGTCTTCTGGATTGACGCCAGAAATGCGAATTGAAATCTGACCGTATTCCGAGAACCAGTCAACCTTCTTAATATGAATTTGTTCTTTCAGAATTTTTGACTTTTGTTTGATAACTTTGTCCATGGGGTCCAGTATGGCTTCCCAGGACATGAGCTCTGATTCGGTCCAGGGAGCGGCTATAATATCCAGCCGATCTCCCTTGGCAATGGGGTAACAGTCAAGATACACTTTCAGAGTGTGAGCCGTTTCCTTGTCGAGAATTTGAGATTCTGCCATTTGAATCCAAAAATCAAGAATTGCTTCTGTTTCTGAATTAATGAAACCTTTTGGAGCGTGATTGACAAAACAGCAAAAATCCTGAACGGTAAATATTTCAACGGCAAGATATTCGCCAAAAGATTCATTGATATCGGTAAGCCCTTCGTTAATGCGTTTTTTTAGCAAATCATTAATGAATTTAGGATCAGATCCAAATCGTTCAAAGAAACGATTCAAATGTTTTTTAATGCCCAAGGAACAAAGACGCCCAGCCCACTGAGCATAGTCCATCATTTGTTCGCCAAGAAGGGATCCTTGCTGTTTCAATTCGTTTTCCAATTTGTTGATTTTTTTGATGGTTTTTTTGATCGCTGAATTTGTCATTTTGCTTTATCTTTCCTGTTTTTAATAATTGATTTTATTTTTTTATGAAGGTATTTGGGGAAGTGCTTTTTAGTATTGAGAATTACAGGATATGCTGTATCGTACTTACTCTCATCTCCCATTAAGCTGAGTTTTTCATTCATTGTGATGAGTTCATGTTCCGAGCGGTTGAATTTCTTTGTTCGTTCTTCCGCATTTTTTGAACGCCATAAACGATACCCTGTTTTAATGATAAATATTTTATTACTCTTTTCAAAATTGAAACTCGAATTGGGGTTAAGCGTATAAGGAGCTCTGGCGACAATAAAGATTCCTGATTGCGCATCCAGAATTTTTATTATCTGTGCGAATTTTTCACAGTCATCCCGTTTCTTTAATAAATGAAAATGAGGATTAAAAATTTGACATTGAGGGTTAACGTGGTTATTGCATTCGCCCAGAATCTCGGAGAGCTTTTCTTGATAACTCTTTGTCAAATCCAAAAATTGTGAAATGCCTTTTAAAGACTTGATTTCATCAGACGTTAATTCAAATTCTTTATTTTGTCTTCTTCCTTCGCTATTTTCTTTACCATCAGTTTCTTTGACCAAACGATGATATCTTTTTAATATTTTTTTAACCGAATCCTGATTCCAGATGAAAAGAAGATCATCTGAAGGAATTAAATTCAAATCGTCCCAGTGTTCTTGATCGTCCTGAGCAAATATATGCTTAAAGGCATGGATTAAACGTGATTTTTTTTCTTGAAAAGTATAGCTGTTTTGGTGCGGTTCCAGTATTATATGACCGTTGGTAAACTGTGTGCTCAGCGGTTTGGACGTTTTATGATTGTTGGGAAACTGCGGCGTCATATGTCTTTATCCTTCCTGATATTATTCATACATATTGTAAATCTTGGACAAATAAACGTCTCGATACCTAAACAGGATCTGATCCGCATATTGAAGCCTGATCTTGCAGATTTCTGAAATCATTTCGTTATCAAGCGGAGCCAGCCATTCCTCTTCAATCAGTTTTAACAACTGCCGAGCTACGCAGCGCCGGTTAGCGCTGTTTGGTCTTGTTTTTTTGAATAGCGCCTCCAATCGTCTTCTTTGTTCAGCTATTCTTTTTTGAGCCAAATCGTGTTTTTCCGTCAGATAGTTTGCTGCGTTGAAATCGCTTTGACTTTGATGAATTTCTGTTATATATTTTTCGACATTGCCTTTGAGCTGTTTGCAGATATCCAAAACGTCTGATTCCAACTCTTTATCATAACTTTGCAGAAAAGGATACATTTGCAAACCGATTTGATTATACTTGACCATTTTTGGCCAGTTTGGTTTTTTAGTCAATTCTTTAGCGATGAAACGCAAAACGAATTGAACGAGGCTTTTTTTGCAGATTTCCCTTTTCTCTTGATTATAAAGGTTCAGTTTTTGATGTTCCGCGTCTTCCTCGTTTGTTTTGGTTTCGAGGTTGTCAGATCTGTTTTCATCAATATTGTCATGATAAGTAAAAATGAGGTCAACGCGATGTATCTTTCTTTCGTATTCCTTGACGAAAAGCTTCAGTGCGAAATCCAAAAGCCATTTAAGGAATTCGTCGCCAGGGTTTTCTGTATAACTGAAGTCGTATTTGAATTTGATATTCAAAAAAACGCGACATTCAGAGATGAACTCGTAAAAAATGCCTACCAAATCCTTAAGCTTTTTATATCGGTTAGTTATTGTATAGCCATGCTTGCCATAAATGTATATAATTTGAGAAATGACTATACTATTATTTCCTTGAAACAAAAGCTCTTGAAAACAATTCCATTGTTCTTCCGAAATCGAATCGGATTTTACCAATGACTTATTGATATAATCAACTGCTTTTTTATATGCGGGATCGTTTTTGGGATTTGTAAACGCCATAGAATAACTGTTTGAATACTAAATGATAACTAAAACGATAACAATTCTTTACATTACTAATACTATCGTAACGGATTATTTAGTTTTGTTCAACCCTCCCTGTGGAATTTCTGTTCCATTGTCTGATTTTGGGTGGGACAAGCTGGACGTTTGGACGCTCAGAATCGTCAGCGTTCGTCCTTCCATTTTAATTGCAGGACGATTCTGAGCGGCTTCAGCCGCCAAACGAGCTTTTTGACGGGATGAAAGTCGATTGTAAAAATACGGAAAGTTGTAATTGATTCTCATTCAAAATCCTTTCTTCTTTAATTGCCATCTACTATATACGCAGAAAGCGATCCGAAAATAACAAAAATTCCGTGGATTTTTTAAAAAATTTTTAAAAAACCAAACTTCAGGAAAGTCAAAGTTATGAAATGAAATTGAAAAGGAAAAGAAGAATCGCGTAACCTACTGTATTAGCATTATTTGCGTTTTGCAGACGCGCTCAAATCTATGCAACAATTGCCAAAATACACCTTGGATTACTCATCTTATCTATCTTGACAGCTTTCTTTCGTAGTCGAACTGCTTTCGGATCACTGATTGCGTCCGCAATAAAACAATTTTGCTACGAAAAAACCGCATATAAACACCAAAGACGATTCCATCGTACGCGAAGGAAAAGTTTAGAGAAGGTTTTTAAGCGGAATGGTCTGTTTCTCTCCGAACCCGCCAGCGGAATTGAGTTTGAAGAGAAACAGACAGAATTGTTTTGCTGGGTTATTCCAACTTGATTTCGACTTTTTCGCCTTGACGCTGGAGTTCGCACTGCTCGTAAGAGCCGTAGAAATCGCAGTTGTTGTCCATCCAAACGGTGAACTTGTAGATCTCTTCCGGCGTGAGCTGAACTCCGTAATGATCCGTCTTTTTCGTTTCCGGATTTCTCAGAACGTTGCGATACAGCGGGCTGCGGTTTGACCCGAACTGCCCCGGCATCGTCTGCGGCTCCGTCCAACCAGCGCTGTCGAAGAAGAAGCAGAATCGGCGCAAATTCTCGTACGAACGGGAGAAATGTCCCTGTTTGTTGTCGGATAAATCTATCGACGCGGCCTTGTTCATCTTGTCAGCGTCAATGCCGGGCTGATTCTTGTCCGTATTGGCGCCAGCGTGACATTTTACGCATTTGGCGTCCAGAACAGGCTGAACGAGCGTTACAAAGTTCATCGGATTGGTTCCCTCGACGTCTGGCGTGATGTCGCTGGGCGCTCGGCGCATGGCAGACGGGATTCCCGCCGGGCGGTTGGCGCGTCCGGAATGGCGGTTTTCGTGACAGCCCTGGCAGATGAGCTGTTCGCCCGGGTGAACGTACGTCGCGGAGCGCATGCCTTGAACAGCGACGCCGTTTTCGTCCAGCGCCTGGAAGTAGACGGGGACGTCAACCGGCAGATTGAAGTACGCGCTGCCGTCGGGGTCGACGGGAACGGTTCCGAGAACCTTTCGCGCGCCTTTTTGCGAGCCGTATCCGATTCGAGGATTGTCGGCGTAGGGCGTTGTCTTGGGCAGAACCTGGACGATTCTCAGCTTTTTAATAACGGTCTTCGAGCCGTCCGGCTGAGCGTAGAACGGGAACATGGTGTCGTAGACGTTAATCAAGCCGACTTTTCCGGTTTTGGGAATGTCTTTGGGGTCGATCGGGACGTACTTTTCGCCCGGCGCCAGCGGTTTGCCCAGCAGCGTGGCGTGAGTAACGATGTTCTGACGTTTGCGCGGACGAATCGGCATTGCATCGCGGCAGGAAATATCCGGATCGCGATAAAGCAAAACCTTGTTGCCGTAGCAGTCAAGCAGATAAATTCCGTAGTTGTTTGCTTCGCCGCCGTTGCTGTGAGTGAACGGGTCGTAAACGCAGATGTAGAATTCTTCCGACAGCGGCCAGGCTGTGCCGTATGCTTGCGGGCTTTCGCTGTGAGTGGGAATTTCCGATTCCATGTACGGCTGATCCGGCGTGATTCGTTTGACCTGACCGGGCATGTTGGCGTCCGGTTTGTTCGGGTCGATTAAAATCAGACTGCCGTAATGCTGGGCGTGGTGCCCGGTAGCAGTTGCAATGATTTTTTGCGAACCGGGAATCGGGTGAACGTCACATTCAAAGTGCGGACGGTTGGCTTCGACGCGGTCGTAGTTGCCTTGAAGAACGCGCGGGTCGCGCCCGTCGGGAGTGGTAATCCAGGGGTGGTGCGCCTGGCTGAACCCGCGGTCGACGTAGTCCCAGCGAGTGTAAATAACCATGCCGTTGTGGTCGACGTCCGGCTCCCATTCGTTGGTTTCGTGCGGGGACAGAATAACGATGTCGGAACCGTCCGGGTTCATGGAGTGCAGCGTATAGCACGGAACCGGGCGACCGTGACAGCGACCGTACCCCTGACGACGCTCTGAAATGAAAATGATTCGTCCATTGGGCAGATAGCACGGGTCGATGTCGTTAAACGCGCCTTGGGTGAGCTGAACGACGTTAGAAAGTTTTCGGGTTTTGGGGTCAAATTTCGCCTTGAAAATATGGTACGTGTTCTCGTCTGTCCACGTGTAAGTGTGACGCGGCTGTTTGGCGTCGGTGGCGCAGAAGAGAATCTCTTTGTTGTCGTACGACAGTTCAGGAGACAGAAACGCCCAGGTCTTGTCGAGCGTCGTTCCCTTGTACTGACCTTCCGCAACCGGGGCATCCGCCAGCAGGTCAATCGCTTCCGGCTTGTCGGAGAACGCGTTTTTGAGAACAAACAGACCGCCGCCCTGACGTCCATGGAATCCGAAGAACTGGTCGCACATGTGGTTGCCTTGCATTTCCGGTTCCGGGTTAAAATGACGCTTGATAAACAAAATGTCTGTAAAGTTAATCAACGGGTTTTTCAGAGCAATCTCGCGGCGAAGTTTAATCGCCTTGGCGAAAATCTCCTTGCGGGCGTCGACGTTGTCAACCGGCGTTGTCTCGACGTCTTTTTGAAGCTGATCCAAAGCCTTCTTTTGCTGATTCAAAGCCGGTGCGTTGGGCATGGACGACAGCTTTTCAACCAACGGAACCAGACGTCGAACGACGATGTCCAGCGGGTCGCGATCCGTATCGAACAGCGTTGCCGCCGGATCGAGGGCTTCGTCTTTGGCGTTTTGACGCATGCCGTTGCGAATCAATTGCGTCAGCGACGCCCATTCGCAGGCGCTTTCGTCCATTCTGTCAATGCGAACGCCGTCTATAATTGTATACGCCAATACGTTTTGAGTGTACGGGGCAGCGTCGCCTTTGTACGTGATTTTGGCGTCTCCCAAATCCAGATGGTCAAATGCATATCCTTCCGGCAGCGTGCAGGCGCGAATAAGCAAAGAGCTAACCCCGGTCAGGTCGATTGAAAAGTCCTTTGCCGGTTTTTTGCCGACGAGTTCTCCGGACTTCCAGACGAGTTTCCAGTCGCAGTAGATTTCGTATTCCGCATGACCGTTGCCTTGGGTTTCGTCGTCGATTCCTGTTACGCCAGTAAATTTGACGCCGCACTGGTTCGGGAGAGCAATGAGAATTTCCCCCGGCGCGTGATGCCCGACGCAATGTTCAAACTTGCGTCCGCAAATCGACGGCTCCGCGCCGTCAACCGTCTTGTTGGCTTCGGTTTTCTTCCAGCCGCAGGTCGTCTTGGACAAGTCCATCTCGTCCAGATAAATGGTCTTTTCCTGCGCCGCGGCAAAGGACGCGGTTATCAGCAGCGCGCAAATAAACGTCAACAGTCTTTTCATGATAGTGTTAAGGGTTAGTAGGGGGAATCGTTTATTAAACGATAATTTCTATGTAATCACCTATAAATATACCAAAGATTGCAATCAATTGCAATAGACCGGACGAGAATTATTCTAAAGATTTTGCGAATCAATAAAAAAACGCGAGATTGAATTCAATCTCGCGTTTGATCAGTATTCCTGTTGAGTAAGAACTTATTTCAGAGAAACGGTTGCGCCAGCTTCTTCGAGTTCTTTCTTCAGCTTTTCAGCGTCGTCCTTGGAAATGGCTTCCTTAACCTTGGAGGGAACGCCTTCGACGAGTTCTTTGGCTTCCTTCAGACCCAGACCGGTGGCAGCGCGGACAACCTTGATAACTTCGAGCTTCTTGGCTCCGAAGCTTTCGAGGACAACGTCAAAATCGGTCTTTTCTTCAGCGGCGGGAGCAGCGTCTCCACCAGCAACCGGACCAGCCATGACAACGGCTCCGCCAGCAGCGGCTTTAATTCCGTAGGCTTCTTCCAGGTAATCGCTCAGAGCTTTGGCGTCTTTGAGGGTAAGGGCAGCGATCTTGTCGCCCAGGGCTTTGATTTCTTCAGCAAAAACTTTTTCTTCGGACATCGTATTAATCCTTTCGCTATTAGTTAATCCTGACAGCGAATCGTCACTAAGGAAATGTTATGATCAATTCGCATGACATGTACAGTTGAAAATTTAATTGAAACACTTCCGCTCACACCGGAAAACTACGTCGCTCACACCGACCACGTATGACAGACGCAACTTCAGTTCGTCTGACCGGATTGATTACCGGATTTTTCTTTTCAAGTCAGGGGATAAACCGCCTGAATGTTGAATGCGGATTGTATGTCGTTCTCAGACAGCGGCAGTTTCTTCTTCCGCTTTCTGGGCGATCTGGCTGGCAAGAGCTGAACCCGGACCTGAAATAGCCGCAGAAAGCTGCGAACCCGGTCCCAAAATCTGTCCGACCAACATGCTAAGCTGTTCAGCGCGAGACGGCCATTTGCTGATTTCTTTGACCATTTCAGCGGGGAACGCTTCGCCGTCCATGCAGCCGCCTTTCGCCTCGAATTTATCGAAACGCTTGTCTTCTGCAAGACGAACGACTTCTTTGGCTAACGCGACGATGTCTTCACCGCCCCAGCAAACTGCGCTGGCGCCGGAAAGAGCTTTGAACATGGCGTTTGTCGCTTTGCCTTCAGTGGCGCGAGCGGCTAACAGGTTGCGAACAACCATAACGCTGATGCCTTTGCTTTCCAATTCGCCGCGGAGCTGGTTTGCCTGATTTGCCGTCAAGCCAGCCATGTTGACTGCGATAGCCGCGTCGAGGTTTTCAAACTTCTTCGCGAATTCGTCAGTCATCAATGCTTTAACAAATTTACTCATTGGAATACCTTATTGAATGAATAAAAACCTAATTCCGTATATTATCGAACGCCTCGATGTACAGCGTTCGGCTGGCGCATAAATTATGCTATTTTGTAACAGCTTATTGCAGCGTTACACGAATTCCAGGAGACATCGTAGCGCTGATCGCGATGCCCTTGAGATACTGACCTTTCGCCGCAGCCGGCTTGAGGGACAGAATCAGGTCGATGAACGACTGAATGTTTTCCTGAAGTTTGTCGGCTTCAAAGCTGAGCTTGCCACAAATCGCCTGAACGGATCCGGCGGAATCGTTGCGGAATTCAACTTTACCCATTTTGTATTCATGAACGGCTTTCGCAACGTCCATGGTAACCGTTCCAGCTCGGGGGCTGGGCATTAAACCACGAGGACCGAGGATTTTACCAAGCGGACCGACAACGCCCATCATATCAGGCGTAGCGATACAAGCGTCGAAATCCGTCCAACCGTCTTTAATTTTCTGAGCCAGTTCAGGTCCGCCAGCTTCAACAGCTCCAGCCTGAAGAGCTTCGTCAAGTTTGTCGCCCTTGGCGAAAACGACAACGCGAAGGGATTTGCCAATGCCGTTGGGAAGGACAATCGAACCGCGAACGATCTGATCTGCCTGTTTCGGGTCAATGCCCAAACGCATTGCGATTTCTACGGATTGATCGAATTTGGTGTTGTTAAACGTCTTGAGCAGTTTAACAGCTTCCGCCAGCGTCATAGGAGTAGAGCCGGGAACCTTCTTCGTCAATTCTCGCATTCTTTTGGATTGTTTTGCCATTGCTTATAAATCCGTATTAAAATGTTGAGGCGAGTTGCATTCTGGACAAATGCGCGTCGCGTTTGCAAAAATTACGATAACTAGTCAACCACGTCCAGTCCCATGCTCCGGGCGGTGCCTTCGATAATGTGAGCGGCATGTTCCGGGTTGCGGGCGTTAAGGTCGTCCTTTTTCTTTTCTACGATTTCAGCAATTTGCGCTCGAGTAACCTGACCAACTTTGTCCTTCGGAACGCGACCGGAACCTTTGGAGATTCCAGCTGCTCTTTTGAGCAGGTCGACAGCCGCCGGGCTTTTGGTGGTTAATTCGAAACTGCGATCGTCAAAAACGCGAACGACTACGGGGATTCGCAGACCTTCGTTTTCGTGAGTGCGATCGTTAAACTGCTTTACAAACTGTCCGAGGTTTACGCCAAACGAACCAAGCGATGTACCCACAGGCGGGGCAGGGGTCGCTTTGCCGCCAGGAACGTGAAATCGGACTTCTCCAACTAACTTTTTCGCCATTGCAATTCCTGCTTATGCTTTGTTATAGGGAAATTATCATATCACAATGATGCTGCAAAACAAGTGTGCATGCGCTTATTATGCAACGTCAATTTCTGCAATTTAATTGCTTAAAGCCCAGACGCAAGAGAGTTATATTTTCTCGAGTTGAAGATATTCGATCTCAAAAGGCATTGTACGTCCCATCGTATTGATAAGAACGGTAACAAGACCCTTTTTGGTATCGATTTTATCAACTTCGCCTTCCTGATTGATGAACATGCCGTCTTTGACTTTGACACGATCGCCGATTGCAAACGGAATAACCAGACCAGGATTTTCAACATTCTGTTCCTTTTCGTGAGCCAAAATTGCGTCAATTTCGCTCTGTTCCATAGGAATGGCTTTTCCAGCCGCCCCGGCAAAATCTCCAATGCCCGGAAGTTCTCGGCAAAGGAACCAGGTTTCGTCTGTAATGACCATTTCAACGAGAATGTAGCCCGGATAGAGCTTGCGTTTTACAACGCGCTTTTTTCCATGATACAATTCCGTTACCTTTTCGTAAGGAACCAGAATCTGACCAATCCAGTCTCCCAATCCTGCGATTTGCGCTTGCTTGCGTAAACGCTCGGCAACAGTATCTTCACGGTTGCTTTGAACCTTGATGATATACCATTTTTTGTCGGCAGGTGTAAGCTTGGGAGCTTGTTTTGGTTCTTTTTCCACTTTGCAGTCTCTAACAGGTTGACAGTTAAATGTGCGGTAACACATTCAAAACGTAGAAACCATAACGTCAGACGTCTGACTGCCGCTCGGGATAGTCATCCCTAATCGTTAGCGGTCGAACGAATTACTATTTTATAGGAACAGCCAATCCAGGAACATAAATCCCCAACGGATCAGCAGCGTCCAGAAAAAGTCAAATATTAACAATGCAATAGCCAATATGAAAAGTACAATCAATACGACTACTGAACTGCGAATGAGTTCCGAACGAGTCGGCCAGGAAACTTTGTTCATTTCCGCCTCGACGGAGATAAGGAAGTCAGCAAACCTGGGCCAGTTGACAACGCGGAAAGCGAGCCATGCGCCAAGTGCAACAAGCAAACCGCCTGAAATATACGCGATCGATTCATTACCCCATGATACATTACGGAGCATGATCGTTGATTTATAGGCTGCAACCAGGAAAATAATAAATAATGCGTATGCAGTTCCCTGGCGTACTTTTTTCCCTTGGCTTCGTTTATAAAAATCTGCCTGGAACAAACTTTGAACGAATGAATTCACTTGTAAATCCTTTACGTTGAGTTCTGCGTTTCTGACTTAAACAGGGGTACAAGGAATCGAACCCTGATCGATGGTTTTGGAGACCACTGTTCTACCGTTGAACTACACCCCTAGCGAAAATCTTGAGGGTAAGCTCAAATTTTCAACATTGTACCTATCATCAGGAATTTGTCAATAGGTACAATGTGAATTTTCGCGTTAAAAGTTGAATTTTTGGAAAATTATTCGAGAATCTGAATAACTTTTCCGGAACCGACTGTACGGCCGCCTTCACGAATAGCGAAACGAACGTCCTGGTCCATGGCGATCGGTTTGATCAATTCGACTTCGATTTCGACGTTGTCGCCGGGCATGCACATTTCAACGCCTTCAGCGAGTTTGATCGAACCGGTAACGTCGGTCGTTCTGAAGTAGAACTGCGGACGATATCCGGAGAAGAACGGGGTGCTTCGGCCGCCTTCGTCCTTGCTCAGAACGTAGACCTGAGCCTTGAACTTGGTGTGCGGGGTGATGCTTCCCGGCTTGGCGAGAACCTGACCGCGTTCGATTTCGTCACGTTTGATACCGCGGAGCAAGCATCCGACGTTATCGCCAGCGCGACCTTCGTCCAACGTCTTGTTGAACATTTCAACGCCGGTAACAACGACTTTGCGGGGTTCAGCGGACAGACCAACGATTTCAACGTTGTCGTTAACCTTAACAACGCCGCGTTCAACACGACCGGTGGCGACAGTACCACGACCTTCAATGGAGAAGACGTCTTCGATAGCCATCAAGAACGGCTTGTCTTCTTCACGAACCGGATCCGGGAAGTAGGTGTCGATAGCGTTCATAAGCTCGTCGATGCACTTGGTCTTTTCGGGGTCGGTGGGGTTGTTGTAAGCCAAAGAGGCGGATCCGCGAATGATCGGAATATCGTCGCCGGGGAATTCGTTCTTTGACAACAGTTCACGAATTTCCATTTCGACCAGTTCGAGCAGTTCGGGGTCGTCAACGAGGTCAACCTTGTTCAGGAAGACGACCAAATTCGGAACGTTTACCTGGCGAGCCAGAAGAACGTGTTCACGAGTCTGGGGCATGGGGCCGTCAGCAGCGGAAACGACGAGGATTGCGCCGTCCATCTGAGCAGCGCCGGTAATCATGTT
>JAFZAL010000056.1 GCA_017557195.1 Thermoguttaceae bacterium | reverse complement strand
ATGTCTTCCTGATCCGCCAGTTCCCCTTCGGGATCGTCAGAACCTTCAACGTAAGCGCGAAGGAACCCGGCGAAATCAATCGTCTTGCCGGTTGCCATGAATTGCGCGCCGTCCATTTGCAGCATGACGGTCGAACGGCGTCCGGTAGCGTCTTTCATCTGGCAGGCGACGGTTCGCTTCCAGATGATGTCGTACAGTTTCATTTCGTCTGAATTGAGACGTCCGCGAAGTTCTTCTGGCATCATAAATCGTTTGCCCGCCGGACGAATGGCTTCGTGCGCTTCCTGAGCGTTCTTGACTTTCGTCTGATACAGACGCGGCGACGCCGGCATGTATTCCGGTCCGTACTCGTTGGCAATCAAAGCGCGAGCGGCGTTAATCGCCTCGGTTGACAGGTTCGTGCTGTCAGTACGCATGTAGGTGATATACCCGTTTTCGTACAGGCTCTGAGCGGTTTGCATCGTTCTGCGAGCGGTAAACCCGTACTTGCGGTTGGCTTCCTGCTGAAGCGTACTTGTCGTAAACGGAGCGGGCGACTTGGTAACATACGGCTTTTCTTCAATCGACGTGATCTTGGACGGTTCAGACTTCAAGCGTTCAATCAACGCCTTGGCGTCCTGTTCCGACAGCAGCGTCAGCCCTTCGTTGCGGAGCATGCCGGTTTCAGGATTGAAGTCGCGGCTTGTCGCAATGCGCTTGCCGTCAACCGAGTACAGCCAGGCGGAGAACGGCCGCTGATCTCCCGGCTTAAACAGACCGCTAATATCCCAATAGTTTGCAGAGCAGAACGCCATGCGCTGACGCTCTTTGTCAACAATCAGTCGAACGGCGACAGACTGAACGCGTCCGGCGGACAGCTTCGGCCGAACCTTGCGCCACAGCAGCGGCGAGACCTCGTAGCCGTAAAGACGGTCAACGATTCGGCGCGTTTCCTGAGCGTGAACCAGGTCGTTGTCGATCTGGCGCGGGTTCTCCAGAGAGGCGAGAATGGCGTCTTTGGTAATTTCATGGAATACCAAACGCTCTACCGGAATCTTCGGCTTGAGAATTTCGCAAAGATGCCAGCTGATAGCTTCTCCCTCTCTATCTTCATCAGTCGCCAGATAGAGTTTTGTCGCCCCGTTAACAAGCTGCTTGAGTTTTTTGACCTGTTTCGCCTTGTCCGACGGAACGATGTAAACAGGGTCAAAGTCTTTATCGACGTTGACGCCCAAATGCGCCCACGCTTCTGACTTATATTTTTCTGGAATCTCTTTTGCGCCCTGCGGGAGGTCGCGAACGTGTCCGACGCTTGCCTCAATACGATAGTCCGAGCCTAAATAACGGCTGATTGTCCGCGCTTTCGCCGGAGATTCGACGATTACCAGCGAATACGGTTGGTTTTCTGACGCCATAATTGTGCCTGTCAAATTAATGCGGAATTCGGAATGCGTAATTCGTAATTACGCAAGCGCTCTTCAGAACGCAACATTCACTCCCAATTCCTAAGCTTCTAATATAATAAACTCATCCCCTTGATTTTTTAGGACAGTATTCTATAATATATATAAAAAGTCGATTATGGGAATATCAAAAACCCAAAAATTTCATAATTTTTTTCCAAACAGAGTGTCAATTTAAGGAAAATATGTTATTTATTTAAAATAAAATCGATTTTACACAATATTTATTGTCAAATTAAAATTACCTTTTTACATTTTTTGAGGCGCTTGCGTAATTCCGCATTCCGCATTACGCATTCCGAATTACTATGAACTGGAACGATTTATACAGAATCCTGCATGAATATTACGGCGATATTCAATGGTGGTCGCCGGAAGACAAACTGGAAGTTGTCGTTGGCTCGATTTTGGGGCAGAATACGACGTGGTCAAGCGCAGAAAAAGCGATTGACAATCTCAAACAGGCGAAGCTGTTCACGATTAAAAAGCTGGCAACCGCCGATCCGGAAGTTGTCGAGCAGCTGGTTCGTCCGTCTGGATATTACCATCTCAAAACGATTCGGCTGCAAAATCTTATGCAGTTCATTCTAAAGAAGTATAAAACGCTCGACAACATGTTCAAAGCCCCGCTGGAACAGCTTCGGGAAGAACTTCTGGCGATTAACGGAATCGGACCGGAA
Source organism: Thermoguttaceae bacterium (assembly GCA_017557195.1). Lineage (GTDB taxonomy): Bacteria > Planctomycetota > Planctomycetia > Pirellulales > Thermoguttaceae > RUG11551. The sequence goes on along the minus strand of JAFZAL010000056.1, from coordinate 24,398 downwards.
TCGGCTGATTCCATTCTCCTTTACGCCGGCGCCCTGCCCTCGTTTGTCGTCGACGCGTACACAAAAAGAATCGTTCTTCGCCACGGCAGGGACGCTGACATCAAGCCCAAAAACAAGTCGTCCCGCGCTCAATACGACGCGTTGTGGAACAGCTTCATGGAACAGCTCGAACCTCACGCCCCGACGATGGCTATGCTGCACGCCTATATTATCGAAACGGCAAAGCAGTTCTGTCACAAGTCCAAGCCGCAATGCGAAGGCTGTCCGCTTTATCGGTTCGAGAGAGTCAATAAATAGTTGCTAATTGCAATTGGTCTATCAATAAAAAAAGCCGATGGCGATCTGCCACCGGCTATTTTTATTTAATTTAGATCTTAGTCTTCAGTCGTGAATCTGTAAATCGTGGTGGAATTGTATCTTTCTTTCGGGCGAAGAGTGGTTGTCGGGAAGTCCGGATGGTTGGGGGAGTCCGGATAATGCTGGGTTTCCAGGCAGACGGCGGCGCGGCGGTTAACCGGTTTGCCGTTGACAATGTTCGTTCCGTCGAGAGCAACGCCAGCGTAGAACTGAACGCCCGGTTCGGTCGTCAAAACGGTCATAACGCGTCCGGAAATCGGGTCTTTCAGAACGGCGGCTTCTTCCGGTTCTTTGGTAATGCCTTTGTCGAGAACCCAGTTGTGATCGTATCCGCCGGTGAACTTGAACTGTTCGCAGTCAGCGTCGTGATCTTCACCGATTTCCTTGAATTCGCGGAAGTCAAACGGGGTGTCTTCGACAGGTTCAATACCAGTCGGGATGAGGTTCTTATCAACCGGGTTGTATTTCTCAGCGTTAATCTTGAGCTGCAAAGTCGCGTTGAGGTTGTCCTTGGACAGGTCGCCGGCGCTGAGGTTGAAGTAGGAGTGGTTGGTCAGATTGCAGACGGTCGGCTTGTCGGTAAAGGCGACATAGTTGCAAACCAGTTCGTTGTTGTTGGTGAGCGTATAGGTAACGACTCCGCGCAGCGTTCCCGGGAATCCCTGTTCGCCGTCTTTGCTTTCAAAGAAGAATTTAACGCTTGGTCCGTACGGGGTAACAGTCGGAACGCCAAAATAGACTTTCTTGTCGAAGCCGACTTTGCCGCCATGAAGCGTAACGTTGTGAGAAACTTCGTTGATTTCCGTATTGAATTCTTTGTCGTCAATAGTGAACTTGCCGTTGGCGATTCGGTTGCCGTAACGACCGATAAAGGCTCCGAAATACGGGGTTTTATCGTCGTACTTTTCAATCGATTCGTAACCAACGACGACGTTTTCAAACTTGCCGTCTCTGTCCGGAGCGGTAAGAGAAACGATCGTCGCGCCGCGGTTGGTAACGGTCATCGTCATGCCCTTGGCGTTGGTAAGCGTGTAGAGAACAACCTCTTGACCGTCAGCGGTCTTTCCCCAGGATTTGGCGGAAACGGAACCGAATTCAGCGGCGGACGCCAGCGAGGACAGTCCAACAACGGCGATCAAAGCCGCAATCAAAGTAAATTTTTTCATAGCTGCATGTTAGACGCTTTCGCGTCCGAAAAAAGGAAAAATATACAATGAGCGAGCGCAAGAGACTCAATATTTCACAAAACCTTCTCGCAACTCGCAACTCGCAACTCGCAACTCATGGCGTGCAGTTGCTGGATGATTCATCTTTATTTCACAGTAATTGACTCAATTGACACTCCGTCCATGCGGTTGCAGTAACAACCCATTACTCGAGGGTCAATAATATAAGAAAAGTTCCGGACCGCGCCATCGCACATAACGCCCTGGAAAAACGCCGCGTGAGCGGATCCAAAAAACTGAGGGGCGTCGTTCGGGCTTCCAGCAAAATAGTTCTTTTCATCGCGAGTCGGCAAACGATAGCTGCCGTTGCCGTACGTTTTACTGGCGTCAATAACGATTGGCGCCATGTTGGAATCTCTGTCAAAATCGTCTGGACGTCTGGTTTGTCCCTGAAAGGCGGGTCCCCAACGGACGTTGTCCCAGTCGTAACCAACGTACGCCGGGTTGTTGTCGCATCCGTTTCTGCCGTCATAACGCTGGCTGATAGGTAGGTATTTCTCGCCAACGCAAAGCGTGTTGCTTAATCCGTCTTTAACGTCAGAGTCTGTAAACTGAGACGCAAAGTAGGAAATTCCAGAATTGGAGTAAGAGCTATAACCGCTGCAGTTGCCTCGTTCCAAAGCGTTCCAGTTCAGGCTGGTAGGATTGGTATAAGCGTTATCCACGCTTCCAACGCAGCCGGGAAGAGAGTATCCTGTTGTACAGTTGCTGAAATTCCCGGCGTTAACGGCGTAATCCGCTCTGGCGTGAACGCTCTGAGCTGTTGCGTTGACAACCGCCTGATTGGCGGCGTTGGGATACGCTTTATTGGCGCGTCGCGTCGGGCAGTTCATCCAACTCGTCGGCGTTCTGATCTGTTCTCCAATCGCATCCTTACGCGCTTGGTCATTATAGCCGGTTCCCACGTTTAACCCAATCTCCCACAAATTTTGATAATCCGTATACGGAAGAATATTGTACATCCATCCGCCAGGCTGACGTCGGCTGTTGCCCATGTTCGGGTCGCCTGCCCAACCGTAACCCCAGCCGTTTGCAGGCCAGTTGCCGTTGCGTTCATGATGAGTGCTAAAGCCCTTGCCAATCTGGCTAAGATTGTTTTTACATTGCATCTGACGAGCAGACTCTCTGGCTGACTGCACTGCGGGAATCAATAAACCGACCAAAACTGATATAATCGCAATGACTACCAGCAATTCTACCAGCGTAAAACCTTTACGGCGACGATCGAAAAATATATGTTCAGTCATCGGAACGGATCTCCGTACTAAAGGAAACATCTGAATTGTAATTTGTATGGAAAATTAGTTGATTACTATACACCTCCTATTATACTCCTTTTTGAAATTTTTTTGAATAGTGTTCACAACAGAAATTCAACAAAAAAACAAAAATTTTGAAAAAACAAATAAAATACAGCCGATTTACTTAATTTCAATCGATTCAATCGGAACGCCGTCCATTCGGTTGCAATAGCAGCCCAACACGCGCGGATCAATATTATACGGGAAATTCCGAACTGCGCCGTCGCACATAACGCCCTGGAAAAATGCCGAGTGAGGAGCGCCAAAAAACTGCGGACAGGCGTCCTGGAAAAACGTCTTTTCATCGCGCGTCGGCATGCGATACGCAGAATTGCCGCGAGTTACGCTCACGCTGAGAACAACTGGCGCCAAATTTCCATCCAGTTTAATATTGTCCGGAACAGGACGCTTGCCAGAATCCTTTAACTCAAACGCCGGTCCCCAACGAGTTGTATCCCAGTCGTAGCCCTGATACGCCGGGCCGTTGTCACAGCCGTTTGTTCCATCGTAATAGTCGTTAATCGGAAGATACTTCTCCCCAACACACAGCGTGTTGCTCAATCCGTCTTTGACTTCGGCATCTGAATACTGAGACGCGACGTAGGAAATGCCGGAGTTGCGGTCGTTGCCCATATCGCCGCAGTTTTTATCCAAATCATTCCATTTGGCGGAAGAAGGATTTGAATAAATCCCCGAACTGGAACCGGCGCAGCTGGGCAAATCAACCGTCATCTGAGGGTTGACGTAATTCCCGCCGTTAACGGCGTAGTCCGCTCGGGCATGAACCGACTGAGCAGCCGCATTGTACGTAGTCTGCTTGGCATAGTTGGTATACGGTTTATTCGGACGCCGACTCGGACAGTTCATGAAATTTGTCGGGGTGCGGTTCAACTCGCCGATACAATTCTGACGATTGCCGTCCGTATAGGTAGTTCCCACGTTCAAACCGAGTTCCCACAAATTCGTGTAGTCGGCATACGGCAGAATATTGTACATCCATCCGCCGGGCTGACGCCGACTGTGCCCCATGTTCGGGTCGCCCATCCAGCCGTATCCCCAGCCGCTGGCAGGCCAGACCTCGTTGGCTTGATGATGGCTTTGAAATCCCAATCCTATCTGCTTGAGGTTGTTTTTACATTTCATCTGACGAGCCGACTCCCGGGCGGCCTGCACTGCTGGAATCAACAAGCCAACCAGAACCGCGATAATCGCGATAACTACCAGCAATTCCACCAGCGTAAATCCTTTTCGTTGAGGAATCGAATATTTAAGCTCCGCTAATTTAAGCATTGAGTTCACTCCAAATATTTTCACTCTATATCGGAAACTTCTAAAAAGCGCGTCTTGAACAAAGGTTGTAAATAGCGAATTTAGTTAATTACAGACCGCTGCGTCCAAACGCTGAATGCTTAACTCCTTTTTTAGAATTCCCATGTATTTAATAAACTATGTGTATGATAACTGAATCTATGTTTATTATAACTGATTTTCCAAAAGATTGTAATACCGTTTACAGAGTAAAAATCGTAAAAGCTCTGAATTTTTTAAAAACAGATTTTACTGATTTTCTTTGTAAATCGGAACGCTCTCAATTCTTTCCAGCCAAGATAGAAAGAAAAATAAAAAAAGAACGTTGTTTCAAGGCAGTCCGATTGATGCGCTGTCTTTTATTTGTTCTTGCTCTAACTTCAAAAACCGCGAAACAGAAAACACTCTGTTTCGCAGTTTGAGTTAGTCTGTCAACCAGCAGGCGCGAGCGTTTCACGCCTTGCTGATTACGGTTAATCTTAGTCTTCTACGCGATTGACTTTCTGAAGCTGATCGTAGTAGTTGTAGCGGTTGATAATGCCTTCCGCCGCTTCCTTCATGAATTCTTCGGAAGCTTCCGGCTTGGATCGAGCCAGAACGGCGAATCGGTTCTGCTTCATGGCGAAGTCTTTGTATTCGCCTTCCGGAGCCTTGCTGTCCAGATGGAACGCGTCCTTGCCGTCGCGAGGATCGAAGTGATACAGCGGCCAGTAACCGCACTTGACGGCTTCCTTCTGAAGGTTGAGACCTTCGAGCATGTTGATGCCGTGGTTGATGCAGTGGCTGTAGCAAATGATCAAGGACGGACCGTTGTAGGCTTCAGCGGCGCGAATCATCTTGATGGCGTGATTCGGGTTGGCGCCGATTGAAATCTGGGCGACGAAGACGTTGCCGTAGGTGGAAATCATCATGCCGAGGTCTTTCTTGCCGGACTTCTTGCCAGCGGCGGCGAACTTCGCAACAGCTCCGATCGGGGTGGACTTGGACGCCTGTCCTCCAGTGTTGGAGTAAACTTCCGTATCGAGAACCATGATGTTGACGTCTTTGCCGGAGGCGAGGACGTGATCCAATCCGCCGTAGCCGATGTCGTAAGCCCAACCGTCGCCGCCGAAGCACCAGACGGAACGACGAATCAGGTTGTCGGCAACGTTGAGCAGAGCGCGAGCGCAATCGCAGTCAACGCCAGCAAGCTTGGCTTTCAGTTCGGCAACCAGCTTGCGCTGTTTGGCGATTTCTTCTTCCGTTCTCTGCGGGTTGGCGAGCATTTCGTTGACGAAATCTTCTCCGAGTTTGTCAGCCGCGCCCTTGAGCAGGAATTCAGCGTATTCTTTCTGCTGATCGCAGGCGGAACGAATTCCCAAGCCGAATTCGGCGTTGTCTTCAAACAGAGAGTTCGACCAGGCGGGACCTTGTCCGTCAGCGTTTTTGGCGTACGGAGTGGTCGGCGGGTTGCCGCCGTAAATGGACGAACAGCCAGTCGCGTTTCCAATCATCAGACGATCGCCAAAGAACTGGGTAACCAGTTTGACGTACTGGGTTTCACCGCAGCCGGCGCAGCAGCCGGAGAATTCAAACAGAGGACGAAGCAACTGAGATCCCTTGACGGAGTCCGCATTGACCTTGGCGCGGTCAATATCCGGAATCTGATTGAAGAAGTAATCGCAGTTGGGCTTTTCGACGTCCATGTTTTCGATCTTGTTCTTCATCGTGATGGCGCCCTTGGCGGCAGCCGGGCAGAATCCAACGCACAGACCGCAGCCGGTGCAGTCTTCCGGGAAGACCTGAACGGTCGCTTTCATGCCGGCGTAATCCTTGCCCTTCGCGTCAGCGGATTTGAATCCAGCCGGAGCGTCAGCCAGTTTATCGGCGTCGTAAACCTTCATACGAATGGCGGCGTGCGGGCAAACCAGCGAGCAGAATCCGCACTGCGTACAGGCGTCGGGATTCCAAATCGGGATGTCGTGAGCGATTGAACGTTTTTCGTACTGCGTCGTGGCAGTCGGGAAAACGCCGTCAGCAGGCATGGCGGAAACCGGGAGCTTGTCGCCTTCGCCTTTGTTGATAACGCCCAGAACGTTGCGGACGAATTCCGGAGCGGTTTCCGGGAAGTCGGCGTTGCGGACGATCTTGGAGGTTGCCGTTTCCGGAACCTTGACTTCAAATAGAGCGGCCAACGCGGCGTCGACAGCCTTGAAGTTCTTTTCGACAACAGCCGGGCCCTTCTTGCCGTAGGTCTTCTGAATGGAGTCTTTAATGTGAGCAATCGCTTCGTCAGCAGACATTCCACCAACTTTCGCCAGAGCGAAGAAGCAGGTCTGAAGAATCGTGTTGACGCGAGATCCCATGCCGGTTTCGATACCGACTTTAGCAGCGTCGATAACGTAGAACTTGGCTTTCTTGGCAATCAGGTCTTCCTGAACCTGGATGGGCAGATGATCCCAAACTTCGTCCGGGCCGTACTGGCTGTTGAGCAGGAACGTGCCGCCTTCCTGAAGTTTGGAAAGCATGTCGACCTGTTCGATGAACTGCCACTGGTGGCAGCCGATGAACGTCGCGCTGGAAACGAAGTAAGATCCCTTGATCGGGCGCGGGCTGAAACGAAGGTGTGACTTCGTAACAGAACCGGCTTTCTTGGAGTCGTATTCAAAGTATCCCTGAGAGTACAGGTTGGTGTAGGTACCGACAATCTTGGCGGAGTTCTTGTTGGCTCCGACGGTTCCGTCAGATCCCAAGCCGTAGAACAGAGCGCGGGTAACGTCGTCCGCTTCGGTGCTCCAGGTCGGGTCGTACGGCAGAGACAGACCGGTAACGTCGTCTTCGATGCCGACGGTGAACTTCTTGCAAGAGCAAAGGGTTCCGGCTTTCATGGCGTCAAAGACAGCCTTCGCCTGAGCCGGGGTGAAGTCCTTGGAGGACAAGCCATAGCGTCCGCCGTAAACTTTGATGTCGCTGCGCTTGGCTTCGACCAGAGCGGTAACGACGTCCTGATACAGAGGTTCGCCCAACGCGCCAGCTTCCTTGGTTCTGTCCAAAACGGCAATCTGCTTGACGGTCGCCGGAATGGCGTCGGAAAGGGCTTTGCCACAGAACGGACGGAACAGATGAACTTTGACCAAACCGATTTTTTCGCCTTCTTTGTTAAGACGTTCAATCGCTTCTTCAACAATGCCGCAGCCGGATCCCATGCAGACGACGATGTTTTCAGCGTCAGGGCATCCAACGTAATCAAACAGATTGTACTTGCGGCCGGTAACTTCGGCGAACTTGTCCATCGTTTCCTGAACGATAGCCGGAACGGCGTCATAGTACTTGTTGCATCCTTCGCGAGCCTGGAAGTAAACGTCCGGGTTCTGAGCGGTGCCGCGAACGGTCGGATTGTTGGGGTTCATACCGCGCTGACGGTGAGCGTTGACCAAATCGAGAGGAATCATCGCCTTGACCTGATCTTCGGTAATCTTTTCCATCGAGTTGATTTCGTGAGAAATGCGGAACCCGTCAAAGAAGTGAAGGAACGGAACGCGGGCTTTGAGCGTGGCGCTGTGAGCGATCATCGCCATATCCTGCGCTTCCTGAACGCTTGTGCCAGCCAGCATAGCCCAGCCGCACATACGGCAAGCCATAACGTCGGAATGGTCGCCGAAAATCGAAAGAGCGTGAGCCGCAACCGTACGGGCGGAAACATGGAAAACCGTGGGGGTGAGTTCGCCAGCGATTTTGAACATGTTCGGAATCATCAGCAACAAGCCCTGAGACGCGGTGAACGTGCAGGTCAAAGCGCCGGCGGAAAGAGAACCGTGAACAGCGCCTGCCGCGCCCGCTTCGGACTGCATTTCAATGACGTGAGGAACTACGCCAAAAATATTCTTCTTGCCCTGAGCCGCCCATTCGTCAGCCCATTCGCCCATCGTGCTGGACGGGGTAATCGGGTAAATTGCCATAACTTCGCAGCACAAATGCGCTACGTGCGCCGCCGCTTCGTTTCCATCGGACATTACGAAATTTCGATCAGCCACTGAAAAACTCCTAAAGGTAAGGTTAGATAATTGAAAATAAAACATCACAAGCCAGCAGATTAAAACAACGAATTATTTTTCTCTGCTCAACCTGTTAAATATACCGGTATGTTTCTGTTATTAAACCTTTTTTATCGATTTCTACAAGGGGGAGGGGTGGAAAGAATCCGTAATTAATAATGAGAAATTTCACGATAGGCAAAATGATACGTAAGCGGGGAACGTCAGCGAACGGGTTAAACGCCCCAAAACACTTTTTCACTCATTATTTATTGGTCGTACACCCGCAGGTTTCCCCCCATTGCTCGTCTCCTTTTTATTGTCCCCCTCCTCTTACTTGACTTTTCTTATAAATATAGTAAACTCTGGGATATAAAAAAAGAAGAAGCCGCCTGCGCGGTTCACAAAAATACTTCACTTTAACCCCCTTAAACCCCATGGCTCTTAAAAACACTCGCAAAACGAATTATCCGGAATGGTATCAAAACGTTATTCAGGCTTCCGATATGGCGGAAATTTCCGCGTCGCCGGGCTGTATGGTTATCAAGGCATGGGGATACGGAATATGGGAACGCATTCAGCGGCTTCTCGACGACCGGTTCAAGGCGACGGGGCACGAAAACTGCTATTTCCCGCTCTTTATCCCACTGAGTTTCTTCCAGAAAGAGGCGGATCACGTCGAAGGATTTGCCAAGGAAATGGCGGTTGTTACGCACAGCCGACTGACTCAGCAGGACGGCAAGCTCGTTCCCGCCAGTCCGCTGGAAGAACCGCTGGTCGTTCGTCCGACGTCAGAAACGATTATCGCCGACGCGTTCTCCAAGTGGATTGAATCCTATCGCGATCTGCCGGTTCTGGTCAACCAGTGGGCAAACGTCGTTCGATGGGAAATGCGTCCGCGAATCTTCCTCCGCACGCGAGAATTCCTGTGGCAGGAAGGTCACACCGCTCACGCCAGTTACGAAGAAGCGGAAGAAGAAACGAAGAAGATGCTGGGCGTCTACGCGGAATTCGTCGAGAATTGCATGGCAATGCCGGTTTTGCAAGGGCGCAAGCCGGAACACGAGAAGTTCCCCGGCGCTATCGATACGTACTGCATTGAAGCCATGATGCAGGACGGCCGCGCGCTCCAGGCGGGCACGTCACACTTCCTCGGACAGAACTTCGCCAAATCGGCGGACATCAAATTCCAGTCGGCGGAAGGCAAACTGGAATACGCTTATACGACGTCGTGGGGCGTTTCCACCCGACTTATCGGCGGCTTGATTATGACTCACGCCGACGACGAGGGCATGGTCGTTCCCCCGGCTTTGGCTCCGTATCAGATTGTTATCGTCCCGATTATCAAAAACAAGGACAAGAAGGGCGAGATTCTCGAATACGCTCAGAAGATTTACGACCTGCTCAAAGACAAAACGTTTATGGGCGAACGCGTTCGCGTCCGGCTGGACGACCGCGCCAAGGAATCCGTCGACAAGAACTGGGAATGGATTCGCAAGGGCGCGCCGATTATCTGCGAAGTCGGTCCGCGCGACATCGAAAAACAGGGCGCGATGATCAAAACCCGTATCCATTTCGGAACGCCGGAAGGCAAGCAAATCGTTTCTATTGACGATTTCGCCGCCAATATCGAAGAACGTCTGGCGGGAATCCAAAAGGCGATGTTCGACAAAGCCAACAATCAGCTTCACACCCATATTCGCACCGACATCACAACGCCGGAACAGCTGGAAGAATACTTCACCGCTCAAAACGCGTGGCTGGAAGACAACCCGAACCCGGTCTGCTTCGTTCGTGGCAAATGGTCTGGCGACCCGGCGACGGAAGAAAAGATGAAGTCTATGCGAATCACGATTCGCTGCATTCCGTTTGATCAGAGTGGAACGGAAGGCGTCTGCCTGCTGTCCGGCAAACCCGCGACCATGGACGTTATCTACGCGCGGTCGTACTGATTCAAAGGCAGTAGACGGATAGTGCATAGTGCATAGTGCATAGTGCATAGTGAGAACAACGCTTGCGTCCTAAGCACTAAGCACTAAGCACTCTACTGCCTACTGCCTACTGCCTCGCCTCTTCTTCCTCTTTCTCTTCCTCTTTGGATTCAATATCAAGGACGACAGGTTCAATTCGTTCCGGCGCTTTTGCTTTTACGATTGGTTCGTTGACGCAATCCGATTGTTTAACGCCGTTTTCAGGGAACAGCGGGTCGTTACGCAGTTTCGCCAGACGAAGAATCATGATCTTTTGAAAATCCCCGCGAATGGCGGCGTCTGTAAAGAACTGAGAACCCAAAGACGCCGACTGTTCCGGCTGACACGACAGCACAACCATCTCGCCGGGTTTGAGCTTGACTTTCATCTGAAGCGATTCAAACGTCTTTCGGTTTCGTCCGAATTCCATCCGGACCGCGCCCTGTTCGTATACATATTGCTGACGCTGAGGACCGTACTGAATTTCCGGCAAAATGGTTAAATCGATGGCGTTGTCCGGACGCGGCGACGAGTTAATTCTGAAAACGCACTGCGCCTGTTGAAACGATTCTCCGCCCAACGAATCGTCAGTCTTTTGGAGAACGGTTAAATTATCGTAGACGTCTGACGCCAACGCTTCCGCCGGCTGACCGGATTTCAGTTCAACGTACCGGCGCATAACTTTTTCGTCTTTGTCAAACTGAATGGCTTCTTCCCAGGAATCGACGTGGGCGTGCGACCCCGGATTTACCAGATTGAGCATATCAATCAAAGCCGTAGTCTGCGCCGACCCCAAAACGCCAAACCGGAACCCGTTGAGCCGCATCTGATGACGCGTCTGCTCCGAAAACGGCAGTTCCGAAACGTTTTCCCAAAGTTCTTTGGCAGAATCAACATTCGTTACGCTTCGACGAATAAAGAATATCTCTACGCCAACCGAATCCGACGACGCTTTAATGGGCGGAAGCATATCTGCCGGGTCAACTTTACCGTTATCCGGATTATGAAATATCGACAGATGACTGCACCCCGTCGCAATCAACGCTGCGAATATTGACAACAACAGGATTCTAAATATCCAATTCATTAACTGGTTATATACCTATTTATTAACAAGCTGTCAAGAGAAAATTCGCAACCAGCGTTTACCCATTTTATTTCATGATTTCACCCTCTCCAATTTTGAGGGCGCCTCTTTTTTCCAATATTCCCCTCTCCCCCTTGAATATGATTTAAGAATGTGTAATAATACTGTGAAACGTTTATGATTCCGTATTTCAAATTTTTTAAAAATTTTTGAATACCGTTGTTATTACTGTCTAATTTCACTGTCAAATTATAAATGAGCGTCCAATTAAAAGAATGAGGTTGCTGCAAGACCAGATTATCAGCGAGTATTTGGAAAGAAACTTCAACAATATACGCAATTCCCTGATTTTGATTTATAAACCATCAACCATTTTATAGTTATCAACTATGACGATAAATAATCTATTTGAAGCTGCAGAACGCGGCAATTTGGAACAGGTTAAAGCGCTCGTAGAACATGGCGCAGACATCAACACAAAAAACAATGGAGGTCGAACAGTCTTGCACGTTGCCGCCCAAAGCGGTAATCTGGAACTTGTTCAATGGCTAGCGGAACAAGGTCTGGACGTCAATGTAAAAGACAATAGCGGCTGGACGGTCTTGCATACTGCCGCCATAAGCGGTAATCTGGAAATGGTTAAATGGCTGGTGGAACAAGGTTTGAACGTCAACGCAAAAGACAATGACGGCTGGACGGTCTTGCATGCTGCCGCCGAGAACGGTTATCTGGAAATGGTTCAATGGTTGGTAGAACAAGGTCTGGATGTCAACGTAAAAGACAATGACGCCTGGTCGGTCATGCATTATGTCGCCGGGAACGGTAGCTGTAATCTGGAGGTGGTTCAATGGCTGGTAGAACAAGGCGCAGACGTCAACGCAAAAGATGACAGAGGTAATACGGTCTTACATCATGCCGTCAAGAGCGGTAATCAGGAAATGGTTAAATGGCTGGTGGAACATGGTTCAGACGTCAACGCAAAAGATGAAGATTCAAAGACGGTCTTGGATTATGCTGCCGATAATAAAGACTGGGAAATGTTTCATTGTCTCAAAGAGCACGGCGCTACCTATTCCTATTATAATTAAACGCTATATCAATCAGCGTGCAGCATAAACACATTTGGGGGAATGAGCAAAATCCGGGGTCGCAAAAGTAGATAAACAGGAAAGTCGAATCCCGTCCCGGGGAGGGAGACAACTTTTCAGTCCCTCCAATTTTGAACGCCCCCAGACGTCCCTCCACTCCTTCATAGGGGGGTTGACGGACTGGACAAAAGGCGTAAAATAAGGCAGTAGGCAAGAGGCAGTAGGCAGTAGATGTTAGCCCATGCGCCAAATTACTAATTAAAATATATCAACCCCATATTTAACATGAAAAGCAGCATTAAACACCCCGCCGCATATTCCGCTATTCAAATCCCGATTATTCTTTTCTCTGTTTTTCTGCTGCTTATCTTTCAGACGTCCGCGACTCAAGCTCAATTTTCCGACTCGGATCTGAAACGTTTTCAATATGAATTCTCAGCCCAGGCCTATAAGCAGTACGCCGACGCGGTCGTTTACGTAACTGGCGAATTTTCAGATCCCAAGAGAAAGGAACTGAAAGAGTTCTTTATTCTTCCAAACCAAAAATCAACGGATTCCATTGGGACCGGATTCTTCATTACCGACACCGGATATATCATCACCAACGCTCACGGAGTTTATAAATCCGTATCGGCGGTTGTGGAACTCCGCAATTCCGTCCGGTACAACGCTCAAGTGGTTGGGTTTATGCTGGAAGAAGACCTGGCGCTGCTTAAAATCGACCCCAAAGAACCGGTCAAAGCGGTTACGTTCAAGGAAGACGCTGAAATTGAAGTCGGAGAGCCAATTACGTCCATCAGCCATCCGCACGGATTAAAATACACCTGCACGCAGGGAATAATCAGCGCGGCGGGACGAAGATCTCTGCTGTCGGACATCAACGTTACGGTTGACAATCTTCTCCAGACAGACATGAGCATCAATCCCGGTTCCTCTGGCGGTCCCTGGTTTAACATCGACGGCAAGGTCGTTGCCCTGACAACGTCTCGTCGAGGCGGGTCAGACAACATTGCTTTTGGCGTTTCAGCCCAAGAGATTTTGAGAAAGCTGCCTGCGCTTTTCGATTACCCTCATCGCAACGGGTTCGTTCGCGGTTTTGAAATTACGCTCAAAAACGGCGGCGTTTATGTTGACAATCTTGACGACGAATCTCCCGCCGCCAAGGCCGGGCTGAAAAAAGGCGACTTTATTCTGTCCGTCAACGGAACGCCAGTTGACGGCATTGTTTCGTATTTGAATCTCGAAGAGAAATTTCAACCAGAACAGAGCGTTGAACTGACCGTCCGAAACGAGAATGAGCAGAAAGACGGCAATCCGGATAACGGCAAACGGACTGTTACATTCACGCTGGATAAATGGAACGCGCCGGACGTCAACGATGCGTTGTGGTCAAAAATCGGATTGAAAGTTCGAGAACTTACTCCGGAAGAATTCAAAAACTGCGAACTAAAATCGTCTTACGCCTTTGTTATTACAGACATCAACGCTGAACGATTTGACAAAATGGAACACAAGATTCAAGTTGGCGACATCATTGGTAAAATCGCCGGCTTTCGTCCAGAAAATCTGTCGGAGCTCAATCGTCTTTTGACTCGTTACAAGCCAGGCGATAAAATCAACATCACATTTCTTCGCGCTGTTAACGCCGAAGACAAAACGCCATTAACTTCCGTTTCCGCCAGTCACAATTCTCAGCCGTCTGAAACGCCTGAAAACAACGACGCGTCAGACTCGGATAACAAATCCGAAAACTCCGACGATTCAAAAGCTCAAAAGCCAAAGGCTATTTCCAAAACCCGCATTGATCTTTCTGATTTCAAAATCAAATAGCCGTTCCAGCAAACGTTATCTCACGCTCAAGGGGATAATATTGGGCTTGGACCGTTGTCGGAATTTGTTCAATGCGTCAAACACCGCGGCGATAAACAGCAAGACGGCGATTCCATAAAGGTTGAAACAAAGCAGCCAAATTATGCTCAGGCAGCCAAGGACAAACGCGGGTCGCCATAATACAAACGCTTCCGGCGGGAAGAACGCCAGCCAGATTAATATCGGGACAAACAGCAGGGACAACATTTGCCAAATCGACGCTGACGGGGCGGCTGCCGGCGGAAGGGAATACGCTAGGACAAACGCCGTTCCCGGATCGCTCGTTCCAACCAGCGGAGAAGCGTTCGAGGACAACAGGGAGAACAATTCTGTATTCTGAACTGCTGCGCTGTAATTGGGATTCAACTCTTGCTTCTTCCCATCCCTGTTTTGCATCTCTTTTTTGAACGGGTTCTCGTTAAGAGCCTCGCGAAGACGGAGTACGTTTTGCATCGCCAAACGAATGGCGCCGGTTTCTGTCGCCGTCAAATTGGAACGGCGGATATAATCAGAATTGGGAGTCCGAATTCCGAGATTCATTCGCGTCTTTGACTTCTCATCTCTGTGTTCATACTGTTTAAGCTGAGATTCAATTTCATTCAGCTTGACAGACAAACGCTCTGCGGCGTCAGGAGAAATATCGCCTGCGGTTTGCTGAAGATACAGTAGCTGGCTGCTCAAATCGTTGATGAGCCAAATCTGTTTGTTAATAAATGAAGTCGTTCTTACAGCGCCCGGGTCTGAATGGTTGAGGTTTTTCCAGGGCGAAACCGACCATAATATTTCCGGCTGCTGGGCGTTTTCTATCGTTGGCGGCTCGAATTTCATCGGGTCTGTATACAGAGTTCGATTCAACGCCGACGTGTAAACAATTCTGACGTCAACAGGAGAGTTTTCTGTAAACATCGGAATAAGCGTCTCGCCAGATTTATTTTCTGTCCATCGAACAGAACGCTGATCAATCTGAACGTTGAGCATTTTGCTTCTTTCTGGAAGCCGAACAAGAATGGAGTCAACGCCAGACACAGCGCAGGAGAATTCTGCCGAGGCGCAATACTCCGCCTCGCTAATTGGTTTGACGAACATTTTCAAACCAAAAACCTTTGTTTCGGAAGTCGCCGGACGGGCGCCTTCAGACGGCGCGGCGGGTTTGTCTGACGACGCTTGATCGGCGCTGGTCGGTTCTGTCTGCGGCTCAACGTCTGTTTGACGTCCTTCGTCTGAACGAACAATTGACCACAACAAGGCGTCCTGCTTTTCCAGCTTCCAAATCCCGGACGTCGATTTCTTGAGCGGAATCGTCAGTTCAAATTCGGAATCTGACGCAAAAGGAGAAAGAGGGCGCAAAATGTAACGTCTCTGCGTAATTGACAGCGCGTCCTGCTGGCATTGGAGCGTCGTTTTGGGCGAAATGGGAGCAGAGCAATTCTCGGGAACGTCAAGCAGAAACTCGTCCAGAATTCCATGGTTTACTTTGACGCGTCCTGTGAGAACAAGAGCGGGAATGTTCTCCTGAACCAGCTTTACAGAGCCGTCAATAGCAGCGTCAACTTCATTCTTCTGGATTTCCAAAGCCAGAGCGCACGGTTTTTTGCTGGTATCGTTTATGGTCGTCTGCCAGGTTTCCTGCAGTCGCTGATTTCGGCTGGGGAATGGGGTTTCGACAGACAGCTCCGCCTGAATCCAAACAACGGTTTTGGACGTTGGTTTGTCAAAAACCGTTTTGACGATACAGTTGTCCGTTCGTCCAAACGCCAGTTTGTATTGAGTAACGTTGAGCGTTTTGATCTGCGGGAAATCAAAGTTGATTGTCCGCAAAGACTCTGGATTTTCGCTTTCAAACTTCGGACGAATTTCCCCTGTTACAATGATCTGGCATTTCCCTTCAACAGGGGTTCCCCAATACAGGTTGAGTTCGTTCCCCTCAATGCAGGCGGACGCCGAAAACGATTTATCTTTAGCATTGTTGAACGTTATGACAGATGCGGAAGAAATTGACAAATGATTTTCCGGCTTGCTAAACGAATCAGGCAGTACGGCGCTGTATCCGCTGCATTGACCGCGAGTTATATCTATCGTCCACTTAATTTGCCATAACAGACGATCGTAATCAACCAGCACAAACGCTTCAGCCGTTCCTTCCGACGTCGCTTTGGTTCGCTGAACGTTCATAACAACGCTGTCCATAACGCCGGAAGAATCAACTTTTCTTCGGGAAAGGTTCAAATCGTACGCAACCGTTGGCGCCGTATCGACAATTTGAGGCGGCGGGGGCAGCGGAACAGGATTCACAGTCGGATCCAGATCTGGCAAATCTATGGAAACGGAATCCGGAACAGAGCCAAGGGGCGATCGCTCTGTCGGAAGCGTTTTGTTATTAGCAGAGCCTTTTTGAAAGCCTCGCCACAGTTCGAAAAACGATTGAGCCGACATCGGCGTCAGGGAATCAGAAACGCATTCGTACTGCAATCTGGGATCGAACGTAAAAGCCAGCGATCTCTGACCGGAACGGCTCGAGTCAACAGACGTTGACGGGAACTGAAGACGTCCAACGCCTACTGCGTCTTTCCAGGTAAAATGCAATTCGAAAGACGCTTGAGACGTAATCGGGCTGTCAAATTCCACCGTAATAAAACCGGGATTATCCGGATTGAAAATAACGGAAAACGGAATGCCCGATTGCGGACGGTTCGCCTCACCGCCGTTTTGCGAGCCAGAAACTGAATTCGTCTCCGGCGAAGCGCCGTTCCCTGTTTCCTGTTCCTTATTCCCTGTATCCGGTTCCTTTTTCTCAGCTTTTGGTTCTTTATTCCCTGTTTTCTGCTCCTTATTCCCTGATTCTTCGCTGCCGCTTGACAAAACAAGACGTTCGTCGGTATTGATAACAAGAGAGGATACTGACCCCGATACGACTTTAATATTGTACTTGATTTTTACGTCAACTTTATCCGGTTTGACATTCCACCAGGACATTGTGTCAACG
The DNA here is from genome assembly GCA_017557195.1 of Thermoguttaceae bacterium. Taxonomy (GTDB): domain Bacteria; phylum Planctomycetota; class Planctomycetia; order Pirellulales; family Thermoguttaceae; genus RUG11551. Next base: position 7,196 of record JAFZAL010000056.1, on the reverse strand, counting down.
TCGTAAATGGGGCCGTCTGAAAGGAATCCGCCCGCATTCCAACGAACGACCAGCTGTTTAACCGCGCCGAGTTCAACGCGTTTGAGCTTCAATCCCGGCTGAGTCGGCATAGAAGGATCCGGTATCTTCATCGTTGGCGTCGATTCTGTCACGCCGCCGTAAACGCCTGGAAACTCCAGGCCGGTAACGGATTCCGGAACCAGCAGTTCAAACGTTGAATTGACGCATTCCAAAATCGAGAACGATATCTCGTTTTTGCCGTCTGATGTAACAATTGTCGGTTGAAAATCAACTTCAATCAGATAACGTCCCGGTTGAGAAAGCCGAATTTCCCAGCGTTTCTTTTGAAGGTTCCATTGCAAAACCGTCTGACTGTCGAGCTTCTCCCAGCTCCAATACAGGTCATCTGATTTTGTCGATTCCGAATTCTCAGCGTCAGCCGCCGCAGTTGACGACTTGAGAATTTTCCCGCGGCTGACCGAGATGCTGGAGGTTATCGAAATGGTTTCCTGAAGCTGAATCGGCAGGTCAACCGCCGCGTTAGGAACCAGCGTTTCAATTTCGATGGCACAGTTCCACAAGCCGGATTCCGTTTGTTTGGGACGCTGGAAGAGCTTTCCATAATACTGCGTTCGGCAAACAATCCAGGACCGCTCCGGAGAACGGTTTTCTCTTGTCTTCATCAAATCGAGCAGTTCCTGCGGAACGTAATAACCGCTTTTCGGACGATTCTGCTGATCGACCGGAATAAAGATTTCGTAATCTCTGCGTTCCAGAGCGCCAGGTCCAACAAAGCGGGAATCTGGCGGCGGCATGACGGGCGACTGCCCCAAAACTGGCGGCAGCGCCAATAAAAAGATCAGGATAAAAAATCGGGAAACCAAATGGGAAACGCGAGTCGACAGGGAAATTGCCGACATGCCGCCGCTGGCGGAGTTTGACTCGTCGCCGTTGTTGAACTGATCGCTTTTGGGAGGAACTGCCAGCACAAGCAGACAGATAATTGTTCCCAACATAGCCCCTGAAAACGGCAGCGATAAAAACCAGGGAAGCGCCTGAGACAAAATAAGGCATACGCCTCCAAAAGCGCAAATCCAGCGGCGGAATCCCCACGAGGACTTGCTTATCGTCTCGTTTCCCAAACGGATAAGCTGTTCCAGTTTAACGCGAGAATTCTCCAAAAAGCTTCCATGGCTTACGTCCTGTTTCTCTGACTCGTTATTGAGAATATCCTGTTCCAGTTTACTGCTGTGCGAACGCTCTAAAGCAATTTGGCTGGACGATTCTTCCTGCTCGTTTTTGACAGCGTTCTTTCCGCTGAGCTTGAAATACAGCGTCAAGATTGCAGAAACGGTTAAAATAAAAAACGTCCATCGGATGCATTCGCTGACCTCGCCGCGAATAATCCGGATTATCTTAGGCGCGTCGCGTCCCTCAAACTGACAGCAGTTCCAGGCGGCGTGACCGGAAAGGGTGTAAGGAACGGGAAACGTTGAATTGGAATCCGCTTTTGAATTAACCGATACCGATTGATTCTTCAACTCTGATTCGTTATTATCAGGCAGTTTGTTTTTGGCTTCCTGGTTCTGAGCGCCGACCTGATCGTCATCCCAGATTTGCGAAACGATACTCATAATCGCAACGGAATCGCGGCGAAGCAGCGGTCCGAAAATGCGTTCCAACCAGCCGTCAACCGTAGGGTCTGAAGACAAATACGAATTCAAGCGGCGATACGACGTCGGATAATACAAATTCCAGCTTGACTGAAGTACGTCAATATCCAAAACCGGCTTTTGAGGGCGAAACGACGCGCCGGTTTTTAACGGTTTGTCAAAACACGTCCATTGAACGGTCAAAACAAACAGTTTCTTTTTGGGCGGCAAGAAAATCACAAATGTATTCTCTGATTCTTTGATTATATTCTCTCCGCTGACGGATTCGTTATCAATTCGAACGCCCGTTAAAAACGGACGGGAACGGGAATTGTCAGACGCGTCTGACGGCAGAGTGATTTTCAAACGCGTATTGGACGCATCGGGCGTATGAGCGCTATCCTGTGACGGGAAACGGTTTTCAATCGTCCACTGCGCTGACGTCAGCACGTTTCCGCTGGCAAAATGCCGTTCTTCAACAAGCTGATTCCACGCCCAAATGGAAACGTCTGACTGCGGAGCTTTGCAGACGGAAAGTTCTATCCGGGGCGGTTCCGAAGCGTTGTCGTCTGAAGGGGAGTTGGACGCAGACTCGCTTCTCAAATCGTATTCGTACGTTCCGATTGTAAAATCGACGTTGTTGTCTGATGCGCTCTTGACAAACTTCATTCCATACGCATGAATGTCGAATAAACGCGGCGATCTGGAAAAAACGCTGACAGTCGACGTCAGACGGGAGCAGTCATTTGACCCCAAAACCTCAAAAGCGCGCTGTTGATTCCAGTCAATTTTTCGTGACATCGACACTGTAAACGGGCTGGAAACGTTCCGCGGGATTTCAATCGAATAGACGTTTCCTTCGACCGGTTCAACGTTGACTTTGTATCGATTGCTGGACCAAACCAGCGTGCCCTGCCAGGCGCACGAGGCGTCCGACGAATGGCCATACGAAAAACGGAACTGACTCAGATGAGAACGCTCTCCCGAAAACGTCAGATCGATTTTTTCTTCCATGCTGTTTTTATCGACCCAAATCGTCGTCCTGGCGTCGACAGCATAATCGCTTTGAACCGGCTCAAGCGACGCCAGACAATTACCCCACATCTCCAAATTGATGCAGAATTCGTATGCGTCAAGACGTCCTGTTCCCGATCCGTTTGCAGGCGACGTATGCGGCGAACATTCAATCCCTCTTGGAAGTTCTGGAATCGCGGATTCGTTAGAACCCCCGACGTCTCTTGTTCCCTGTTCCGGAGAATACAACACGCGTTCTCCAACAGTAAAACGCTGATTAAGCGCTACGTTGACGAAAAGAATTTGAGCGCTCGATTCTACACGATCAAAGACAATCGGCGCCAAACGGTTCAATTCAACCGGCTTGCCCCAGTCGGCAATGGCATGTGAACGAATATTCAGCTCCAGACTCCGCTCAGGACAAAGGCTTTTGCGAAGGTAAATCGTCAGCGTCCGTTTGGAGGGATTGTCAGCGTCGGAGTAGACTTCCCAGTCCTCGATAATGTCAGGCTGATCCTCTGACGTCGCCTGATCAATAGTCAGTCCTTCCGGCAATTCGGCGGTAAGAGAATACAATCGTCCTTCTTCTGCCTTCAGTTCAATCGTACTGATAAACGACGCCTGAGAGCCGTCCCATTGAACAACCGTCAGAGTTCTCGCAAAAAACAGTTCCTTAAACGGTTCGATTGTCAAAACGACGTCGGCGACAGAACTTTCCTGTTCGATAACCGTCTGATATCTGCCAGAGGCATCGCGTTGGGATTCGACAACGCTGCATTTGTTTGTCTCAATTGACAGCGGAGACTGAAGCGTATAAACAACCGCCGTCCCGCTTTGCCAACGACCGGACTGCAATTCAATTCGCGGCAGCGACAGCTTGTAGAAATCCGGTTTGGAGGCGTCCTCTTGTTGTCTTTCCGGAATGGGAACGCGCTGGACTTCCGCCAGCGGACAACGGGACGTTATGAGCAGTTCCGGACGCGGATTATCCGTTTTGCATTTTTTCAGCGAAACGCTGTATCCGGTTTCCGTAAGATGAAGCTCAGCCGGTTGACCGTCAAGCGTCGCTTCCCAAATAACGCGGGGATCGTGATCAACGGTAAACGGAATTTCCTGCGGAAGCGACGTGCGGGAATCGGGTTCAAACGTAACGCTGCACTGAGTTTTAAGACTGTACGGGGAAAACGTATACGTTGTCTGCTGCTTGTAAAAGCGGTCAAAGCGGTCTTTTTCGTTTGCGGGACCGATATGAACAACCGCGGTTTCCGATTCCGTCCAGCGAATTGAGTAACGCCATGAACCGGACTGTTCATTTTCCTCTTTTGTTACACTGGCGCACAGCGGCTTTGCTCCGCTATCCAAAGAGTCAGATCGCAGCGTCAGCTTTTTATCGGATGGAACGTCAATAATCCATCGCGATTCAACGCTGCCAAACGATTGAATTTGAAAGTCGTTTTGTTCCAGACGCCTGGCTCTCCATCGGAAACGAATCACCCCTTCGGAGGGAATGAACAAAGCCGTCTGACCGTCAGGAAAACTGGCGGACGAGATGGTATGACGGGAATCCAAACTCGCCGACGGCGAATCGTCTTTCAGTCCAATATTTTCCAAATCGTCCTTGATCTCAGAGGCGTCGTAAAAAGCAAAATCCGTCAGAAGAATCTTCAATGGAACGGGAATAAGCAAAGGGCGCGAATCGTTGTTTCCCATCTCTTGCTTCTCAACGGCTAACTGCTCATTGTTAAGCGACAGTTCCCGAACCTTCCATTCGCCCCAGCCGGACAGGTCGCCGGACTCTGACATGGTTCCATAATACCGGGCAGACTCTATAAAGACGTCCGAAGTGGATTCCGCTGAATGTAAATCGGACGACGCATTGGAAAGGAATTCCTTCCATAACTTGTACGTCGATTCAAATTTTTCAGCATTGATATACGTATACTTTTTATTTCCCAAAGGCCATTGCAGCGCTTGAGACTCGGGAGCGTACACCTTCCGAATTCCAATCGACAGCGTTCTTTCCGGTCTGACCGGGGCTGTCAACTCGCTCGACGTCTCCTGCGGCGCTGACTTTCCGGAAAGAATGTTTGCATCCGAATCCGGCGTTCTGGAATTCCCGTTTCCCGATTCAATTTCGCTGGACTTTACGGTTGACGATTTTGTCGCCGTCTCGTTTGTTCCTGTTGTCTGACCATTTCCAATTGCAGACGAAAAGACAATGGCGCCCCCCACAGCAAGAATAATCATTGCTGTTAATAAACGTTTCAACGTCAGGGAAGCTTGTCGAGCGTTCATTCAATAAAAATGTTTTTCCGATACAGCGTCGTTTTTCTCCTTTGGACTGGCGCTCAATTTCTGTTCGTAAAAACGATTTATTTCGAGGACGTACTATGGTTAGTGCGCGTGGAACCGTTTTGAGCGATTGTTGAATCGGATTCTATTGCTGCAGTTTGAGTTTTCTTTCTGAACATGAACGACAGCGCCAGCAACGCGCATCCCAAAGCGGACGCCTGCAGCACAACCAGGGCGAGTTCCGGCGCCCAAAGCGATATAAACAGCAGAGCCGTCGTCAGAATGCACAACGTCCAAATTCGTCTCAAACGCTTAACATGAAGGATTATCAATCCAAAAATTAATACAATCAATGAAGAAACCGCCGCCAGCGTGGAGCGATCCACAAGTACTACTTCAACGTGATTAATCTGACCAAAGCCGCTAAAAAGGTAAATGTTCGCCCCTTGAGGCGGATCCGGAAGATGGCGGCTGCCAGACCATTCTTCCAACGCCCCGAAGCCATAAATTGAATTGCGGCGGAAAAACGGCCCTTGACGCTGCCAGGAATACTCTGCATTGAGCGTTGATGGAGGAGTCAGCAAATGGACGTTGCTCGGAACGCAAAGACTCCAGTACAGCCAACGCGTCCATTTGGATTCCTCTATGTACGGCAGTTGAATCTTTTCTTTCTTAAAACCGCGCGACGGACGCGTAAAATAATAGCTCGTTTCGAGAATATGCGTCTGTCCGTCGTTGGGAACGGATATAACAAGCCGCTGTCCCTGTTCCGGACGGAACTGGTCTGTCGAATGGGAGTCGATAAGTATTTCCAACGAACCCATATCCACTTCTGGCGGCAAAATAAGCGTAATATACGGGCTTGTCGAAACAAACCGGAATGACGCAGCATCCTGTCGGCGCGTTGGCGACAGCCACGTTTGAACCCACGCCCGATCTACCGTCAATGAATCCCACACCATTCCCGTTCGGCGTTTGACTGTAATATTCAATGACGCGTTTCGGGAAAGCGCCTGTGAACTGCGAGGCGTCAAACTCCATGAATATGGCGTGATCTGAGAACTGGGCGTCTGGGGAGAACCGTCCGAAGCCGACGTCTCAGACGCGTCCTGGCTCTCATCTTTTGTTTCAGATTCTTCAATTGCCAACTGCTCGGCGCTGATTTCGGATTCTTTCGTTTCCAGTTCTTCGCTGGTCAGAGAGATCAACTCGCTGTTGCGTTCAACTCCGAGATGGAAAGACTTGCATGTAACAATTTTGTCGTCGCCTTCCGCATCCGGATTTTCGTACGAAATCAGCGGCGCTTTTACGTCCGACAAATTATCGTCGTTCTCTTCGCTTAACGGCAGAGAATACGTTGCAACAATAACAAAGCTTCCAATTATAGGCTCGTCGATAATTACGGTAATTCGCGTATCGCCGTTATCTGCCGTTTTACGATAATTTAATTCTTTCCCGTCCAGAATAAACTTCAAATCTGTCATTTCCGCCAACGCGCTTGAACCGGTAAACAGAGCCTGAGATACAGGTTTGTATAAAACGGAAAAATCAAAGCGCTGTTCCACGGTGCATTTCGTGGAATTAATAACGGCGTGAGCGTCGCTGTGAACTTCAATCTGCTGAGGCAGAACCGTCAAACTCGACTTGAACTGCGCTTCTGCGTCGTCGACTCGATAGCAAAACAGTTCGCCCGACTCCACTTTTTGCATCTCGGAGGACGTGTAATTCTGTTTAACGAGTTTTTCCGTCTTGTCCATCGACGGATGAAGTTCGACATTGGTTGCGCTGACAACGTACAGAATTCCCGGAGAAACGACAATTTCTTCGTCCGGCGAATTGACGCGCGGCTGAGGCATGTTGAACGAAATCTCATTTGCCCCCGGTTCAATGCTGGCGTAGAGCGTCATCTTCATAGTAACGCTTCCCGTTGTCGGCTGCGCCAACCGCGCTGACACGCGCCCGCCGTCTTCACGAGATTCGGACGTAAACGCGGTTTCCGGCCCGATGTCTTTAACAGATCTCAGCTGCCAGCCGTTCAAATCCACGTCGAGCCAATTCACCTGACTTCCCCGGATATTGTACGTCCACGAAACGTCAAGGCGCATTTCTTCCTCGCCGATAAAAACCTTGTACTGCGGCTGAACGTTAATGCGCGTTCTGCCGGCGACGATTCGCGCCATTAAAGAACACGGCTGTTCTGAAAACAGAAACGCGTACTGGTATTCGCCTTCGTACGAT
>JAFZAL010000055.1 GCA_017557195.1 Thermoguttaceae bacterium | reverse complement strand
GGCGCTGTCAATAAAAGACTGCACAATATCTTGTATTTTTCTCGAAAAAAGTTCCGATTTTTCCAATTAGATAAAATAGAGGAAATAGGGAATGGGGAGTAGGGAATAGATGAAAGGCGGTATCGGAGCAACCAACGGGAGCGGTTTTTGGCAAACGCGCGGCAGCGCGGATCGGGAGCGGCGCCTCGCCGCCGCATTCCGAATTCCGCATTATTTATCGGTACGTTGCTTGCGCTGCAAGGCGTTCCAGTTCCGGCAAGTCGGATTCGGAAACGACAAGGCGTTCGATTGCCGTCGCTTTCCCGGTGATATGGTCAAATTCGACAATTGCGCCGTGGATTTGCGGATTTCCAACTGCGATTTCGTATTTGGTGGGCTTGAACGTGTAGACGGCTTCGCGGACGCAGTCGATTTTTCGCCCGATGACGCTTTCCATGGGACCGGTCATACCGACGTCGGTTTGAAACGCTGTCCCGCCTGGGAAAATCTGCTCGTCTGCCGTGGCGACGTGGGTATGCGTTCCCAAAACGGCGGTAACGCGCCCGTCGAGGTATCGCCCCATGAGCTGTTTGTCGCTGGTCGCCTCCGCATGGAAGTCAACCAGAATAATTTTGACGTCCGGCGGCAAGAGCTTGAGAATTTTGTCAGCCGCATGGAACGGGCAGTCGACCGGACTCATAAAAACACGACCCTGCAAACTGATAACCGCAGCGCGGCGACCCAGCGGGAGGTCAACCAGAGCGTACGTCTTGCCCGGGGCTTCGGGCGGATAGTTTGCGGGCTTGACGATGTTGTCGTTTTGCTCCAGAATCGGGATGATTTCTTTCCTTTTATATATATGGTCTCCCATCGTCAAGACGTCGGCGCCCGCCTGAACAATTTCCTTGTACGTTTCAGGCGTCAAACCGGTGCCAGCCGCAGCGTTTTCTGAATTGACGGAGATCAAATCCAGCTGGTATTTAATACGCAGCCCTTTCAGACCGCGCTGAAGCATGGTTCGTCCTGGTTTGCCGACAACGTCGCCGATATGGAGTAATTTCATAACAGAATCTTTCTAACTCGAAATTATTTTTCCGATCTTCTCTTTCGTTTGAGTTCTCGTTCGAGTTCTTTTCTTTGCTTGGCGCGTTCCGCCGGGGTGAGCCGTTTGCCGGTGCTGCCCTTTTGTTTGGCAAGACGCGCCTGCGGATTGGTTGTCATCTGACGGGTCAGTTCCTGCATCGCCTGCATCTTCCCGCCCATGCCCAAGCCAGACATCTTTTTCATAATTGAGGCCATCGCGCCGAACTGCTTGCAGATTTCGCTGACTTCATTCACGCCTACGCCTGCGCCGGCGGCGATGCGTCGTTTGCGGCTGTTGTCAATCAAATCCGGATTGGAGCGTTCTTTTTTGGTCATGGAATCGATAATTCCGCCGAGCTTTTTCATCTCGTTTTCTGCAACGTCCATGTCCATCATCTGCTTGATGGCGCCCATGCCGGGGATCATGCCCAAAATCTTGCCCAGCGGGCCGAGCCGACGGGTTTGGTTCATCATACGGCGGAAGTCGTCGAAGGTGAACTCGCCCTTCTTCATGCGCTCTTCCTGCTGACGCAGTTCGTCCTGGTCGAATTCACGCTGAGCCGTTTCGACCAACGTGAGGATGTCGCCCATGCCGAGAATTCGCCCTGCCATGCGGTCAGGATGGAATTCTTCCAGAGCGTCCATCTGCTCGCCAACGCCCATGAACTTGATCGGCGCGCCGGAAATGTGCTTCATCGACAGCGCCGCGCCGCCGCGGGCGTCGCCGTCCAACTTGGTAAGAATAACCCCGTTGAGAGCCAGCGCGTCGTTAAACGCCTTGGCGCTGACGACCGCGTCTTGACCGGTCATGGCGTCCACGACCAGGTAAACCTGATCAGGATTGCACTGCGATTCGATTTTTTTCAACTCGTCCATGAGCGCTTCGTCAATATGAAGACGCCCGGCGGTGTCGAGGATAAGAACGTCGCAGTCAGACTTTTCCGCTTCTTTGACGGCGTCGTTACAGACTTTGACCGGGTTCTGCTCGCCCTCTTCCGCGTAGACAGGAATGCCGATCTGTTCGCCCAAGACCTGAAGCTGACGAACGGCGGCGGGACGCTGAAGGTCGGCGGCAACCAGCATCGGCTTGCGGCCGCGAATTTTCAGTTTTTTCGCCAGCTTGCCTGTGGTCGTCGTTTTACCAGATCCCTGCAAACCGCACATCATAATAACTGACACGCCTGAACGCTTCAGATGGAGGTCGTTGTCAACCGGCCCCATAAACTGGATAAGTTCTTCGTGAACGATTTTTACCAGTTGGTCAGACGGACGCAGGCTCTTGAGAACCTTTTCGCCCAACGCCTTTTCCTGAATGCGAGCCATAAACGCCTTGACGGCTTCGTAACCGGCGTCCGCTTCCAGAAGCGCGTTCTGGATCATCGTCAGACCCTCTTTCATATTGGATTCGGTCAAAACCGCTTTGCCGGAAAGATGTCGAAACGCTTCGCCGAGTTTATTTTGCAGGGATTCAAACATGGTTGTATCTGGTATGGTTATACAATTGTAAATGAAAATAGCCCGATAGAATGCTACAGTATTATAATATAGGAATCTGTAATTTTGAAAAGGGGGAGGGAGGAGAGAGGCAGTAGGCAGTAGGCAGTAGGCAGTAGGCAGTAGGGAGTAGGGAATAGGGAATAGGGAATAGGGAATAGGGAGTAGGGAGTAGGGAGTAGGGAGTAGGGAATAGGGAATAGGGAATAGGGAGTAGGGAGTAGGGAGTAGGGAGTAGGGAGTAGTGAGTAGGGAATAGGGAATAGGGAATAGGGAGTAGGGAATAGGGAATAGGGAGTAGGGAATAGGGATATTTTCTCGCCACTCGCAACTCGCCACTCGCAACTTCTGAAACGCTCTCAATGGGTATTTTTCGTAATTTCTCTATTTTTTGGGAAAATTTTTAAAAATTTTCCGTTTTGTTCGTTGACGTTGTCAAAATATAGGTTATAATGTAATCTAGGTAGAATTCTATAAATGGAATTATATAACATCATTTTAAATAAAAATATTTTACGGGAGACTTTACCATGCCTAAACAATTAACGTTGCTTGGCGGACTTTTGGCGGCTGTATTGTTCAGCGTTGCGGCTGTTCAGGCAGAAGACATGGATTATTACTGGACTGGCGCAAGTAACAGCAATTACTTCACGACAGGCAACTGGAACGTTGGCGCGCCCGACGGCGAAACGGCAACCGTCAGTCTGGATTCTACGACTGACCACATCACCGCGTACATGAACAGTACCAGCGGTACGGTCAACTTTGACTACAGCCATCTCGGCAACGGCGTTTACAGCTTGAACGTCGGTCAGAAGGGCGGAACGGAAACGGCAGCGCTCAACAGAGGCGGAGATTTGACGATTGCCGATGGCAAGTCGCTTTCGCTTTATGACGGCGGTACGCTTACATTTAACGCTTCCGGCAAATCCTTCTTCCAAAACGGAACGGTCAACGTTGACGGCGGAAATCTGACTGTTACAGCTGCCAATTCGTACAGAGTTGGAAATGCAAACAACGCGGCGTTAAATATTAAGGACGGCGAACTGACAGTGAACTCTCCCGCTTATATTGGCGTTTCTGCAAATACTGGAACGATCAATCAGACCGGCGGAACGGCGACGTTTAACGGCGCGCTCGATTTAGGCTGGGGCAACGGCGCGGTTGGAGAATACAACCTCAATGGCGGCGTCCTCAATACAAATGGCGAAGCTGGCTTGTGGACGGGCAACGCCGCTGGAATCAGTACGTTTACCGTTGACGGCGGAACCGCGAACTTCAACAAGTCTGGCGAATCCTTTACCGTCGGCTTGGGCGGAACCAACGAACTGGCGAACGTCTTTACTCTTAGTTCCGGAACAGTTAACGCGGCAGACGTCTTTGCTGTTAAATACGGCGGAGTTCTCAACGTTGCCGGCGGCGAATTCAACGCTCAAACCGTTACGGTTGACGGCGCCAGTAACTTCAATATGACAGACGGAACGGCGACTATTAAATCTATCGACATGAACGGCGGAACGTTCATTCAAGAAGGCGGAACCCTCCAGGGAACTACGTCGATTAACGGTTCTTACACGCTCAATTCCGACGCAACGTTCGTTCCTACCGGAGCGCTTGCCGTCCTCAATACAGCAACCCTCAACGGAACCGTTGACCTTTCCAATTTTACCAACTACGTTGGAACGTACGGCGAAACGATTCCTCTGGTTAGCGCCACAACCGTTGCTGGAACGCCGACCATTGTCAACGCTCCGGCTGACTGGACTATTACCCCAACTGCGACTGGCATAACCGCTGCATATGAAGGCGGCGAAGGAAAAGCTTACTGGACTGGCGCATCCAACAACACGTATTACACCGGTTCCAACTGGACAATCAACGGCGTTCAGGTTACCGACACCTATATCGGCGGAAACCCCGCTCAGTACAATAAAGACTGCTACATTCTCACTACCAACGGTTCCGTTAATATTGACTGGAGCGACTTGGGCGTCGCTTCGTTAACCGTCGGCAACGGCATTGGCGGCGAAGGCGCTACAGCAGAGGTTTCCCGCGGCGGTCAGACAATCGTTAAAACCAACTTGACAATCAATAAAGGCGGAACGGCAACCATCGGCGGCGCGTTCTCCATTACAAATTTAAACAACGTGCCTGGTACTTTAACTGTCAACGGCGGAACTTTCAATGCCAACAACACAACGGAAGTTACCGGAAATCTTATTGTTGACGATGGAAATTTCAACGCCAAAGGCGGAACAACCGTCAATGACGGCGGAAAGATTACCGTCAACGGCGGCGCGTTCACCTACGCGTCCTCATCCAATTTTGTTGACAACGGAAATATTACCGTTACCGGCGGCGACTTTATCGTCAATCCCGGCAGCGGAACGTTCCGAGTCGGCGGCGCAGTCGATTCTGCCAGCTTCAACGTTGAAGGCGGAAAGGCAACCTTCAATACTAATACTTACGTTGCCACGTCTTCCAACGGTACGTTTAATCAGTCCGGCGGAGAAACCGAGTTCAACGCCGATCTTGCACTGGGCTGGGGCAATTACGCTGGAACCTACAATCTTACCGGCGGAACGCTCAACGCCAACGCCGCAGCAGGTCTGTGGAATGCCAACGGATCCGGCAATAGTACGTTTAACGTAGAAGGCGGCGTCGCCAACTTCAATCAGGCGGGCGAATCCTTCTCCACTGGCTTGGGCGGAACAAACGAACTGGCTAACGTCTTCAACCTGCTTTCCGGCGAAGTCAACGCAGCTGACACGTTCGCGGTGGAATACGGCGGAACGCTCAATGTAGACGGCGACGGCGTTCTCAACGCCAAACAGATTGAAATCAACACCAAAGGAACGCTCGAACTGACCGATGGCACGATTAACCTCGGCGAAGGCGGAATCACGTCCACTGACGGCGAGTATAACATCAGTCTCGGCGGCGGAACGTTCGGAACCAACGGCGCAAGCTGGTCTTCCGCTCTGGACGCAACCATCGCAGACGGCGCGACTGTTACATTCGCTCCGGAAGTTGGAGAAACGATTACCTGGGCTGGAAACCTGGACGGCGACGTCAGAGTAGCAGGTGAAGGTACGTTCAACCTGGTCGGAACCGTTGACGGCGACGTCTATGTTGAAAGCGGCGCTCATCTTGCCGGCGACGCCGACCTCAACAACCTGTTTCTGAATGTTAATCTGGACGAACTGACTGAACCGATTGCTATCAATAACAATATTAATGGCGCCGTCGAAATTGAGTTCTTTACAGAGAATGCCCTGGACTATCTCGACAACCCAGTTACATTCCTTACAAGCGGTTCTCAAGCATTGCTTTCAGCGTCATACAAATTCCCTGACATTGAACAAGGATATATGTGGACGTACGGTAATGACGGCAACTCGTTCTGGGTTAACGTTGCTGAAGCCCCTGCTGCGAGCGTTCCGGAACCGTCCACCTGGGCGCTGCTGATCATCGGCGCCGCCGGACTGCTCTACTGGAGAAAGAAATAATAAGGCGAGCCGGGGTGCGTAAGCCCCCGGGTGTGAACGAAGCGAACATAGTGCGAGAGTTTAGCGTTAGCGGAACTCTCGCTTTTTTTATACCGCTTGAAATAACCCCGAAAGGGGTTACATTTCTATAACCGGCGGTTTTTAACCTCCGGGAAAGGAGACAACAACAAAACAAAAATCGATAAATACCCTTTTCTTTCCCTCCCTCACGCCAGGCGTGAGGGAGGGAAAGAAAAGAACTGACTCGACGGGGGGTTCGGGGTATACTTCGCCACCCGTAGACTAAAGTCGACGGTTATAGAAATGACGTCCTTTCAGGACGCGTTTCATCTTCTCAACTTTATCTTTTCTCAAGAAAAATTTACATAGCGCTCCAAAATTTTTACAACTTTTCCCTGCATAATCATCCCATTTTTTCTTTATTTTTTCCAAAAATTTTTCTAAAGTTCTTCAAAAATACCAAATTACAGGTTATAATATATCATACGTAGGATTATTAATTGGTAATATATACCTTCACTATAAATATACTTTTGGAGATAAACCCAAATGGCAAAACGAACGTTTGCAATCGTTACAGTTTTCGCTGCGTTTCTTTCCGTTACACTTTCCGTTCAGGCGGATTTCGATTATTCTACAATGGAATGGACCGGCAACTCAAATAGCAACTTCTATACCGGCTCGGAGAATGGAACAACTTCCAACTGGAAAGACGCGGACGGAAACCTCTGTTTAACCAGGTTCATTAACGGTCTTGGAGCCGCAATCGCAGATCCAAGTAATGCGCTTTTCACCCAGAATTGCTACATCTACAATTCTTATAATAAAACTATCACTATGGACTGGAGCGACATGGGTGTGGCATCTTTAACGGTTGGCGACGGAACTAGTACAAATACAACCGCAACCGTACAACGTAGTGGAACTTTAACCGTTAAAACAAATTTAACGGTTCAAACCGGCGGCGCTTTTACAGTTAACAATCTGAATTTTAACAGCTATAACAGCGTCAATGGCACATTAACAGTCAGCGGAGGATCGTTTACATCCAACAATTCGATTTCAATTACCAATGGAGTGTTAAATCTGACAAGCGGAACTCTTGAAACTGGTACACTTACCATTGGAAACAATGGAACGTTTACTCAAACCAACGGTTCGATGACTGCAACATCGACTATTTCTATGAACAACGGGACATTTACCCAAACCGGTGGAACTTTCTCAGCTACAGGGTTGACGTTAGGCGGCGGTACAATGTCAGCAACAACCATCAGTCTCAATAGTGGGAATGGAACATTTACTCAAAACGGCGGAACTCTTTCGTCCTATGGCAATGCCCTTACCATTTCAGGTTCTTATGTGAATAGTGGTGGACAGATTGCTTACAAAGGAAAACTTGAAGTTGCCAATTCAGTTACACTCAACACACTCGACGGCTCAACATTTGATTTCTCAAGTTTCATTGCCACGCCAAATCAAAAAATCACATTAGTTGAATCAACGAACGATAGCATTACCATTACTTCGGGCTACGATCCAGCCAACCCTCCAGTTTATAATAATTGGGAATATCATTTAGAAAATAATGGGACAAAACTTACTGCCACCTATTTAGGAGGCGATGGAAGGTATTACTGGAATGGTTCAGAAGGGGGGGATAATTTATACTCAACTACGATTAACTGGTCGGAAGATCCAGATTTTGGCAACTATTCGCCAGAAAATAACTGCTATATACTTTCAACCTCAGAAACTGTCAATATTGACCGTTCCGACTTAGGCGTTACTTCCTTAACCGTTGGCAGCGGTTCTCTTACTGAAAGCGGCGCTGCAATTGCCAGTAGCAGCTCGCTAGAAGTTGAAACCGCATTAACGATTAATAAAGGTGGAACCGCGACTTTTAATGGAGCCTTGTCCATTACCAAATACAACAGTGCGCCTGGAACGTTAACTGTCAACGGCGGAACTGTTACTGCCAATAGTACAACTGGAGTTTCCGGCGCCCTTAATATTACTGACGGGTCATTCAATGCAGCTGGAGCTGTAACCGTCACTAATGGCGGCGCTGTTTCGGTAACTGGCGGAGAGTTGACTTCATCAGCGGCCCTAAGCGTTAATAATGGCGGAGGACTTACTGTTCATGGAGGAACTGTTAACGCTCAAAATGCAACAAACGTTGCAGGAACTCTTACCATTACATCTGGAACGTACAACGCTTCTGGCGAAACTAATGTCAATAACGGTGGAACTCTTACTGTTACATCCGGAACATACAACGCTACAGACGAAACTACTGTCAATGCCGGTGGAACGCTGACTGTTAACGGCGGCCTTTTCGTTACGAACAATTCGACTGAAGTTTCGGGAAATCTCAACGTCTCGGCTGGTTCGTTGAATAGTTCTGATAACGTAATTGTTAATAATGGCGGCGCCGTTTCGATTTCCGGCAGCGGAAAGTATAACGTCCATAACACTACTCTTAATGCTGGCGGATCTTTATCCTTTCCAAACAGTGAATGGAAAAACGGTTTGACAATAAATGGCGGAACTGTTAGTTATGGAACCACTGGCAGTTTAAGTAATAACGGAACTATTACTTATTCATCGGGTACTTTAAACTTGAGTTGTTCTACCTTCCGAATTGGCGACCGCGGCATCGGCGTTTTAAATATTAATGGCGGCGAATTAACCATCGCTAAACCGGTTTATTTAGGCGTTGGAGGCGCTGGCGAAACTCCTTCTTCTGGAACAATTAATCAAACTTCAGGAAAAGTTAAATTTAGTAATGTATTATATTTGGGCTGGGGCGCTTGGTCTGGAACTTATAATCTCTCAGGCGATGGCGTTCTCACAACTTCTGCCGCCGCTGGTTTATGGAATGCCAACTCATCCGGCGTTAGTACTTTTAACGTTTCAGGCGGACAAGCTAATTTCAGTTCATTTGACATTGGTTTGCATGACAGTACCGGAGATAACGAAGTGAAAAACGTTTTTAATCTGTATTCCGGAGAAGTCAATACAACAGGAACGTTTACCGTTAGAAAAACCGGCATTCTGAACGTTGCCAAAACAGCGCAAAACGCAGGCGGCGACGGTGTATTCAACGCTAACGCCATTGAGATTAATACCAAAGGCGTTCTGAACCTTTCCTCTGGAACGATCAACCTGGGTTCAGGCGGAATTACGTCCTCTGGCGGTACATATACCATCAATCTTTCCGGCGGTACGTTCGGAACCAAAGCCGGCGACACCGGTAACGGTTGGTCTACCTCTTTGACTGCGAATATTGCGAGCGGCACGACTGTTACGTTCGCTCCGGCTGCCGACAAAACGATTACGTGGAACGGCGCTCTTACCAGCTCAGGCGGCGTTACCAAAACAGGCGCCGGTACGCTGGAACTGACAGCCGCTAATACGTATTCCGGCGTTACAACGATTTCTACTGGTACGCTCAAATTGTCAGGCTCCGGCACACTGGCAGGTAATATTGTTGATAACGGGACTTTGGAATTTGCTCATACTGCTGATTTAACTGGAGATAATGCGTTGACCAACGCTATATCAGGAACAGGAACAGTTACCAAAACCGGTTCTGGCACACTGGAACTTAAGGGATCTAATACGTATTCCGGCGGCACGACGATTTCTGCTGGTACGCTCAAATTGTCTAACAACAATTTGCCGGGAACTGGAAATGTAACGTTAGAGAATAACGGGATCTTGGAGTTTGCTAACAATGACGCCTTGACTTTTTCCAAAATTATTTCTGGTACTGGTTCAGTTACTAAATCGGGAAGCGGCGTCTTGCATGTTTCTGGCGCTAACACGTATTCCGGCGGAACGAAAATTTCCAGCGGCGGCGCTATTAGATTGATTAATGATAACGCTACGCTTGGAACTGGTCCAATCACCCTTGACGCAACAACCGCAGATCTGCGGTTTGCCGGTGATGTAGCTTTAACAGTCTCCAATAAAATTTCCGGCCCTGGTGGGATCATCAAGCAGGGAGAAAATAGCGCCACAGTTACGGTTACTCTCAGCGGCGACCTGTCTGATTTCACAGGAAAACTGACTACAAACGGAGCAAGTAATAATAAAAGAGGCAGTACAATAAAATTGTCAGGCGCTAACGCTAACCTACGCAATGCCAGCGAGGTTGTTATCGACGGTACGCTTGACGTTACTGAATATACCGGATCAACAACCATGCAGTTGAACAAACTTTCTGGCGCTGGAATTGTTAATATCGGCTCTAAACCGATTATTCTTAACAATGCCGCAAACGCTAACACGACATTCAACGGAGCTATTAATGGATCTGGCGCTGTTACAAAAATCGGTCCTGGTACGCTGACTCTGACTCAAGCTCCCGCGTACACAGGTTCTACCACGATTAAAGCAGGTACGCTGGAACTGCCCGGCAATTCGACGCTGCATAATCTTTCCGGTGGAACTCTGGGCGATAACGGTCAAATTGCCGTTCAAGCTAATCTGGTTGTAGATGGAAAATTGACGCTTGATAACAATGCCATGTCAAAGTTTATCGGTTCGATATCCGCTACATCGATTGAAAAGACAGGCAATGGAACTTTAAAGCTTTATTCAGCCGCTGCGAATATGATTAGCGCTGAAAGTCTGGTTATTTCTTCCGGTCGCGTTGATATTAAAGAGTATTTCAAAGGACAAATAGAAGTTAAGAGCGGGGGAACGATCTCGCCCGGCAATTCTGTTGGAACGCTTGAAATTGTCCCACTCGGCGAAGAGACCTACGGCGGCGGCTTTATTCTCAATGAAGCCGGATCAGAACTGTTAATGGAAATCGGCGGAGAAACTCCAGATAAGAACGATAAGCTGATTGTTGATGGTCCGTTATCTATCGGCAGCGGAATTATTTATCTCGCTCTGGCGGATGAGAATACTTTAACGACAGGCGACTCATTTGAAGCTCAGATTATAGCTGGAAATGAATCCACTGATTATCTAAACGCGATAACCAAGGCTATAGTACCGGGTTGGCCGTTCACCAATGTGACTGTTACTAAATCTGGCAACGTTTATTCGATTCGTGGTATTTATAACCCCAACGCCGTTCCGGAACCGTCAACCTGGGCGCTGCTGATTCTCGGCGCCGCCGGAATGCTGTACTGGCGAAAGAAAAAGAATGCGTAATTCGTAATGCGTAATTCGTAATTACGCTGGCAAGATACTCGGGGAGTTCGACACGTCGAATTCCCCGTTTTTTTAGCGCTATCCCCCTAACCCGTCTTCCATCTTAGAATTCTCTTTTCTTTTTTGGTAAAATAGCGAAACTTACTGGACAGTTCTTCGTACTAAGAATTAAACGTAATTCGCATCATTTGGGAAAAGGAACAAAAAAGAAAACGTTCCTCTCGTCTTTATGACGAACAGAACAGACAATTTGTCTTAACGGTTTGAGAGCCGTTGACCTGTTTCTGTGAAAATTCTGAAAAAAATTTAAAAAATTTCAGAAAAACGGTTGCAAAAACTCAATTATTTGGTATGATATAAATATAGCTTGAGAGGTTACTCAAGTCAGAAGCAAATTGACGCTGTCGACCAACGGGCGGCTTGCCGGTTTGTTTCCATTTAATTGTATTTAATTACTAGTTGGAATAGAGCTTTTGTTCTAATTGTGGAAAACCCGCAGACGCTTTTTCCCGGAGGATGTCGAATTCGTATTTGTGATTAATTTTCTGAGATTTTCATCCTGAAATTAATTGTTGAATTGAATTTTTCCTCAAACCAATAACAGTCATCATGTTTTCAATTTCCCTTGCTGCAGTAACAGTTCTGATCGCTTTCGGCGCAATAGCCGTATTATGGGCGCAGAACGCGTATGTATCAAGGAGGCGCTCAGAAGGCTCTTGTCATTCATCGCTTTCTGATTCCTGGTTGAGTAAGATTACCTCTCAGCCCGAAAAGAAACCGCCGCTGACTGTTCGAGAAAGGCTTCTTCGGTTGATGATGATTTTTGAACGCGCTGTTGTTAATCGTTTCTCGTTTACAAAGCTGTCTTCTTTGATGCTGTACAGTCGCTACGACGCTCAAAGCAGTACGCGAGTAGGTCTTTTTACGGCTTACCTGTATTACTTTGGAACGCGGTCGGGCGGGTCTCCGGTTTTGAAAACCGTTCAGGCAATGCTGTGCGCTGCAAGGGGCGTTTTCTCCCCAGGAAAGAAGCGGCTCAATCTTGCTGTTGAACCCGTCCGGGTTCGAGACGAACGAAACAGGCGCATATAATTTCGTCTTTTATTTTGTCGATTCCGCAATAGGTTCAAAGTTCAATATTCCAGCGTAAATTTACTTTACGAGGATTATTTTGAATACTATACTGCTCTCTATGACTACAATGGAGATCGGCTTAACGGCGCTGGCGTTTATTGTCGGCGCGGTTATTGCCGTCATTGTAGTTCGAATTCTGGATAACGTCCGCAAAAAAGACGCTGCTACTGAGGCAAAGCGCATCGTAACGGCGGCGGAAGAAGACGCTCAAAGACAAATCAAGGCGGCGGAGCTGGAAGCGAAGGAAATTCGTCTGACGGCTCAAGCTGAAAAGGAAGAAGAATTCCAGGCTCTCCGCGAGGACATCAAAGAGCGCGAACGAAGCGTATTAAAACGGGAAAAGGCTCTCGATCAGACTGCTGAAAACTTGACTCAGCAGGAAAAAGTCATCGAAAGCACGAAACGCAAGCTGACGGAAAAGATCGGCGACGTTCAGCTCAAGCACGACGAGCTCAATAAGCTCATCGAGGTTGAACGACAGACTCTGCACGAAGTCAGCGGCTTGAACAAGCAGGAGGCGACCGACCGACTGTTGTCACTTCTGGACAGACAGCTTCAAACGGAAACCGGGGCTTTGATTCTCAAGCACGAAAAGAAGCTCAAGGAACAATGCGAGGAGATGTCGCGAGAAATCCTGTTGACAAGTCTTCAGCGGTACGCAGCGGCTCATACGGCAGACGCCACCACCAGCACCGTCGACATCCCGTCAGACGAAATGAAGGGGCGCATTATCGGTCGTGAAGGCCGCAACATCCGCGCCTTTGAAAAGGCGACAGGCGTAGACGTCATCATCGACGACACGCCGGGCGTCGTTATCGTCAGCGCGTTCGACAACTTCCGCCGGGAAGTCGCTCGCTTGGCGTTGGGGAAACTCATCGCCGACGGACGCATTCACCCGTCCCGCATTGAGGAAATTGTCGAATCGACCAAAATTCAGCTGGAAAAGTACATCCAAAAGCTGGGTGAACAGGCGGCTCAGGAATGTGACATTCAGGGCTTGCACAGCCGACTCATTCAGCTGCTCGGGCGTCTGCATTTCAGAACGTCCTACAGCCAAAACCTGCTGCGGCACTCGGTTGAAGTCGCGTTCATTGCCGGCATGCTGGCGGAAGAACTCGGCTACGACGAACGCCTGGCTCGACGCTGCGGTTTGATGCACGACATCGGCAAAGCCGTCGACCACGAACAGGAAGGCGGACACCCGAAAATCGGCGCGGACTTGCTCAAGCGATACGGCGAGCCGAAAGAAGTCATTCAGGCGGCGGCTGGACATCACGACGACATCCACGTCAGCAACCCGTACACGGTTCTCGTTGCGGCGGCGGACGCTGCCAGCGCGTCACGTCCTGGCGCCCGGCGCGACACTCCGGAACGCTACTACAAGCGTATGGAAGAACTCGAAACTATCGCCTGCGAATTCCCCGGCGTCGAACACGCATTTGCCATTCAGGCGGGGCGAGAACTCCGCGCTATGGTTTCTTCCAAAGACGTTACAGACGAAACAGCGGCGAAGATCTGCCGCGATATCGCTCACGCCTTTGAACAGCGCTTGACGTATCCCGGCGAAATCAAAATCACCGTTATTCGAGAAACCCGCTTTACGGAAACGGCTAAGTAGTATAAAGGCAGTAGGCAAGAGGCAAGAGTTAAATTGTCTTTCCCTACTGCCTACTGCCTACTGCCTACTGCCTTCATGTTCAATCTGTTTTCTACTAAAGACAACAGCCCGCCGCGAACGTTTGCCATTGGCGACGTTCACGGTTTTTTCAAGCCGCTGAAAACGATATTCAAGGTTATCGACCCCAAAAAGAACGACACCATCGTTATGCTGGGCGACTATATCGACCGCGGTCCGGACTCCAAAAAAGTCCTCCAGTTTCTTCGGAAACAGAGTTCAAAGTGCAATCTGATTAAGCTGCTGGGCAACCACGAAGACATGCTCTATCAGATTCTCACCGACGAAATGGCGGCTCTGTGCAATACGGAAGACTGGCTTTCCTGGGGCGGGCTGCAGACGCTGCAATCCTTTGACGTCCGGCGGCCGAACGAGCTGCCCAAGTGGGTTCTGGAATTCCTCAAGGAATGTAAGCCGTACTACGAAACCGCCGACTGCATTTTCGCTCACGCGGGATTCAAGCCGGACGTTCCCATGGAAGAACAGGAACACGACGTTCTGATTTGGGACAAGGTGTTTTCCACCTTCGACTATCCGAAACACGTTTCCGGGAAAAAGGGCTTTATCGGTCACACCGCTCAAAAGAACGGCAAACTGCTGGTCAAAGACGCCTTTACGTGCATCGACACGTGCTGCTATTGCGGCAACTGGCTCACCGCCATCAACGTCGATACCGGCGAACTCATTCAGGCGAATCCGGACGGAACGATTCATCAGAATTAGGGAACAGGGAATGGGGAATAGGGAATAGATTTTCGTCTTCGACGAATTTAACCTATTCTTTCATCCCACTCTCTACTCCCTACTCCCTATTTCCTACTCCCTAAACAATATGACTACGAAAAAGAAAATCCTTGTCGCGCTTTCCGGCGGAGTCGATTCCAGCGTTGCAGTTGTTTTGCTGCAGCGTCAGGGATACGAAGTCGGCGCGGCGCATCTTCGTCACGGAGTAGAGAAATATCTGCCGGAAAATTTCAGCCAGGCTAATTTCGATAAAGACGAAAACGACGCCCGGGAGATTGCAAGGATTTTGGGAATTCCGTTCTATGTTTTGGACGTCTCGGAAGCGTTTAAGAGCATAACCGACAACTTCGTTTCAGAGTATCTGCGCTGTCGAACGCCCAACCCGTGCCTGCGGTGCAACCGTCTGATTAAGTTCGGGGCGCTGTACGATTTCGCGATGGAAAAGGGCTACGACAAACTCGCGACGGGGCATTACGCCCGAATTCGCCCGGTTTCGGCAGAGGAAAACGGGATTTTCAAGGCGTCTGACCCCAACAAAGACCAGTCGTACGTTCTGTTCGACGTCAAACGCGATCGGCTGTCGAACATCGTTTTCCCGCTGGGCGAGTATTCCAAGCCGCAAATTCGCGCGATGGCAGCGGAGTTCGGGTTGCCCAGCGCGACGAAATCGGACTCGCAGGACATTTGTTTTCTTCCTGACGGCAACCACGCCCGATTTCTCGCGCCATTCAAAATCGACTCTGCCGGGAACCCGCTTGACACGTCGGGAAAAATTGTTACAGTAGAGGGCAAAGTCGTCGGGAAGCACGACGGCTGGGAGAAGTACACCATCGGTCAGCGCAAAGGGCTGGGCGTTGCAATGAATACCCGCTATTTTGTCGTGGCGCTTCGACCGGAGACAAACGAAGTCGTTCTGGGAACTCACGACCAGCTGGGCAGAAGAACGCTGACAGCGTCCGAATCCAATTGGCTTACGAACGTCCCGGAATACTTTTGCTGCCAGGTCAAGATTCGCTATCGCTTTACCGCCGTCAGCGCAACCGTCCATTTGCTGGACGGGAACCGGTTTGAAGTCCAGACGGACGCTCCCGTTTACGGCGTTGCGCCCGGACAGGCGTGCGTCTGCTACGACGGCGAACGTCTTTTAGGCGGCGGGTGGATAGACTAATTCGGAATTAGGAATGCGGAATGCGGAATTAGTGCAAAGCGCCTACTGCCTACTGCCTTTATAACAAATCGCCAAATTGATCTCGAATCATCTTGCGAATTCGACAATTGATCTGCCGGACGTTCTCCGGCGTCATGTCGAGCTGCTGAGCTGCTTCTACGGCAGTCAATCCCTTGACCGTTACCAGTTCAAATGCTTTAAGGTGAGCCGGAGAACACGTATCTTTTATCATAGAAAGAATTTGTCGACCGAGAATCTCCCGCTCTTTTTTCTCTTGCTCTTTTGTAATGTTATCCGCAGAAAATTTGGGATCTGGAATTTTTGAAACTGTACTTAACGAAACCTTCTTTCTGTTTACCTTGTTTTTATTGTGGTAATCCATTGATCTTGAACAGACAATTGTCCGAAGCCAGTTTCGGAATTTACCATTTGCCTCCTTTTTGAACTTGACAATCTGCTTTGACAAGGTTAGCATTACGTCTTGCAGAACGTCGTCGCTGTCAACATGCGGAACGTTATACTCTTTTATCCAGAATAAAATAAGTTTCTTATACAGTTTAAGAAAACGCTCCCAGGCGTCCGGGTCGTTTTTTCGGCACAAATCCAGCAAAGTTGTGGAAGTCGGAAGATCTTTAATATTTCGTTTCATAATACTTCATTATACCAATAAATTTATGACAATCAAAGCCCCCCTATTCTAAAAAATAAAAAAATATACATTTTCCATTATTGAACATATTCAAATTCTGTGTTACAATTTTAAAAACGTTATTCATCACAAATAAACAAAAATGTCTCAAAGCAGTCAGAAAAATATTGTTCCCTTATTGCATTCAATCAAAAAATGAATATAATTAACTTTAGATATTGATTTGTCATGTTCATTTTTTGTTACAGTATTGACCATGTCCTGTCCAGACCCGCGTGAGTTGCGATTATATTTTAACGGAGACTTGTCGTCAGAGCGCTTCGACGCAATCGAAAAGCACGTTATAACCTGTCCGCGCTGTCAAAAACTGTTTGAACAATGGGAACAGTCGTCAAACGGGTTTTCGTTTATGCGGATTGATTCCAACGAAACGTCAGACGACTTTCTCAAGTCTTTGGACGACTACATTGACAAGGCGTCTGAAGCAGACAACGGGGAACTCAAACTGCCGCCAGAGCTGATTTCCTACACGCTGGGCGAAAAGATCGGCGAGGGCGGAATGGGCGACGTCTTCGAGGCGGAGCAAAAGTATCTCAAGCGAAAAGTCGCGGTCAAATTTATTCGACGTTCTAAAATCAGTCCAGAAGCGCTCGATCGGTTCCAAAACGAAATGGAAATTGTCGGACGTCTGTCTGACCCGCATATTGTAACAGCTTACGACGCCGGAGAAATCAACGGGATGCCGTTTCTGGTCATGGAATACCTCGAAGGGGAAACGGTTCAGGATTTAATCCAGCGCGAGGGGAAAATTACCCCGAAAGCGGCTCTTGACATTACTATTCAAGCGGCAAAGGGATTGGCTACGGCTCATGCCGCCAATATCGTTCATCGCGACGTCAAACCGGGCAACCTCTGGATTGACAAAAAGGGAGCGGTAAAAATTCTGGACTTGGGGCTGGCGCAAATTCACAACGCCGATTCAGATAAAAGCCCTGAAGAAATCTCCGGGACTCCCGATTTTATGGCTCCGGAACAGTGCGTTGGTTCGTCTTCCATAGACGCCCGAGCTGACATTTACGCTTTGGGCTGCACTCTGTTTTATTTGATTTCAGGCGCGCTTCCGTTTCCAACGGAAAAATATCCGACAACTCGCAGTAAACTCAACGCGCATCTGCTCACTCCCCTGCCCCGCCTGAAAGACGTCGTTCCGAAACTGTTTTCCAAATATGAACGTCAAAGCTGGCAAACCGTTCTCGACGTCATGACGGCAAAATCTCCTGAGAATCGGTATTCGTCCGTACAGGAAGCAATCGACGCATTGACAGACCTGAAAAACCGTCACAGTTCTTTTCCCATGATTTTGGCGGGATATATTTCCTCGACGTTGTCTTTGCTTCTTTTTCCGATTATATTCGTCCCGATTGGAGTAGTCCTCGCCTGTATCAATTACAAACGCGGAAGCCGAAAACACGGGATTGTTCAGTTTACGCTAAGTATTGTTTGCGGTATAGTGGGTGGGATGTTAGGAATGTTTGCCATGTTGAATATATACGAGAAGGAAGAATACGTCCCGCTCTTTAAAAAATACTTTTCAGAAGAACAAATTTCAATAGGATCCGAACAGCCGAATGGCAATTCAGACCCAAATGGGAATAACAAAAAGAGCATTCCCGCCTGGGAAGCCGTTTATTTAGCTCAGCTTTATGAAGACGCCCAAGATAACGACCCAGCCGCCATGCGAACGTTAGCCTGGCATTATTATCAGGGGAAAAGCATTACAAAAAACTACGCCAAAGCCTTTGAGCTTTATCAGCGGGCTGCTAATCTGAATGATAAACCAACAGAAGCTCACCTCCAACAGGAATTTGACGCCATAGTCGGCATGGCAAACGACGGGTTCGCTCCAGCGCAGCGTCTGTTAGGAGAATTGTATTTATCTGGAAAAGGAGTTGAGCAGGATTCTCAAAAAGCGTATGAGTGGTTTCTCAAAGCCGCCCAACAGGGAGACGACAAGGCCCAGTATCGCGTTGGCGAAATGCTCAACAACGGGGAAGCGGGAACAAAAGACCCTTCAAAAGCTATACCATGGCTGCTCAAATCTGCCGAGCAGGGCATGGCGGAATCACAGTACGCTTTGGGCGTCTGTTACGCAAACGGCGAAGGCGTCGAAAAGAGCTATGCAGAAGCGGAACGCTGGCTCTTAAAAGCGGCTCGGCAAGGCGACCCTCGACATGAATATCAACTTGCAATTCTCTATTTGACGCAGGGAGAACGGGAAAAAGCGTTCGGCTGGCTGGAGCAGTCCGCCAATAAGGGATACCAGCCCGCCAAAGAGCGTCTGTCAGAAATTCAGAGCGCAACCGGTATTCAAATCAACGTCATGCCGTAACGCCTGAAAGTGCGCGCAAATATTTCCTGCGCTTAGAAAATTTGTCAAAATGAGAGACGAAACGTTGCGGCAGCGCCAGCGGACGGCAGTCCGCTATAGTCCCGAAGGGACGAAACGTTTGTAACCGGGTGGCTTTAGCCCCCGGAAAGGGACGACTAAATTCTTTATAATCGAGTCAACCCCTTTTCCTTCCCCCAGCGCCTAAAGGCGCTGGGGAAAGGAAAAGGGTATTTGTCGATTTGCTTTATTACTTGCCATTCCACCGTGGGCTGAAGCCCACGGTTACAAGGGTTGCGTCCTTTCAGGACGCGATTCAGCTTCTCATCTTGTCTATCTTAGCAAGAAAAATTTGCACGCACCCAACCTCAGACGTTACAATAAATAGACGCTTTATTTCTCTGTTCTGCCAGTGGGGGCGACGATAACGCCGACGGATTTCAGCTGGCGGTCTGAGGACGAGGTTTCTACGCCGGTCAAGCCGACCATGAACCCGCCGTTTGTTACAAACGTTGCCGCCTTTTGCGCCGAACCTTTGCCGGCGAAGTCGGAAACGTAGGCGTCCGTTCCAATCGTAGCGCTGCCGCAGGCGCGAGTAAATTGCAGCTGAATTCCGCCGCAGCCGGAGCCGTTTTCATCGGGAACGATTCTCAGCCCGGTCAGAACGTATCCTTCCTTGCCCAGAGCCTGAGTTTTTATGAGCGTCGTTTTCCCAATCGTTTTCCCTTTGACAAAAAACATCTTTCTGTTAGAAAGCCTTCCATTGTTAAGCGACAAATACAAGGGCGTTAAGCCGGCGACGCCGCCCTGTCTGTTATAGGAGATTTCCAAGCCGATAATCACGCCGCCGTCAGACGAGACGGATTCTACCAGCGTCCCGCCGGGCGAGCAGGCTGTCATCGGGGACGCGACGAGTTTCTTTTCCGCTGTTACACTTTTAACGTACTGAAGCGTTGCAACGGCAGCGGCAATTCCCGTTGGCTTGACAGCAGGCGAATTCTCGGCGGACGCGAATCCGTCCAGCGGCGCCAGCCACGTCTGCCCGGCGGAAAGCGGCGTTTTGGCAACCAGATCCGGCGCGACAATCGCCTGACCGTTCGGCGCGACGATCATTCCGTCTTTATAGTCTGTCATGGACGAGAACACCGGCGTGGACGTCTGCGTTTTAGACGCTTTGTCTGAGGGCGACGCTTTGGAATCGACCGATTCCGCCGGCTTTTTCTCCGCTAAAATCAACACGACGGACGGGCTGGACTTTTGGAACAGCTGCGCCGGTTTGAGTTCCCCTTCGGACTTCGCCTCGTTTTTGATTCCGTTGGCGTCCATAAGCTGAACTAGTCGCGACGCGGGAATGCACAAGCCCACGTTCGACACCTCAATTCCCGCCAGCTTGGCGGACGTAATCGCAATGACTTCCCCGGAATCGTTAAACACCGGACCGCCGCTGACGCCGGGATTGACAGCAGCGTCCAGCTGAACGAACTCGCCGACGAACCCGGAAATCATGCCTTTGTTCATTTTGGCGGACATGCCCAGAGCGTTTAAGAACGGGTATCCGACAACCAGAACCTCGTCGCCAACGTTCTGCTTCTGACCGTTCACCGGAAGCGGGACGAGGGAAAACGAGTCGTCCGGCTTTTGAATTTTCAGAATCGCCAAATCGCACGTCGCGTCTGACGCCAAAACGACCGCGGGAAACGCCGTCTTTTTGCCGTCTGCGCCGGTAAAGATAACCGACAGATTTGCTGCGTTTGCTGTTACATGCAGCGCGGTTGCAATACAGCCGTCTGAACTGACAACGAACCCCGTCCCCGCCGTCTTGGCGGTTTCCTGAGCGCTCCCGTTCAGCGCGAACAGACAAACGCCCATCGCCGCCGCGAACGTCAATAACGATTTTCTCAACGCTGTCAAACCGGATATATTAATCTTGAATGTCATCATGATATTTTGAGGTGGAGTGGAATTATTAAGAAAATCCATTATTCCGTTTCTCGTTTCAAGCTTCCACCAAAGTCTCGAATGGTTTCTTCGCTATCTCGACCAGGAACGGCTTTTCCCATAGCCTTTTCAATTGCATTTAGTAATACAATAGCCCTCTTGAGGAAGAAGACGTTAAAATCATCAGCTCTGCAACTTAATACATCAATAAAATGCGTTTCCAAATATGTATCAAGTTTTTCTGATGTAACTTGTCCTTTATCCTCAATTTTCTTTAGATAACAACTTGGAGCGACACCGCCAATCACCCGATTTGTATAATATGAGATTGGCGTTTTATTTACAACAGAATTCCATTTAGGACGTGGATATCCTTTCTTCTCACAATGATCTTTCGGAAAAATGTGGTGAATATCGATGTTCTCTTCATTATAGGCTGAGAGATCCATCTCACGTCCGCTTATAAAATCACGAGCATGATTTTTCAAAATTAGCGCCATAACGCCTTTGTATGCCGCACTTAAGCGAGATTGCAGAGAAAGCAGTCTTCCTGGATTGAAGAACGATTCTTGTATGGTCCGAGGAATGGCTGTTGAATCTTCAAGCCAATTCATCACCCCAACGACATCGTAAACGTAGCGCGTCTCATTTGCTCCGCCATACATTTCTCCGAAAACGCCACACCAATACCATTGCTTTAACTTGTCCTTAATGCTAGCAATTTTGATTCGATTATTATCTGCAAGAAGAGTACAAAGTACAGCCATGGGAATCAGCTGGGTTGTATAAGGCAAATCTTTGCTTGAAAAAATACGTTCTTCTTGGAGAATCTTTTCAGCCTCAACAAATCCTTCGGAAAGTGATTCCTTATAATACTTATATTCGTCAAGTGTCAGGTTAAGGACATCCTTCTTTTTGCAGCTCACAACACTGTTGTTAGAAGCTTTCTTGTTGAAAGACGACAGGAGTGTACATGCCGTAAGAAAATCAGTTGCTGAAACTACCGACAGAATGTCGCTGTTAAAGTATTTTTTCTGGCGATTTTCCCAATCTTTTCGAAGCTCAAAATCATCCATTGCAAAGACTGCAGTAACCAGTTCGAAAACCGTGAGGGAAACGCCGCCAGTATTAACATTCTCAAAAACTTGACAGACTGCCTCCTTAGGCGTGTCTCTATCCAGAGTAATGACGGGAATAGTGTACTGTCCCATTGGAACAATAACTTTTTTCGAAAAATCCGCAAATAGCTTCGACGCGCTGGAATCATGATTGTAATATTGCATGAAACCAAATTGCCAATTAAGATATTTATATGGATCAAGAATAATATTTAAAGGGAACAGTTTCTGCTTGTATTCAAGATCAGCAGAAGACACATCCATCTCAATCTTTCGTCCAAAATCAGATGTTACTTTCTTGGTCTCGGGAATGGATAAAATCGCATCAAGACGATCAACGTTGCTGTCAACAGCCTTGGTCATGTCAATGTAATAATATCGTTTGATGGGCTGTCCTTTGTCTGTTTTAGTATTAACCGCTTCTGAGCTAAAAAGCGAAGCATAGATAGAGGTCAAACGCTGTTGACCATCAAGAATCAATTCATCAGGTACAACCCCTTTCGAAGGAGAGCCTTCAAGAACACGATACTTAAAACGGATATTCTCGTTCCCATATTCAAGAAACATTGCAGCGCCAACCGGATAGCCATTAGTTATACTGGCAATGAGTGCCTTAATCCGATTATCATCCCAGACCCATCCTCGCTGAAAATCTGGCAGTTGTGTTTTTCCAGAATGAACTGAAGCCATGAGATCCGTAATTATTCGGTCGTTAGTTTTCATCTTGTTCTCCCCAAATCGGATTTCTTAACCAGAATTCCTTATTTAGTTTTAGTCAATTAAAGCCATATGATTATCGGCTTCAAAATGTACTATGTATGTAAACCTTTTCTAAAAGGAATGTAAAAATTCCATATCCGTTTCTTATACTTTATATAAAGTATTTATTTTTTCAAGGGGGTTATCTCGAATCGTTAGATAATATTGTCTCTCAGTTCTGTTCCTTCGTCCCGATGTATAACGTTGCGATTCCGAACGTCAGGGGGGTGAAGGTAACGTTTTGCCAGCCGCATTGAGCCAGCGCGTCCGCCAGTTCCTGTCCGTACGGGAACGACTCGACGCTTTGCGGCAGATAGTTGTAGGCTTTGTACCGATTGCGTGCCAGGATCTTGCCCAGTATCGGCAGAATGTAACGGAAATAAAACAGGTACAGACGCTTGAAAAAGAACCCCGTCGGCATGGAGAACTCCAAAATCCCCATCGTTCCGCCGGGCTTGCAGACGCGGTGCATTTCCTGAATCGCCTTTGTCATGTCCGTCGTATTGCGAAGCCCAAACGCGACGGTTATCGTATCAAACGAGTTGTCTTCAAAGGGCAGGGCGCAGGCGTCTCCAAACTGGAGCGTAACCGGGACGGCTGGCTGCGGGATTTTCTTTTGAATTTTCTTTTCGCCAATGTCGAGCATCGGCTGGCAGAAGTCACAGCCCACATACGCCGACGGTTTGTCTTTGTAACGGCGATAGTACTCTATAAGCAGATCCGCCGTGCCGGTGCAGACGTCCAGATAGGATCCCCCTTGCGGGATTGGGACGCGCTTTGCGGTATACTTGCGCCAGTAGACGTCAACGAACCCGGACAGAAACCGGTTCATAAAATCGTACCGCGGGGCGATGTCGGCAAACATGCCAGCCACGTTTTCCGGGGATTTGTCTACAGAGGGTTTGTCTGTCATGGTTCTTCTCCCAGTCCGGACGTAAAGGCTTCAAACGCTTCTGACCACTGCGGCGGAACCGCTGTTCTTCCGGCGTCGCGAACCGCGCCCGGCGACTGCAAATCGGCGTTTCTGGCGTTTGTCGCCCGATACCCGGCAGGACGCAGTCCCAAACTCTTAAGTGTTTGCGCCAACTCGTCTTTCGCCTTTGGATTCTTTTTCGCGTCGGCGAACATCTTTTCCCATCGACGAATAAATTCCAACGCCTGTTCTTTCGTCCAGCCCAGGCGTTTGAGAAGCGTATCGTCGCCGGCGTCGAGCTGATCTTTCAAATGCGCCAACGCCAAGACCGTCTGCTTTTGAGCGTACTCGACGTTGACGTCGTCCGCATCGCCCGCCGGCGGCATGGGCGGCAAATCGTCCAGCGGATTTGTTGTTCCCATCCCGCCGCCAACCGACCCGTGAGCGCCCTCGCTGGTTTGCGTGTCATCATTGTAATTTGTTCCGTCCATCGGGTCAGGGTTCTGCTTGCCGGAAGAATCCCCGCCTGCGCCATCGTTCCCGTTTTGAGGCGTCCCGCTGTCTTTCGGGTCGCCGGATCCGGACTCCGGATTCCCCTCACGCCCAGCGCCAGCGCGTTTGTTGGGATCCGTTCTGCCCGGCGCGCCGTCGGAAATGACCTTGTCACCCGCGTTCTGACCGGTGCCCTCGTTGCCGCTGTTGCCGCCCAAGGCGCCCTGATCGGACGGGGTTTGACCGCCGTTGTTGCTGTTGCCGCGCGTTTCGGAGTCCATGCCGCCGCCGTTGGCTGTCTCGCCTTTGTTGCGACCTTTCTGTTCCGGATCAAACGCTTTGCCGTTGTTGTCGTTGACAGTTGGATCCCCCACCGACGACGGCTGTTCGGTTCCCTCGTCCTTTTTGACGTTTTCCCCCTGCTGAATCGGTTCGCCTTCGGGAATTTCGTTGACCGGGTTGTCCTGCGTGTGCATTTCCGACTTCTGCGACCCCTCTCCCGACTTGCCCGCGTTCTTCTCGCCCTTGGTATCGAGCTGTTTGTTCGGGTCTTCGCTTTCCGAGCCTCCCTCGTCTTTACTGCCGACAGACGACTTGCCCGCTTTTTGTCCAGACAAATCCTCGCCGTCGCCAGGATCACCAGAATCCTCTAAATCTCCGTCTTCAGACGTTGCGGTCTGAGGTTTTCCGGATTGCTCGCCATCTTCTCCGCCTTTATCGCCTGTACCGTCTTGAGGCTGACCGTCCTGCTGACCAGTTCCGTCTTTTTGACCTTTGCCGTCCTGTTGACCGGTTCCGTCTTGCTGGCCTTCGCCGTCTTGTTGACCGTCCTGTTGTCCTTCGCCGGGCTGTGACGAATTCTGACCGCCGGATTCCTGTTTATGCTTTAGGATTTCTTCGATAGCGTCGCCGGGATTGGAATTCGGATCAATTGGCTCGCCGGAATTCCCGCCGCCATCGGAGTTGCGAGTTGCGAGTTGCGAGTTGCGAGAATCGTCGCCGCCTTGGTTACCTTCTTGACCAGCTTGATTCCCTTCTTGTCCAGCTTGGTTTCCTTCTTGACCGGTTTGGTTTCCTTCTTGTCCAGCTTGATTGCCTTCTTGACCGGCTTGATTGCCTTCTTGTCCGCCGTCGTTTCCTTCCTGACCGGCTTGATTACCCTCTTGTCCGGCTTGGTTGCCCTGTTCGCCGCCGCCGTTTTGCTCTCCGGTTTGCTGACCGTCCTGCTGACCGTCTTGCTGTCCGTTCTGCTTTCCGTCCTGTTTGCCGCTTTGCTGTTGACCGGCGTTGTCGCCTTTTTCTGAACCATCTTCCTGTTCGTCCTCGGGCGAATCGTTTTGCGGCTGACCGTCCTGATTATTGCTGTCAGTATCGGGCGAATTGAATCCATTCTCGTTTTGATCTTGAGCGTCCGGCTGCGGGTTGTTGGCGTCTTCGTTCTTCTGGTCTTCCGGCTGCGGAGCGTCTTCGGATTGCTCCGTACCGATTCGGATACAGTAATCCTCTGACCGCGTCTCGTTGGGCGCGGGCTGTTTGTTGTCCTGAACGATAATGCGCCAAATGAGCGTGTCGCCCTGTGACAGCTTCCATTTGTTGCAGTCCAGAGTAAACGATGAGTCAACGCTCTTTTGCGGCGCGGCGCCTGGCTTGGCGGAATACAGCGGCACGACGACCTTTTTCGACCACTGCGTCTGACCGTCTTTGATAATACATTTCTGGAATTCCAGCTCCGCCTTGCTGACGCCGAAGTCCGGGTCTTGAACTCGAATCGGGAGTTTCTTTACCGATCCCGGCGGAATCGTAAGCGTCTGTTCAACGGTTTTCAGAATAATTGGCGGTTTGTCTCGAACGACGGCTATCGGATACGAAAGCGGCTGGTTCTCGTAGCCCAACTCGTCTGTAAAGGACACTGACCACGATTCCTGATCCGCCGCGTTCGTCTTTTCGTTCCAGCGCAGAGCAACGCTGCAAGACGCGTTTGTCTTATTGTCAACGTTCATTCTGTACGAACGACCGTCCGGTTCTGTTTTGACGTGCGCCTGTTTGACCGCTCGATTTGTTTTGATTTGAATCGTTACAGCCGTTCCTTCCAGCGCCTGAATCTCGGCGGAATCCGTCTGTATTTTCGGTTCCAGACGCGTGTATTCCTGGTACTGATATTGAATCTGTTCAATTGAAAAACTCGGTTCCGGCAAGACGGTTACTTTGTACTGGGGAGAAACCGCGTCGCCGACGCTGACGCAGTACGTGAAATCTTCCTGCGCCCCGGATTCGTCGTCGGGAATAGTACACGTGTACGCGTACGCGCCTGGTTCGACGGTCATTTCCGCCCGACAGTTTGTCTTTGACCCGCTGACAGAACTCCAAATGACTTCGACGGTATCCGACTTGGAAATTCCCTTGATCTCCGCGGAAATATTGAGCTTTCTCCCAACGAGAATTTGAGCGTCGCCCGGCTCGACTTTTTGAATTCGGACGCGTGTCGGGGATTCTATCGCCGCTGTCGGCATGAACAGACGCCCGGACGACTGCCAAAAGCTCTTGGGCGACAAAACAATATACAACCCCAACGCAGCAATGACCGCTAAAAGTATAATGCAATGACGCAAAAGCCGCGCGCTATCCGTCGAGGATTCCAGGTCAGAACGCAAGATCGTTCTCGCCGCCTGGAATTCCACCAGCTTAACCGCAGCTTCCGGCGGGGGCGCGTCCGACATCTTGAAACAGGTCAGGTTAATGAGCGCGTTTTTCATGCCGGGCGACAAATCTTCAATCGTTTTGGCGACGTAGAGCGGATTGACTCGAAACGCCAGCCAGAACCGAACGATTCGCCATAACTGCCAGACAATTGCAATCAGAAAAACGCTCAGTCCTAAAATTCTAAACAGAGTTTGGTTCCCCTTCGGCAGAACCCAGGCGTCCACAACCGCAAAGACGATAATATATCCCACGCAAAATATCAACAACAACAGAAGCGAGTTGAACACCTGAGCGTATTTCAGATGAGCAAGCGTCTGCTTTGTTGCGTCGTCGATAATATCTTGCGGAGTTTGTTGGGACATGGATAATTAGCAATTTGTAATTAGCAATTAGCAATTACGCAAAGCGCTCCTCTCAGGGGCGCTGGCGAAATGGAAGGCGAACCGTCATCAATCTTGTTTTTAACCGCTTCGCGGTTTACCGGGGGCTTACGCACCCCGGCTCGCCTTCCTATTCCCTAATATACCATATTTCCCTGATTTTCGCAAACCCGGGCTGGAAGAATTTTCTAAAATTTTCCTATCCCTCTCTTGCATAATTATTATAGATTGCTACAATAGACAAATTAGAGAAAGATTTTTCTATTCTCTCTTGATTATTTATTGTAAATCGATATAATAATCGTACGATATTAATAGTTATTAAAAACTGAGTGCATATTCATTGAATTCGGTTTTGGATTTATACGCCTTATTTGCAAGCGCTTGGCTTTTGTCGGCTGTTTTACATTTAAATTATGTCAACCCAAACATACACTTTTCCACGAGGCATTCACCCGCCAGAGGGCAAATCTTTTGCGGAAAACAACGCGATTGAAATTCTTCCAACGCCTAAAAAACTGTTTCTGGCTGTTCAGCAGCATATCGGCGCGCCGTGCGCCCCGGTCGTCAAATTAAAGGACGAAGTCGGACCGGACGCTGTCGTCGCCTCGGCTGACGCCTTTGTTTCCGCTCCCATTCACGCGCCGTACGCTGGGACTGTTGGACGTCCCGCCAAAAAGACGCTTCCCAACGGCCGCCGCGTTGCCACCGTTGCCTTGGACGTCGACCTCGATCACGCGCCCAGCGGAGCGGACATGCTCAACATCGTCTACGGCGGCGACTGGGAAATTCCTGCTGACTTTGACGTCAACTCGATTTTCCCCGCGGTGAAGTCCGGCGGCTTGGTCGGCATGGGCGGAGCGGCGTTCCCGACTCACGTTAAAATCGCCAAAAACGAGAAAAAGCCCATCGATACGATCCTGATTAACGGCTGCGAATGCGAACCGTACCTGACCGCCGATTATCGGCTCATGGTTGAGTATCCTCAGCCGATTGTCGTCGGAGCGATTCTTACCGCTGCTGCAGTTGGTGCGAAGACCGTATACATCTGTATTGAAGACAACAAACCGGCAGCAATCCAAGTCGTTTCTAAAGCGATTGAAAAGACGTCCAACCCGTTTGGCGTTGACGTTTCCGTCCGGGTTATGAAAACCAAGTACCCGCAAGGGGGCGAAAAACAGCTTATTCGCGCTGCCTTGGGCAGAAAAGTCCCGTTCCCCGGATTGCCGATGGACGTCGGCGCTCTGGTAGAAAACGTCTCGACAGCCGCCGCGGTTGCCGGTCGCGTTCTGCGAGGCAAAGCGCTCACGCACCGCATCGTTTCCGTTACCGGCGGAGGCGTCGTCAACCCGAAAAACCTGTTCGTCCCGATTGGAACGCCGATTTCAGAACTGATTGAATTCTGCGGCGGTCTGAAGTCAGACGCCAATCGCATTCTTATGGGCGGTCCCATGATGGGATTCGCCGTCGGCACGATGGATATTCCCGTTACAAAGGGAACCAGCGGAATCACGATTCTGACCAACAGCGAAGTCAAAAAGTCGGTTGAGACAAACTGCGTCCGCTGCGGCCGCTGCGTCGGCGTCTGCCCGATGAACCTCATCCCGACCAAACTGGCGCTGGCGTCCCGATTCCAAAATACAGACGTCCTTCAGGCGTACCACGTCGCCGCCTGTATCGAATGCGGCTCCTGCGCGTTCACCTGCCCAGCCAGCCTCCCGCTGGTTCAGCTCATCCGCACAGGGAAAATTCAAGTACAAAAGTTAAGCAAAAAATAGAGTCAGGCAGTAGGCAAGAGGCAGTAGACAGTAGTTTTTAGATTGTCACGCGTTTGCTGAATACCCCGATTACTCATTACTAATTATTCATACTCATGTCAAACACTCAACTGGATTTATACGTAACGTCGTCGCCGCACCTGTCGAACTCGAAGCTGTCGACGCGGTGGATTATGCTCGACGTTATTATCGGTCTTGTTCCCGTAATCGGGATGTCGTTTTACGTCTTTAGATGGTACGCCGTCTGGCAGATTGGGCTTTGCCTTATTTCCTGTCTTTCGGCGGAAGCCGTGTTTGAATCCATGCGCGGACGGCGTCCCCATTTGGAGGACTGCTCCGCGATTGTAACAGCGTTGATTCTGGCGTTGTCGCTGCCGTGGAGCGCGCCGTGGTACGTCAGCGTTGTTGGATCAATCGTCGCCATCGGGCTGGGTAAAACCGTCTTCGGCGGATTGGGATGCAACATTTTCAACCCGGCAATGGTCGGTCGAGCGTTTGCCATGCTCGGCTTTTCGTCACAGATGGCGGCGGGCGCGTATCTGCTCCCGGCAGACGCCACAATCGGCGGGCTGGACAAAGGCTTGGCGGAAATCCTCACGCAAGCCACCCCAATGACCCTTCTGAAAAGCGGCAACACCGATTACTTTACTCAGCTGATTAGTCAAACCGCTCTTATTGGGCAGCAAAACGGATCGCTGGGCGAGGCGTCCATTATTGCGTTGCTGATCGGCGGCATTTACTTGCTCGTTCGCAAAACCGTAACGTGGGACGTCCCGGTTTCCGCCCTGATTTCAACGTTTGTCTTTGCCGCCCTGTTTAATATGGGACCGCACGCGTTCCAGTTCGGCATGGCTCACGTTATCAACGGCGCGATTTTCCTTGCGGCGTTTTTCATTGCCTCTGACCCCGTTACCAACCCCATCACAACAAAAGGCAGAATTATTTTCGGCGTCGGATTCGGGTTCTTTACGGTTTTGCTTCGCTGCTTCAGTTCCTATCCGGAAGGCGTTATGTTCTCCATTTTGCTCATGAACGCCCTCGTTCCGATGATTAACAGAATGACGATTCCCAAACCCGTCGGATTCGTCAAACCGGCTAAATAAGTAACAATTAAATTACACATTTATATAAACCGTCCAATATCATGTCAGAAGAAAATTCAACGCGAAAGAAATCGTGGAAAGACAACTACCTGGTTCAGGCGTGGCTGATCCTGTTGATGGCGGCGCTTTACAGCGCGGTTTTGATTCTCGTTCAGCTCAACTGGGGTCCGATTATTAAGGAAAACCAACGTCAGGCGACGTACAGCCAAATTCCCATTCTGGTTCCCAATACGGACGTTGCCAACGTTGTCGAAAAGACGTTGGAAAAAGACGGCAAAAAGGTTGTCGCCTACCAGTGCTTTGACGCTCAAAAGAACCCGACCGGCTGGGTTCTGCCCGCCAGCGGTCAGGGTTTTGCAGACGTCGTCGATTTGCTGGTCGGCTTGGATACGTCTGCCTCCAAACTGACGGGGCTGGTCGTTATCAACCAGAAAGAAACGCCCGGTCTGGGAAACTTAATTAAAGAAGAAAGCTTCCGCAAGCAGTTTATTGGAACCGCCGCTGACCAGGACATTACCGTCGTTAAAGGCAGAGACGGCTCGCCGGAAAAGAACGAAATTCGCGCTCTGACCGGGGCGACGATTTCCTCGCAGTCCGTTTGCGACATCGTCAATAACACGCTCAAAACATGGCGGGAAGAACTCAAATAAACAGTAACCTTAAAATACTTTTTACAGATATACCATGAACGATCAACCTACAGCGCTGGAACGATTCTGGCGCGGAATCATTCCGGAAAACCCCACGTATCGGCAGGTTTTGGGCATGTGCCCGACGCTGGCTGTTACAACCAACGTTCAGGGAGCCATCACGATGGCGGCGGCAACGACGTTTGTTCTCGTCTGCGCCAACATCATGGTTTCTCTGCTGAGAAAAATCATTAAACCGCACTTGCGAATCCTCGTTTTCACGTTGACAATCGCAACGTTCGTTACGATTGCAGACTACTTCCTGCAGGCGTTTATGCCGGAAATGAGCGCTCAGCTGGGTCCGTACATTCCGTTGATTATCGTCAACTGCATTATCATTTCCCGGTGCGAAGTCTGCGCGTCGAAACAGTCTTTGGTTCCCGCTATTGCAGACGGCTTCGGACAAGGACTCGGGTTCCTGCTGGGTCTGTGCTCCATCGCGGTCGTTCGAGAACTGCTCGGTTCCGGAACGCTGATGGGATACACGGTTCTGTCAGAGAATTTCTGGGTCAACTGCGGAATCATGATTCTGCCGCCGGGCGCGTTTTTAACCCTCGGCTGCCTGATGGCGTTTTTCAACTGGATTGGTTCCAAAAAACAGGAAAATTGAACTTTCCCGTCGTCGTTGGCGACGGGCGCCTTTAACATATAAAATATTATGGAAACGTTCCTTTCATTGCTTTTGCTGTTCCTTACCGCCGCGGTAATCAACAACTTTGTATTAATCAATTTCGTCGGGATATGTCCGTTTTTGGGCGTGTCGAAAAAACTGTCGTCCGCATTTGGCATGGGCTTGGCGGTTACGTTCGTTATGACGATTGCCGGGTTCCTGTCCTGGACGTTTACGTACTACATTCTTCGTCCAGACGCGCCGGGTACGGTCTGGCTTTTCAACGCTTTTGGCGTAGAAGGCGTCGCGCCGAACCTGTCGATTTTGAGCTATCTGGTTTACATTTTCGTCATTGCCGCCTCGGTGCAGTTTGTCGAAATGTACGTCAAAAAGTTCTTCCCGCCGCTGTACAAGGCGTTCGGCGTTTTCCTGCCTTTGATTACAACCAACTGCGCGATTCTCTTTGCCTGCTTGGAAATCATGAAGCGTTTGCAGGATCCCGCCAACCTCTGGGGTTTGACAGAAGCAATGGTTTACTCGGTTGGCGGCGGCTTGGGATTCACGATTGCCATCACGATTATGGCGGGCATTCGCGAAGAACTGGAACTCAACGACATTCCCAAACCGTTCCGCGGCGTTGGAATCGCGCTCCTGACCGCGTGCATTTTAGCGATGGCGTTTATGGGATTCTCCGGCGTCAACGCTGGGCTTTCCAAGTGGCTGGGGCTGTAACAGACTTGTAACACATCAAACTTAAATAAAGGGCATTTCGCCATGACAACTGTATACGTAATTATCATTTCCGTTATCGTCCTGCTGACGCTGGCAATCGTTTTGAGCTGGATTTTAGGCTGGGCAAACGTCGCCTTTGCGGTTGAAGTTGACCCGAAAGAGGAAAAGATTCTTTCGATTCTTCCCGGCGCCAACTGCGGCGCGTGCGGATACGCCGGCTGCGCCGACTTGGCAAAAAACCTCGCGCAAGGCAACGGTTCCGCCAACCAGTGCACGCAATGCGGAGCCGCTCAAGTTACGCAAATCGCTCAAATCATGGGCGTTGAAGCGGGAGACGTCGTTCCTCAGCGCGCCGTCGTTCACTGCTCCGGCAACTGCGAAACCAAACTGCAGATGCAAAACTACGTTGGAGAAAAGACCTGCGCCGCCGCCAACCTCGTTGCTGGAGTTCAGGGCTGCGCTTACGGCTGTCTGGGATTCGGCGACTGCATGCGCGCCTGCAAGTACGGGGCGATTCAGATTGTCAACGGGATGTCTCATATCGACTACGATAAATGCCGCGGCTGCCGCGCCTGCGAAGCCGCCTGCCCGCGTCACATCATCAGCATGGTTCCATTCAAAAACGGAAAGATGCTGGTTATCGCGTGTTCCAACCACGACGTCGGCCCGGAAGTCAAAGCCGTCTGCAAAACCGGTTGTATCGGCTGTTCCGGCTGCGTTCGACGCGACGCGGAAGACTTCCAGTTCGACAACGGCTTACCGGTTATCAACTACAACTCATATCATATTAACGCCATGATGGAAGCGGCGGACAAATGCCCGTCCAAGATCATGAAGTTTGTCGGCCCCGAAGGCGCTGACACGCAAGTGGGAGTCGTAACCGACCAATTCAAGTCCGACGTTGACCATACAGAATGGCTTGGATAATGAGTTTAACCAGATAACTTTTCAGGTTTGGAGCGGGTATTTATAATGAAATACACAGTCTCTGTTGCTATGTGTACTTATAATGGAGAGCAATATCTTCAAGAGCAACTTGACTCGCTGGCAAATCAAACCATAACGCCAAATGAATTGGTTATCTGTGACGACTGTTCAACAGACAACACAATTCAAATTCTTGAAAAGTTCAAATCTCAAGTTCCGTTTACAGTTAAGATTATTCAGAATGAAAACCGGATCGGCGTTGTTCAAAACTTTTCCAACGCTATTGTTAATTGCACTCAGGACATAATCTTTCTTTCAGATCAGGACGATTATTGGCAGCCGACCAGAATTGAAAAAATGCTCCAGCAGTTTGAAATCGACCCGCGTCGAATGGTCGTTTCAAGCAATGCAATTTTTGGAGACGACAAATTGAATCCAATTCCGATGGAAAGCATGCTGGAGTCGCGTCTTGCCATAGATAAATATTTTGGCAAAATGGCAAATGGATATTTGACAACAAAGAATATTCCTCTTGAAGCCGGCTGTTCGATGGCTCTGCAGCGGGCCTACGCTCACCAGATTTTTCCTCTAACGTTGAAAGAAATAGGCTATGACGTCTGGATATCAAACATAACTCCTTTTTTAGGGATTAAATATTTCATTTGTGAAGAGCCGTTGTTTATTCATCGTCTGCACAACAACAATTGCTCATGGTCTCTTGTCAACAAACAGTATGAGACGCAAAGAAACATTGAACAAGTTCAAAAGGAGAACAAAAAGTTTTACGTTCGTTCGCTTCAAGTGTATTGGCGCAGCGAGCCAATTTATAAGTTTGCCCTGAACTTTTCTGTCGATCTGCCGAAGGACTGCATTGATTCTCAAGAAGCTCAAAACCGGAAAGAGGAACTGCTGAAATACATGAATTATCTTGATTTTCGCAGGAATATGCAGCGCCATTTTGGACGGAGTCTGTACGGTTTGTTTTCCAGAGAATGCAAAGCCATTTATCGACAATGTCCACAGCCGGTTCTTTGTCAATTCTATGATTTATGGAAAAGCTTTGATAATATTCCCAAAAATCCTCTTCACTGGTTTAAGAGAAAAAAGGCAGAACAAAATCAGTAGAGTTTGGCGCCGCTGGCAACGGCGCCGGACGTTTCGATACGTTGTTTGTTCAAAATTGCTGAAATTGATTAAAAGCTATTCACGCCTGCTTTGGCATAAATCTTCATATTTTTTCTTATACTCTTCCTCTCGCTCGCCAAACGCCTGCAACCATGGCGAATGGGCGAATAATCTTTTGGCAAACCAATCTGCAACCATTCCCTTGATATGCTTGCATTTGAATCGAAATCGATTAAAAAACGAACCGTATAAACTCAAATAAAAATTGCGAATCCCGGAATTCAGTTTAACGTTGTTATTTTGAAGCAGCGCGTATTCTTCTTCCGTCATGTTGTCAACAACAGATTTCAACATTTTTTTGCGGAGATCGCGAGGAATCCCGTAATAATACGTTGAATACAAACTAGTCCATTTTTTCTGATACAGTTTAACAAGAAAATCCGGCGAGGAATCTATCGTCCGTAGCTCATCAATCATACGACGATACAATCCAACCCTTTGCAGCTGATTATAGGACTGTTTTTTATCGGTCGTACAGCCGCTGCCAACCCGATAATGCACCAAACGTTTCCGAATGACGGCAATTCTGTTGCACAAACAGGCGCATTTGATTGTAAAATGAACGTCTTCATAGAGCGTGTTTTCCAAAAAGGAAATATTGTTCTTTTCTATAAACGAACGTTTATACAGCATATTCCAAATAACATTGTTGGTATCGTTTACAGCGTCGATTTTTCGGTCTCGAATAACAATATCGTCGTCTGGAATAGTATCGATAGCGGATACGTTCATGTAATCTTCTCCAAACGTGTCATAGAAGAACATGGTAATATCAGCTCCGGTCTGCTGCGCTTTTTGATATGCAAGTTCACAAAGATTCGGTTCCATATAGTCGTCTGAATCCAGAAAAGCGATATACTCCCCAGCCGCGACTTTTAATCCTTTGTTTCGGGCGACCGATTGTCCGGAATTCTCCTGATTAATAACGACAAATCGATTGTCTTTTGATGAATACTCTTCCAATATGCGGCTGGAAGCGTCTGTTGAACCATCGTTTACACATATAATTTCAATATCATGCAGCGTCTGGTTAACAACGGAATCCAAACACTGGCGCAGGTATTTTTCGACATTATAAACCGGTATGATTACTGATACTTTAGGCTTTACGTTGTTTATCATTCTGACTAATTAATTGTTTTCGAAGATCCTGAATTGTTTCTTGCTGATTATCTACCAATTCCAACGTTGATTGAATCCACGGAGAACTTTGGATTAATTGTTTCACAAACCAATCTGCAATCATTCCCTTAATATACTTGCATTTAAATCGAACCCGATTGAACAACGAACCGTATAAACTCAAATAAAAATTGCGAATTCCGGTATTCAGTTTAACGTTATTATTTTGAAGCAGCGAGTATTCTTCTTCCGTCATGTTATTAACGATAGATTTCAGCATTTTTTTACGCAAATTGCGTGGAATCCTATAATAATATGTTGAATACAAATCACGCCATTTTGTCAGATACAGTTTAACAAGAAAATCCTGAGATGAATCCATCTTCCGAAGATCGTCTATCATATGACAAAACATTTCAACCCTTTGAAGCTTTTTCTCGGATTGTTTTTTGTCGTTCGAGTAACCGCATCCAATCCGATAATGCACCAAAATTTCCCGTATAACAGAAATTTTATTGCACAGGCAGGCGCATTTGACAGAAAAATGCACATCTTCAAAGAGAACGTTTTCCAAAAAATAGATATTATTATTTTGTAAAAACGAACGTTTATACAGCAAATTCCATATAACATTGTAATTATCGTTTACTGCGTCGATTTTTCTGGCTCGAATAACAATTTCATCATCCAGAATAGTATCGATAGCAGGAGAACGCCTGCATTCATCTCCAAAAGTATCGTAAAAATACATGATAATATCAGCTCCGGTCTGCTGCGCTTTTTGATATGCAGTCTCGCACAGATTCAGTTCCATATAATCGTCTGAATCCAAAAAAGCGACATACTCCCCAGCTGCGATTTTTAATCCGTTATTTCGGGCGACAGATTGTCCGGAATTCTCCTGATTTATAATGATAATTCGGCTGTCTTTGGCGGCATACTCTTCAAGAATCGCCGGACTTCCATCAGTCGAACCGTCGTTAATGCAGATAATTTCAATATCGCGAAACGTCTGATTGACAACGCTGTCGAGGCACTCTCGCAAGTACTTCTCAACATTATAAACCGGTATAATTACGGATATGGCAGGCATTTGACTATTGAACTCTTTTACGAATGACATTAAACAGGTTTTTATTCTGCTCTTCCATGCTATCGCGGTAATCCATTAACGACTGCAGCCATGGAGAGTGAGGAAGCGCTTTTTGAGCAATCCAGTCGGCAAGACGTCTTTTGGCGTTCCGTATAAAAGACATCTTTACAGGCGATTGAGGACTCTTCGGCGTCCCTTTCCACGGCG
The DNA here is from genome assembly GCA_017557195.1 of Thermoguttaceae bacterium. Classification (GTDB taxonomy): domain Bacteria; phylum Planctomycetota; class Planctomycetia; order Pirellulales; family Thermoguttaceae; genus RUG11551. Next base: position 20,979 of record JAFZAL010000055.1, on the reverse strand, counting down.
TCATGGAAAGATACTTTTCGTATTGTTCTTCATACAAGCCGTCGTATTCAAGATGCCATGGTTTGACTCTTTTCAAATAATGAATTATCGCAGGCATAGGCTCCCCATTTAAATGGTCTTTCTTTTGCGCGCTTCCGTTCCACATCCCATCCAGAAAGACAAAGTCGTTGTGAAAAACAACGTTCAATGGGTTTTGATCTGCCCACTGTAACATACTTGGATGATTGGCAACCCATTCCAACGTTTTTCTAAACGTTTTTTCCTTACGAATTTTATCCAGATTCATTAACAACAGCCCGGAATTAAAGATGTCTTTAAACGTCAATTCAAGCAGAAAAACCGTTAGCACATTGTCAAAACGATCCAGATCGATTGAAAAATCGTGAACAACGCCCAGGGACTTGCCTTTCAGATCGGATTCCCATAACGCGCCCAGCGACCGCGTTGCTATCATGTCACAGTCCAGATACAGAATTCTGTCAACGTCAGGCAAAACCAAATCCAGCAAAAGACGCGAATAGGCGTTTTTTGTAAATATCACATTATTGGGGCAGTCCTTAAGCTGTTCAAAATCCGTTTTCAAAAAATGAACGTTAAAATCTTTAATACTATTTAAAGAGCGGATTTTCTCTTGACTTTGCTCTGTAATTCCGCCGTCCAGAATATAAAAGTCAAACGATTCGTTGTCCAGTGAATTGGATAAAATCGAAGCGATAAAAGCCGCCAAATGTCTGGCAAATTTTTCGTTAGACGAAAAAGCAATCTTTATATTGGACATTTCAAAATCTAATGAAAACTGGTGTGTTGAATAAGAAACTATTACATCTATTAAAAAACCAGGATTGTATTTAATAACGTTATTATTCTAAAATATATTAGTTTAAGGTTAATAAAAATCAGAAAAAATAACGATTACTTTATCTTATTAGCCATGTTATTTTTCTCCATTAATTGACTGCGTAATTCCTGAATTTGTTTGTGTTGAAAATCCACCATTTCCAACGTCCGTTGAAGCCAGGGCGAATAGGGAATTAAACGTTTTACAAGCCAATCGCTCAATAAGGAAGGAAACGCTTTAATAATCCAGCTGATATAATAAATCGAAGCTTTGAAATACCGCTTCTTATTAAACTGAAATACTGAGGTTTTATATAAGATGTCTTTTTCGCTTGGAATAACCTCTCCGGAATATATTTTAGAATAATCGTCGTTTGTTATGCCGCGGCGCTGTCTCGCTCTTTTAACTGCTAAACAAACACACTCGTATTGCTCTTGTCGATGAGTTCCAGATGCAGTATTATTATGAAAACGATATAAGATTAATGGCTCTTGAAGATTGGTCAAAGCGCCATGTTCTCCCATTTTTAACCATAAATCCAAATCTTGAGCGTATCTAAGATCAGCAGAATAGCCCCCTACAGCTTCCCATGCTGCTTTTCTAAAAATGGACGACGGGTGGCACAAAGACGACGCCCCGCTAATAATATGTTTGGAATCTATTTCGGCAAAGTCGTCAATCATAGGAGCGTCCTCTTGCTTTTCCCAAAACATATATTCATCGCCCCATTTATTGATAATAACAGATATACCGCCACAGGCGAGAATTTCCGGATGCGCTTCCATGAAATTGTATTGAATGTCCAATCGCTTCGGCAGCGAAATGTCGTCGTCGTCCATGCGAGCGATATATTTCCCGCACGCCATAGCGATTCCGTTGTTTAACGCTGCCGCCAAACCCTGGTTTTCCTGAACCAAAACGCGAATGCGAGAATCTTTCTTTTCGTATTTGCGTATTATCTCCAACGATCGGTCCGTTGAGCCGTCGTCAACGATTATAAATTCAAAGTCTTTGAACGTCTGTTTTAAAATGGACTCTATCGCCAGCGACAAATATCGCTCGCCATTATAAACAGACATTACGACAGATATGGGAATTTCTTCGCTCACGTTATTATTATAGCATATATTTATTAATCTGGAATCTGGTTTGATATCAAATACTCTAATTTTTTACTTAAAAATGAAAGCTGTATTCAAACAACAACTTCCAATTGTTCAAACCGCTATTCAAAATCCATTTTTTACTAATCGACGTTTCCATTATTGGAAGTTTTTTTTAATTCTTTTGAAAAATTGTACTTTTTTTTGATTGCAAATGGAACGCTTATGTGGTAAATTACAAATCTCTAAAGAACTTGTGTAATATTAACAGGTTTAAATGACAAACCGGAATAATATGTCGTTCTTACTCTCCTGTTTTCCTCGATTATCGCTCTGTTATACAACCTATGACAGATCGTGATCTTCATTATTAACATTTATGAGAAGAGCCAATGCCTAACCGAATGCCTAATCGAATGAAAGTCAATTCAACAATTAATGTTCATTTTCAATCTGCATGCATCAACCGTCAAAAGACCATTACCCAAGACGGAAAAAATCTTTGTCAAGAGCATAACGAATCAGTCGTCGTTTTATCGTTCAGCATTTCAGTCGGCTTTCTCTTTGACTTGAGAGCCGCTTGGCGGACATTGTTAACGTCTGTGCCGCTAATGCTGAAAAGACTTATATGGAATGCGTTTCAAAAGTTTGTTCATTGAGCCTGTCAGGAGAGTATCTGATTAACTCTGCCATCCTGACGGCTGTCTTCATTACATTCCCAACATAAGAGGGACGCCGTCGCTTTTGAATGTAAATCTTGGACGCTGACGCAAGTCAGAATTATAAAGAATCAACTCTGCTGTCTACCTTTTTGAAAAAATATTGACCCTAAACAGGATATCTATTGATTCTGTAATAAAATGGCGTTGAAAAAATAATTCCAAGATTTAGTAGTCAATTTTTCGACGCAATATTTTTTTCAATTTGCGTTGAATTCGATACCAAAGACTGGTTTCCATTTTGGTTAATCGACTACTCATTCCATTCATTTGATGGACTATTTCGTTGACGACGGCCTGATGGTAATAAGAAACGGGAGCGTCAGTGATATAATCCTGCAAACTTTTTAAAACATTTTCGCAAGAATTATGAACATATAAAAAGGAATTCTGTCCATACCAGTAACATTCGTCTAATTGAGGAACAAACATCAATTGACGCCTCATTATATCAACGCATACGTAATCTTCATTTTTAAACAACGAAGACCAATATACGGCAGGTTGACAATTAACATGGTGAACGCCGCTTTGAAATGGATGAGCAGCCGAAAACAAAACAACGTCTGAAAAAGACGTTAGATATTTTACAAACGAAACCGCGTTTTGCGGCTCCAAATGCTCTGCCACCTCAAGCGATATGGCTAAATCGTATTTTTGGCTGTGGGCAAATTTCTCTTGAGAAGTTAAATTAGAAAAATCAAAAATATCAATTACATCTCTGGGAACAAATAACGTCTGTTCATCAACCTCGTTAATATCAACGCCGTGGATTGTGCCAACGCCCAAATCCTGGCACGCGCGAAGCCAGGATCCGGAACCGCATCCGATATCAATTACCGAATTCGGCTTATAGAATTGAAACAAATATGGCAATATGACGCCAGCCGCTCGTAAAGAGCGATACTTTTGATTGTTATAAAACTCTGTATTGTAAATGCTTTTTACATCCATTTTAGTGAGAATATAAAAGTGATAATAATTCTATAGAAACAACATACAATTGAACAAAACAGGAAAATTCTTCGATTTCTGTTTATTATTTATACGCCTTCTTTATTGATATTCCATTCATATGGCACGAAGCAGGACTGATAAAACCCTTCGCTGAAATTCCAGCCAGGAGCATTAACCAATCCAACTTCAATGCAATCCAGAATGTTGCGATGATCAAATCTTTGTAAATTATTTGATTCATCAATTCGCTCAAATATTCCAACGCTTAAACTGTATGAACCATAAGTTAGCGGAAGATGAGGAATATGAAAGTCAATATAACCATCTTTTTCCAGTCTTCCAATTTGCTTTTCTGTAATTCGCGTATTACACCCCATAATGTGTCTTTGTTCATAATCAATTAAAACAAAGCTGAATACCGCATTATCTATCGGTTCATTGATATGATAGTAATATCTAATATATAATTCGCCATTCATGTGGCAAAAAGCCTTTTCCCCTAAAGTGGAAAGAGAAGAACCTAATAGCGTTTTCGTAATAATCGCCTTCTGATATCCTGACCTGTCTTTTTCTCCTAATTCTTTTTGCTCTTTTTGTAATTGTTTAAAAAATTCTTCGACTACGATGCCTGTCGGCCCATCTTTCAGCATCTCGCCATGGTCAAATAAAATCGCTCGTTGACACAAATTCCGAACGGCTGACATATTATGGCTAACGAAGATAACCGTACGACCTTCTTTGGTAACTTCGTTCATTTTGCCCAGGCATTTTCTCTGAAACGCCAAGTCGCCTACAGCAAGAACTTCATCAACGATAAGGATTTCCGGTTCCAGGTGCGCCGCAACGGCAAAACCCAGGCGCGCGTACATGCCGCTGGAATAGCGTTTGACCGGCATATCGAGAAAGTCTTCTATTCCAGCAAAGTCGACAATAGCGTCGAACTTCGACTGAATTTCCTTTCGGGACATGCCCAAAATCGATCCGTTGAGAAAGATATTCTCTCGACCGGTCAGGTCGCCATGGAAGCCGGAGCCAATCTCAATCAAAGCGCGCATGCGTCCGTTGACTTTAATACTGCCGCGGTTGGGTTTAAGAATTTTGGAAAATATCTTCAGAAGCGTACTTTTCCCTGCGCCGTTATGCCCGATTAAAGCGACCGATTCCCCTTCTTCGACTTTAAAATCAACGTCTTTTAACGCCCAGAATTCGTTTTTTTGCAATTCTGTTTTGTTGGGACCTAAACCGACCATGCTTTTGAGCATAGCAGGAATAGCGTCGCGAAGCGAGTCGTTGAACTCGCCGCGATTGAATTTCTTCCAAACGTGATTGACTTCTAAAGCGATTCCCATATTAGCAAATACTATAAACCTGTATAATAAAGCAATTTGTTATTATATTATAGTATACATTTCGGCTTTTTGCAATTTTTTTTATAATTGACTTTTGAATAAAACAAAAAATAATAGTATATTTTAGCTGTTTTTTGCAGTTTAACACTCTATAGAGAATTATTTATGTTAAACAAAATTTGAGAGCAGGAAGTCCCGATTAAAACGGGTTTTCCAGAACTGATGATTCGTCATCAGAAAACTCGTTTTGAGAGAGTTTGCCCCGTATTTAATTATTTCTTGTTTTTTGACATTAACATGAATTATGTTCATTAACATTTAGTTTGTGAACGTATATTTAGTATGTTAATCTTGGCAATTGTTTCTTCCAGCAAGCGGGCGACACGCCATTCAGACTGTATTTCTTATAGAATCCAATACCCCAACAGGAGGACTAACTGAATTAGGATGAACCAGTGAACGTAATATCGATCGGCGCGTTTTACATCGCGGCAAACGAGAATCGCGCCGTAGATGGAATTGAGAATGGCTAAACAGACATGGCTGAAAACGATTCGGTCCCGAATTACGTCATTAAAAATAGTCGTCCCATTGGATTTGGGAACGACAAAGCCCTCAAGCGCCGGCCATGAAATCGACAGCAAAAACAGTATTACGCCCACGAAAAAAGCAATAAAGAATACTCTTATATACGCATTCATAATACAGTCTATTCTTGATTAACTCTCAGACCCAGATAATGGTATAAACAGGTTATATAGCTATCAATCGAAAAACTACTTAGATAGAGTCTTAATCCCTCTGAATCTGCGATATCTTGAGTTTCGGTAATCCATCGAAAACTTTTAAGAAAGTTCTTTCTATTTGTTTTCAAATGCAATTCATTCAAATTGAAAGCTTCAATCGTTTTCTCGGCTTTTAATCGTTCTTGAGGCGTTAAGCAGGATTTAGGAAATACCCTTCCATTCAAATCAAATTCTAAATAATACTCTGGATCATCAATGCTGGGATCAATTACCTCATCAATGTTAATTGAAATTCTATCTTTGTATTTTCCACAAGTATTCAGATTGTTACACGAAAGAAACAGATTGCTCCATTCAAAAACGAGTTTAGGATATTCACTCTGTTTTCGAAAATGTTCTATATGCTGTTCGCTATCTTTTAAAGATTTTTCACAGTAAGCGCAACGACTGTCCTGCATTTCAAGCAATGCTTGTCGTATGCTCGCTTTCTCAAGACCGCTCTCCCAATTTTGAAGACGCTTCTCTCGGGCAATCTGCAATCCAGAGGGTTCAATATCAGGTCGATGAAGCTTGTGCATTTTTCTTCCTTTTATTGTTTACGCTTACTTAAATAATCTTTATGGAGTTTTATTCCGAGTAATGGTGGAAAGTCCTTGCCATAGTGTTTCTCAACCTTTTGATAAAGAGCGTCCCACGCCTCTCCAGAAAAGTTTTGCTCTGCAAGCATCTCTAACAGCGTGTTATAGTCTTGAACAATTTCCAAATCCTGAATAGAGGCTTCGGTTCCAAAAATTGAAGCTAAAATAGTATCGGTTTCCACCCCTTGAGTTTGCTCTTCTACTGGCAATAAATCAGCATTTGAAAAAATGCGAATACATTCTTTGGGAATGCCGGATATTACTTGAGGACTATGCGTAGATACAATAAATTGAATATTGGGAAAGGTAACAACTAAATCATGTAAAACTCGCTGCTGCCAGAAAGGATGAAGATGTAAATCTATTTCATCAATTAAAACAATTCCTGGAGACTGTAAAAGTCTTTCTGGCGTAATATTATCAACAGAGCTATTAAGTCGCAGTATTCTGGATACGATGTCTAATAATAACACCAGTACAGTTTTATAACCGTCGCTAAGTTGTGAATCTATTCGATCAGACTTAATAACTTGTTCATCTTCAGAATAATAATCAATCGCCAGATCCAAGGGTTTCGTTTCTACCCTTAAATTACGATAACCCGGAAGCAGTTTTTCAATAGCCAGCTGAATTGTCTGACTCTCTTTTGAAACGTAATCCCATGAACGAAGTCGTTCTCTCTCTTTACGCTGCTCATCTTCTATCAGGCTGATCCATTCTATCATGTATTTGTAATTAAGATGTCCTTCTAAAGCGCCTTTATACCCGTCATATTGATCAAGCTTCTTTCGAATAAGACGTCTGCGCTCTGGTTTCTTCCAAATCACTGCTCTCTGAGTATTATAGTATGCAATAACCGGATACAGTTCTTCACGGATATTATTTGAATTTTCAATATCTAAAATACCATCCGCGAATTTATAAATCTGATTTAAATTGACGCGAGGGGGTAATGACTGAGCCACTTTCTCGGATGCATCTCTCTTTTTGAGCATGTCCCAAGTGATTTCTTCACTGGTTGAAGTTTTAGCAAACGCTTGCAGTCGCATATAACTATCGCGTTTTGATCTTTTAAGACCATTGGAAGTAACTGTCCACTCTTGTCTAAAGTCAGAATCTTTAAATTTTGGAACGGAAATTTGTGGAAAACGCGAAATCATACACCCTAATAAATAACTTATCGCTTCTAAAACCGCAGTTTTCCCTTCTCCATTTTTTGCGACTAAAACAGTTAGATTTGAATAAATCTTTTGATAATCAGGAACGCTCGATTCTATATCAGGTAATAATGGAAGCGTAAGCTCACGAAAACATCGGAAATTTTTAAGTTCAATTCTTTTTAATTGAATAAACATGACTTCCCTTTCAATTTAATTTGCTTTTTATGACTTTGTATATCATAAAATATTATTGTAGTCAATAGGGCAAAAAATTCTGACTAGTCAAGATTTGAAAAACTGAATATTTTATTATCGTTTACTCTATTTTTACAGAAAGTATTGCAACTTAACAAATGCATACTTAAATATTAAGCCGATTTGATTTCTGCTCAAAACTTATACAATAAGGCGAAAATTGACGTTTGCTCAGCTTCCCAGATACGCGGTAATCGCGTTGGCAATGCGGTGGTAAATCTGCGGACGCTTTTCGTCGTCGCAGTTGAGGAGGGTTATACGGAAGCCTTTCAAGTCGGTGGCGAAGCCGGAAAGCGGCGTAACGCAAATCCCCTCTGATCCGAGCAGGTAATAGACAAAGCGTTTGTCCGGCGATTTCCCTTTCGCCAGTTGTTCAACGCAGGCGCGGATTTCCGGGTTCTCAATCGGCAGAGTCTGTTTGTCGTTAAGTACGCCGTCTTCAAAGACAACGGAGAAATAGAACGCGCCCTGCGTTCGGTTGACAATCACGCCGGGGACGTTTTCGAAAATCTCGTAGACCTCGTTGGCGCGCTTTTCGAACATCTTCGCGCGGCGGCGAAGGTGAGCGGGATAGCGGGAATCGCCGACCACTTCCGGAATCGACATCTGCGGCAGCGTCGTCGAGCAGACTTCCAGCATCTTCGCGTTGAAAATGCTCTGGATGTATTCTTTGAAGTCCGGGTTTTTGTCCTGGTTGAGAACTTCAATCCAGCCGCAGCGAGAGCCGGGCCAAGGGTACTCTTTGCTGATTCCGCGCAGAGCGATGGCGGGCACGTCCTGAACGATTTCGGAAATGTGCAGCGTCCGCGCTCCATTATAGCAGATGTGCGAGTAAATCTCGTCGACAATCATAAACAGCTTGTTGCGGCGGCAGATCTCAACGATGTCTTCCAGCGCTTCCCGCTTGTAGACGACGCCGGTCGGGTTGTCTGGATTAACCAGTCCAATGCCGGCAATCGATTTGTTGTACTTGACCTGCATGCGGATGTTCTCAATGTCCGGCTGCCATTTGTTGTACGGGTCCAGACGGAACTGGACGTTGTCGTAGCCCATTCTCATGCTTTCGTTGGACGAATGGGTGGAGTAAATCGGGTTGGGAAGCAGCACTCTGGCGTTGCGATGAATGAGCTTATAGACCTTGTCGACCGCGTCCGCCACGCCGTTAAAGCAGAGGATGTCGTTGGCGGTTGTCTGCGCTCCGCCGCGCTTGTTGATTTGTTCCGAAAGGAATTCCCGAGTCTGGAGAAGCCCGCGCGTTGGGCAGTACGCCCAGGTTTTGCTGTTAAAGAGCAGATTCTGAACCTTCTCGACAATCCAAGGCTCGATCTTTTCACCCATCGCGACCGGGTCGCCGATGTTTTCCCATGTAATTTCAAGACCAAGCTCCTTGAGTTTGTTGGCGTCCTCAACAATTTGACGAATTTCGTATTCGAGGTATTTCGCGCCTTCGTGCAGAATCGGTAATCGCATGTTAAATTCCTTACATCGAATTCCTTTGGGAAAATGACGTTGACGTCAACCCAGGCTAACCGTTTATATACGGACTTTATACGGATACAAAAAAACCGCGTACTAAAACGCGGCGCATTGAATTGGTCAACAATCAAATTGACCCCGACGGGATTCGAACCCGTTTACCGGCCTTGAAAGGGCCGTGGCCTAACCGTTAGCCGACGGGGCCATAAGCTCTTGAGAACTTAAGGGCTTTAACTCTGAACGGCTAAGCGTTCGCGTTAAAGATGTGAGTATTAAACCACAAAACGCTGTTTTGTCAATGGGGCGGACGAAAAATTTTTCTATTTTTTTTGAAACTGTTTAAATATTCGTCTCATACAATCGGAACTGACGTCCTCCGACAGCCGTAATCGCTCTGTCAAGGCGTATTATAGCGTCAAGGCGGGGAACGGACGCTCTAACGCTGAGTTCACGTCTTCTTTTTGATGACCTTTTTGGCGATCGGCTTCGTTTTCGGCGCCGCCGCTTCCGTTTTTGGCGGTTCCGATTCCATTTCGGCATTGTCCATTTGTACAGACAGCGTATCCGTCGTGTTGACGCTCAGGGCATGAACAGACGCCTGACGTCGAATGGCGTCGTAGACTTCTTTTCTGTGAACTGTTACGTCGGACGGAGCGTTGACTCCAAGGCGAACTTTGTCGCCGCGCACGTCAACCACGACAACAATAATATTATCGTTGATGACAATGCTTTCGTTCTTTTTGCGGGATAATACTAACATTCCTTTTTCCCTCCCAAGGCGGGGATTCCATGCGGCGGCTGCCAATTATAACAGTCGCGCCGCGAAAGGTCGAAAAAATCGTTTCTTCGACTCGCATTCGGTTTGATACAGATTTTTTGGGAAAATTCTGAACTCAAACCATATTAAAGTACTGGTTTTTTTATGTCTTTCGTGTAAAATCAGGGTTGGGATTTTTAAGTTGCGAGTTGAGAGTTGCGAGTTGCGAGAAATTTTTATATTGGTTGTTCCCATAAATATTAAACCGCTAACCGGTTCTAGCGGAACATCGTTGCGTCTGATTATATATTCTCGCTACTCGCAACTCGTTTCTCGCTACTGACTAACAATAGATTACTTTTTTAAACTTGACGCAAGTATTTTTGTTAAATTATCGATTTTATCCAAATTAAACAGCGCACAGCCGTTAAAATCGATACAATCGTTATAATCGTTACTTTATATCGAATAGCAATGTATTTTTGTGATACGCACGCGCACCTGAACGACGTCTCGATAATTGGTATGATGGACGAGCTTCTGCTCAACGCCCGCGCTGCCGGGGTGCAGAAGATCGTCATACCCGCTACGGATAGAAAATCGTCTGAACAAATTATACGCCTGACGGCAACCCAACCGGATGTCTTTTCCGCGGTCGGGATTCACCCCAACGATTCCGCCAAGGCGGCGCCGGACGACTGGGACGCCGTTGTCGAGCTGACCCGAACGGAATTTGCCAACGGGAACGCCGGGAAAATCGTTGCTATCGGGGAGTCCGGCTTGGACAGGTACTGGGACGACGCCCCGATGGAGGTTCAGCTGGACTACCTCAATCGACACCTGGACCTGGCGCGCGAGTTCGACCTGCCGATTATTCTGCACTGCCGGGAAGCGGAAGACGACCTCATTCCCGCGTTGCAGGCGTATCGCCAAAAAACCGGCTGGATGAAAGGGATTTTACATTCCTTCTCGTCGGACGTCCACAATTTGAAACTCTATCTGGAACTGGGACTGTACGTTGGCTTTGGCGGGATGATAACCTACAAGCAAAAGAAATTCGACCCCGTCCGCGACGCTGCGTTTGCCGCCCCGCTGGATCGGATTCTCATCGAAACGGACTGCCCGTACCTAACTCCCTCTCCGATGAGAGGCAAAGTCGAATTCAACCAAAGCGCCTACGTCGTCCATACCGCGCAAAAGCTGGCAGAAATCAAAAAGACAACGCTGGAAGAAATTGCCGCCGCGACGACGGAAAACGCCGTTAGGCTGCTGAGAATATAGCGTTTAGGGTCAGAACGCAAGCGTCTGCCCGACGCCTAATAAATAAATATACATCCCTGTTACTTTTTTTCTTCGATTTCGTATAGATATTATATACGCAGTTTTAATTTAACGGAGAAAAATCATGCAATACAATTACGACTACTTTATCAGTTACGCTCATAAAGACAACAAGCTTCCAGACGGCAAACCCGGCTTCGTTAACGAGTTTGTAGAGAAGCTCAAGAATGGTTCAGAGGAACATAAGAAGATATTCGGCGGAGAAATAAGGGTCTTTTTCGACGAAACCGAAATTCCCGATATGTCGCACTGGGACAATGACATTCGGTCAAAACTCGCCACTTCGCGGTTCCTCATCGTGCTTTTGTCTCCGAATTATTTCAAGAGCGAGTACTGCGCCAAAGAGTTCGACTGGTGGATGAAGCACGAGATGCACCGCTGTACGCTTGGGGAAGGAACTGCGCCGATGATTATCAGTAATGTCGGCGTATTCGATCCTGCAATAACGCCGACTCCTGAAATTCCTAAAAACATACAGATTCGTTTTCCAAACTGGCTCAGTCAGATTCAGGCATACCAGTCCAAAAATTTTGACATGCACGACTTCCTCGTCGCGAAAATCGACAACGTGTTGAAAACTCTGCGCGACGAGGTCAAAAACAAAGTCCGGCATCAGGATATGGAAGACGACGTGCCGCGCGGGATCAATTATCCTTGCTATAATGAGAATTTTGTCGGACGTCGGGAAAAACTGTTATCCTTGCGTAAGTACATTATCTCCAAATCCGGCAAAGTAGTTTCCGCTATCACCGGTCTGGGCGGGTTCGGGAAAACCGAGTTGGCTCTTACTTACGGGCACGCCTTTGGATGGGATTACCAGATGGGGCGTTTCTTTAAGTCTTGCGAGAATTGCAGCTCAATTTACCATGCGATTCTGACCTGCGGCATTACGGAAATGTATGATTGGAAACTTAAAGGGAATAACCAAAAGAGACTTAAGGCTCTTTTTGAAAATCTGAAAGCAGAACAAGACAGAATCATTCTTCAGAACAAAAGACCAGAGACGCTCAAAGAAGAAGTCAATAATCTCAAGTCAGAAGCAGAGGAGCTTGAGAAAGAAGAGCAAAAGGAAGATGCAGAGAAACTCAGGGCAAAAGCCCAAAAACTTGAGATAGAAGCCGATAAGTTAATCGCAGCAAAAAGCAAGGTTCTCCCGAAAGAGGGCGCGCATCTTCTTCTCATCCTCGACAACGTAACTAATCCGGATTTGATTTCACAGTTGCTTAAACTTGATCTTCCCGACTATTTCCATGTAATCATTACGATGCGTGAGAAGGCAACCAAGTTAACGGGCGTTCACTGGGAATCGGTTGAACGTCTGAGCGAGGACGAGTCTGTTGAACTGCTACGCAACCTTCGACCGTTCGGGAAAGACCCGAAGGAGGCAGAAGCGGCGCGAAAAATCGCAAAGCTGTTGGCAGGGTTCACGCTGACCGTGGAACTTACAGGGTCGTATTTAGCCAGCAATATCGACGTTTCCGAAATAACGTACCAGTCACAATATAAGCAGCTCGTCAATGATCTAGAAAATACGTTCCAAAAGATGGTGGACGAAATCGGCGACCTGACGCGACACCCGGCCGAAACGATGACAGCGGTATTAAAATCGACTCTTGAGGCTGTCTCGTCTAATACGCGAAAAGCTTTTGAATTTGCGTCCTTTATGGCTTCTGACGCGGTAGCGTTGACCTGGCTCCCGGAACTTTGCGGTCTGAATGAAGACGAAGGAGTAACAGTCCTCAAGGAACTGACAAGGTACAGTCTTCTAACTCCTTTGGAAAACGAACGAAATATCGCCCGTATGCATCGGCTTGTGGCGGACGCAATACATCGTAAAATCTCGGATGAATTCTCGGATGAAACTGTAAGTGAAATAATTAATGCAATCTGGAAAAAATGTCATATATTACTTCAAAAGGATATGGACTTCTGGTATACATCCGAAAATTCCTGGAACATCATACCAATTTATGAATTCCTATTGATAATCACAAATTTGTCTACGGAATATCCCGAGGATGAAATTGATGAAAACGTTGTATGGTCGCTTAATACTTCCGGGACATTGCTTAAAACTCTTGGAAAAATGAACGAAGCAAAAGAAGTTTTCCAATGCTTGTTAGATTTTAGTAAAAGTCGAGCCAATTCATTCCCATCGAATATAAAAATCCAGATGAATTTGAGCGCTTCATATGGAAATCTTGGCGATTTAGAAACGCTCGCAGGAAACATAGTCGATGCGCGGACTTGGTACAATAAAGCGCTGGATATAAACAAACGGCTTGTCGAAATGAACCCGGAAGACGCCAAAGCGCAGAGTGCGTTGAGTAAATTGTTTGCTCAGTTTGGTCAATTAGAGATAATCGCTGGGCACCTAACCAAGTCACGGGAGTTCTTCAAAAATGCCGTAGAAATTGCTCAACAACTTGCCAATCAGTTTTCTGAGGATCAGTCGCCCGAAAATATTCAAACGCTGAAAGAATTGAGCTATTGGTACACAAAGCTTGCATATGCTGCTGGCAACGCAGCCGAATGTCAGAAATGGATTGAGGCTGCTCTGGATAACTGGAAAAAGCTTTCTAAAATGAAGCCGAAGGACATTGTAATTCAGCAAGGTTTGAGTCTTGCGTACTCACAGTTTGGCTTGTATGAGAAAGCTAGCGGAAACAAAGACTCTGCGCGTGAAAATTACAAAAATGCACTGGCAATAATCAAGCGGCTGAACGAACAAATGCCCAAAAACGTTGATATTCTGGAACAATTGTGCGGACTGTACTTGAACCTTGGCAGATTGGAAGACTCTGCAGAAAATACAGCAGATGCTTTGAAATGGAGTGAGAAAGCTCTTGCTATTAACAAACGACTTGTAAAAATAATACCGGATAATGTTCCGACTCAGCTTGGTACGATTGCTTGTTATACATTAATTGGGGATTTGGAACAAGGCTCTAACAAAGTTGCCGCACATAAAAGGTACAAGAAAGCTCTGAAAACAATCAAAATCCTCTCCGACAAAATGAAGAAAAACGAACAGGTTCAGTGGTGGTTGAGTATTTTGTACAAGAGATTTGGCGATTTGGAGTTTGGCGCTGAAAACAAAACAGACGCGCGAAAATGGTATGAGAAATCCGAGAAAATCTGCCAGCAAATATCTGAAAAAATGTTAGATGATCTTAATTATCAGCTGCATTTGATCGGAGTATACTTTAACCTTGGCAATTTGGAGTATTACGCAGGAAACAAATCGAAAGCGTGGGAGTGTTACCAGAAATTTGTGGAAATCTTATGGTATCATTTGCAAATAATTCATCGAAAAAAACAAAAAAGAAATGGGTTGATATTTTTAAAGGCAAGATTATACATTGTTACCCATATAACTACAACCATTTGTATAATTTGCTTGTTTATCATTCTTTTTATAACAATTTTCGTTTTATTGCCAAAATAAATCATATCTCGGCGATGATTAGGACAACATTGGCGCTTCACGCCGCCGCAACGACGGAGAACGCCGTTAGACTGCTGAGAATATAGCGCGCAGCATAATTAAGAAATGAGCCAGGACGCAAGCCTCTGCCTTACACAATATATGTGAACATTCCTTCACTCTTGATTTCCCTCTTCATTTTCGTAAAATCATAATAAAAACCGCTTTTTATTCAATAGCGACTAAACCATGCCGTACAATTACGACTATTTTATCAGTTACGCTCACATTGACAACCAATCCGAAGACGGCAAACCCGGTTTCATTGACGAGTTCGTTGAGAAGCTCAAGAACTCAACGGAGCATCAGCAGATGTTTGGCGAAAAAGTAAACGTTTTTTTCGACAAAACAGAAATCCATAGCATGTCCGACTGGGACAACCGCATCCGCGCCAGTCTCGCCGAGTCCCGATTTCTTATCGTGCTTTTGTCGCCGAGTTATTTCCAAAGCGAATACTGCGCCCGAGAGTTCGACTGGTGGATGCAGCACGAAATGCACCGCTGCGTTTTGGGAGAGGGAACTGCGCCCATACTAATCGTTGACGTTGCCATGATATATGATTATCAGGCGGAAACAATTCCTTCCATTCCCAGGGAACTCCAGACTCGTTTCCCGAACTGGCTTCGTCAGATTCGTAAAATTCAATCTGGTCCAAAGTTTGACATTCACAATTTAGATCGAGCAAAAATCAGCGACGTTCTCAAAACCCTTCGAGAGGAAGTCAAAGACAGAGTCCGGCGTCAGGAAGCGGCGGAAAAGTCTCCCCATACCGGACAATATCCGGCATATAACGAGAATTTTGTTGGTCGTCGTGAGAATCTTCGTTCACTTCGCAAGTCTCTGAGTGAAAAATCCGAAGCTCCATATTGCGCTCTAACGGGTCTGGGAGGTTTCGGTAAAACCGAATTGGCTTTGACATACGGTCACGCCTTCGCCTGGGATTATGAACTGGGACGAGTCTTCGCGAAATGTGAAAACAAAACATCCATTTCTGAAGCGATTCTCACAAGCGGGATTGCGGAAATGCACGGCTGGGAGCTGCCCAACGGTTCAGAGGATCAGCAGATTACGTTCCTGTTCAATCGTTTGAACGTCAAGCGAAAGGAAATCGTCAAACGCAATGCGGAGGAGGGAAATCTCAACACATTGGGAGCCCACATTCTTCTCATACTGGACAACGTGAACAAGCGGAAGTTGATTTCAAAGAATAATCTTGCCATTCTGCCCGACTATTTTCATGTCATTATAACAACTCGCGAGAACACAAATGACATTTCATACATTCATACGGAATCGGTAGAACGCCTGAGCGAAGACGAATCGGTTGAACTTCTGTGCAACCTTCATCCGTTTGCCAATCCGGATGAAGCGAAAGCCGCAAGAGACATTGCGAAATTGCTGGCAGGGTTTACGCTGTCAGTTGAACTAACCGGGTCATATCTGGAAAACAATAAATATATAACGTACAAAAAGCAGTACGACCGGCTCGTCAGCAATCATGCTGAAACATTTCAAAAGATGGCTGACAAGACCGGCGACCTGACTCGTCACGCAGCTGAAACTGTGGCGGCGGTATTGGAGTCGACGCTTTCCGCTCTCCCGGACAACGCCCGCAAAGCCCTGGAATTCGCATCTATTATGTCCCCCGACACAGTGGCGTTGGGCTGGTTGCCGGAATTGTGCGGTCTTGATGAAGAGGAAGGAGAGGAAGCTATTGCTTATTTGACGGGTTATAGTCTCCTCACTCCTTTGGAAAGCGAACCTAACATAGCCCGTATGCATCGTCTGGTAGCGGAAACGGTTAAGCAGAAAATCCCGGAAAACGTTCTGAAAGAAATCTTCTCTAAAATTCAGAAAAAATGTTACTCGTTGCTTGAAAAAGATAAGACGTTCTGGTTTGCCGCAGAAAATTTCTGGAACATCATGCCTGTTTCTGAATTCTGCTTGACGCTGGCGGAACAGTGGACGTTAGAGCCTTCTGAAAAAGAGATCAATTGGGATGTTACAGAAATGCTTGAAAAATCCGGGAAGACTTTAAAATCTCTCGGGAAAATTGACGACGCGCTTTCCGTATTCAAAAAGCTTATGAAGATTTCCAGCGAGCGCGCTTCCGTATTTTCTTCAGACGCTGTTCTCAGAGATCTTGCTCTTGCATTCAGCGACCTCGGTGAAATGGATTATATGACTGGTAAAATAGACGCCGCCAAAGAATGCCA
The DNA here is from genome assembly GCA_017557195.1 of Thermoguttaceae bacterium. GTDB lineage: Bacteria > Planctomycetota > Planctomycetia > Pirellulales > Thermoguttaceae > RUG11551. The sequence goes on along the minus strand of JAFZAL010000055.1, from coordinate 3,937 downwards.
TACGCAAGCTTTAGCAATTCGAAAGTCTCTTGCGGACAGTCACCCTGACAACGTTGAAATACAATGCGATTTGGCAGATTCGTATAAATTTCTCGGAGAAATTGAGAATGACAAAGGAAATTATAACGAAGTAAAAAAGTTCTATTTAGAGATCTTAAATATATCAAAGAATGATAATATCTCACAGGATATTAGAGCTCAGAAGTATTTGAGCACTTCATACGGGCGGCTTGGCGATGTGGAGAATTCCATCGGAAACGCAACGGCCGCCAGAGAATGGTACGAAAAGGCAATGGAACTCCGCAAGAAGCTGTTCGAAGCAATGCCCGAAGATGTTGTGAATCAGCAAAATTTAAGTTCTTCGTATAGACGGCTGGGCGATTTGGAGAAAGATGCAGGGAATGTAACAGCTGCCAGAAAATGGTTCGAAAAGGCAATGGAACTCCGTAAGAGACTTGCCGAAACGCAGCCGAAAAACGTTTTAATCCAGCGTGGATTGAGCGTTTTGTACATCCGTCTGGGAGATTTGGAAAAAGACTCTGGAAACCTCGAAGGCGAAAGAAACTGGTACGTGAAAGCTATGGAAATCTTCAAGCGGTTGGCTGATTACATGCCAGATAATGTTGAAGCTCAGAGAAATTTAAGTACTGCGTATAGTCGTCTGGGCGATTTGGAAAACATCGCCGGAAACGCTGACGCCGCGCTGGCTTGGTACGAGAAAACAATGGAAATCTTCAAGCGGCTGGCAAATTCCATGCCTGAGAATATCGAAGCCCAAAAGAATTTGAGCGCTTCGTATAGGCGATTGGGTAATATTGAGCGCGCCGCCGGGAACGCAGTCTCTGCGCTGGATTGGTACAAAAAGATGCAGGAAATTGATCAGCGGCTGGCTGATATGATACCCAACGACATTAACGCTCTTCGGGAATTGAATATTTCCTACAATCAACTTGGCGATTTGGAAAGCGCAGCCGGAAACGCTGACGCCGCGCTGGAATGGTACGAGAAGGCTCTGGAAATTGCTCAGCGCTTGGCAGAACTGACGCCGGATAACATCGAAGTTCAGAGGGATTTGAATATATCATACAATCGCTTTGGCGATTTGGAAAACGCCGTCGGAAACGCTGACGCCGCGCTGGAATGGTACGAGAAGGCTCTGAAAATTGCTCAGCGCTTGGCAGAACTGACGCCGGATAACATTGAAGTTCAGAAGGATTTGAATATATCTTACAATCGTCTTGGCGATTTTGAGAAAGCCGCCGGAAACGTTGACGCCGCGAGGGAGTGGTACAAGAAGGGTATGGAAATCCTCAAGCGGCTTGCCAACATACTACCGGACAATATCGAGATCAAACGGGATTTATGTACTTTGTACAATCAATTAGGATATTTGGAAGACGCTGCGGGAAACGAAGACGCCGCGCTGGAGTGGCGCAAGAAGGAAAAGGAAATTCATCAGTCGTTGACCGACAACATACCGGATTGATGTTTACTGCTGGAAATCATTAACGTCAGATTCCATTTCATAACGGAGAAAAATCATGGAGTACAATTACGACTATTTTATCAGCTACGCTCACAAAGACAACAAGCTTCCAGACGGCAAGCCGGGCTTCGTTGACGAGTTTGTAGAGAAGCTCAAGAATGGTTCAGAGGAACATAAGAGAATATTCGGCGGTAAAATAAGGGTCTTTTTCGACGAAACCGAAATCCCTGATATGACGCACTGGGACAATAATATTCGGTCAAAACTCGCCAGCTCGCGGTTTCTTATCGTGCTTTTGTCGCCCAATTATTTCAAGAGCGAGTACTGCGCCAAAGAGTTCGAATGGTGGATGAAGCATGAAATGCACCGCTGTACGCTTGGGGAAGGAACCGCGCCGATGATTATCAATAATGTCGGCGTTTTCGATCCTGCAATAACGCCGGCTCCTGATATTCCTGAAAGCATACAGATTCGTTATCCAAACTGGCTCAGTCAGATTCAGGCTTACCAATCCAAAAATTTTGACATGCACGATTTCCTCGTCGCGAAAATCGACAACGTGTTGAAAACGCTGAGTAACGAGGTTAAAGACAAAGTCCGTCGTCAGAAAATTGTAGATTCGTTGCCGTACGACACCTATCCGGGTTACAACGAGCATTTTGTCGGACGTCGGGAAAAACTGTTGTCTTTGCGCGATAAGATCAGTACAAAGTCTGGCAAAGTAATATCCGCTCTTACCGGCATTGGCGGATTCGGGAAAACCGAACTGGCTCTCACCTACGGGCACGCCTTCGGATGGGATTATCAGATAGGACGGTTCTTTATACCATGTGAGAATTGCAACTCGATTTACGACGCATTTCTGTCTTGCGGCATTCAGGATAAGTATAAATGGGAACTCAAGGGAACAGAAGAAAAGCGGCTTCTGACCCTGTTTGATAATTTGAAAGTGCAACGGAACAGAATCGTTCTCCAGAATGAAGAGGCTGGCAATCTCAGGACAGAGGGCGCGCACCTTCTCCTCATTCTCGATAACGTAAGCAATCAGGATCTGATTTCACAGCTGCTTAAATTGAATTTTCCTGATTTTATCCATGTAATTATTACAGCGCGAGAGAGTGTAGGCAGATTTGCTGACATTTACGAAGAATCGATTGAACGTCTCAGCGAGGACGAGTCCATCGAACTTCTCAACAACCTGCGTTTGTTTGACAATCCGGCAGAAGCGGAAGCGGCGCGAAAAATCGCACAACTGCTGGCGGGGTATACGCTAATTGTAGAACTTACCGGGAAGTATTTATACCAAAATCGCAAAAACCCGCTTGTAACGTATCAGTCTCAATACGAACGGCTTGTCAAAGATCATGCAGAAACGTTCGAGAAGATGGCGGATAAGGTCGGCGGCTTGACGCGTCACGCAGCAGAGACCGTTTCGGCAGTCATGGAATCGACGCTTTCCGCCATCTCAGAAAATACACGCAAAGCGTTGAATTTCGCGTCTTTAATGTCTCCTGACGCCGTAGCGTTGAGTTGGCTCCCCGAGCTATGCGATCTGAACGAAGAGGACGGAATCGACATTCTCAACGAGCTGACTGGTTACGGTCTTTTGACGCCTTTGGAAAACGAGCCGAACATCGCGCGTATTCATCGGCTTGTGGCGGATACAGTAAAGAAGGACGTCCCGGAAGACGTCCAGAAAGAGATAATCGCTAAAATTCGAAAAAAATGCGAAGCGCTGCTTAAGAATGATGAGAAGTTCTGGTGTACGTCTGAGAATTCGTGGAACATCACGCCGGTTTCTGAATTCTGTTTGGCGCTGACTGAACAGTGGAGTGTAGAAACTTCAGAGCAGAATATCGATTGGAGTCTTACGTGGATGCTTGATAAATCCGGGGACATACTCAATTCGCTTGGGAAAATGAATGAGGCAAGAGTAGTTTTCCAGCGATGTTATAAAATGTGTGAAGAACGAGCTAAAATGTTTCCTTCAAACTCCAGCGCCCAGCGGAGTTTGAGCGTTTCGTACGAGCGCCTTGGCGATTTGGAACGCGCCGCCGGAAACGCTGCCGCCGCGAGGGAATGGTACGAGAAGGCTTTGGAAATATACGAAAAGCTTGCTAAGGCTATGCCTGAGAACGTCGTCGCCCAGCGGGATTTGAGTATTTCGTACGAACGCCTTTGCGATTTGGAACGCGCCGCCGGAAACGCTGCCGCGGCGCGGGAGCGCTACGAGAAGGCTCTGGAAATCAGCAAGCGGCTTGCAGAACAGATGAAGGACGACGTTCAAGTCCAGCTGGATTTGATGGTTTCATACGTACTCCTTGGCGATTTGGAGCAAGCCGCCGGAAACGCTGCCGCCGCGAGGGAATGGTACGAGAAGGCTCTGGAAATCAGCAAGCGGCTTGCAGAACAGATGAAGGACGACGTTCAAGCCCAGCGGGATTTGAGTGT
>JAFZAL010000054.1 GCA_017557195.1 Thermoguttaceae bacterium | reverse complement strand
TGAAAGGCGGTAATGGAGTGAGCGAAGCGAACGGAATTACGCATTCGCCGATAGGCGAACTTCTAGCTGCGAGTTGCGAGAGGAATTTGAGTAACGCTTTGCGTATTCTCGCAACTCGCTACTCGCAACTCGCAACTCACTCCACTCCCGTCACCGGCTCGGCGGATGCGTTCGTGCTGACGGTTTTGGTTGCGTGCAGCGTTTCGCCGTCCGTACGGTAAATTGACCACGTTTTATCTGCATTGAGCTTGCTTTCCAGCGCGCCCAAAATCAGAGTGGTCAGGGAATGTTCCGCTGCAGATGCCTCGACATTGGAAACGGACCGGGACAGGGCGGCGTCCGCAATCGCGTTGGCAGTGGGGACGTCGGGCTGAGTAACAATCGTCATCGGCATTGCAGCGGCGGTCGCGTGCGAAAACGTCAGCACGACGACGTCCGCGTTCATTTCCGCCGCGGTCAGGACGATTTTATAAATCCCGGGCGAATGCGACGCATCGACCTCGACAGCCGAGTTCGTCGCCAGCGCCGGCGACCCCCCGTCCAGCGACACGTAAACGCTGATCGACGTCGCCCCCGTTGCCGGACTCCCGTCCGACGGATTGTACACAAAAAACGGTATCGTAGCTGATTGGTTCTTGATCATGGCTTAGTTGCGAGTTGCGAGTTGCGAGTTGCGAGAGAGTGCGCTAGTGCGTAGTACTTAGTGCTTAGTGCTTAGTGCTTAGGTCGCATGCGTTACTCTCACTATGCACTAGGCACTATGCACTAGACACTTATTGCCTACTGCCTTCTTCTTGCTCCTCATTTGGAATCTCGTTCACCGTCCAGACCTCGACGATGGCGGACTCTTCCTGCCGCCACGACTTTGTAACGTACTGCGTTTCGGGGTCGTATTCGGGAACGGGAGTTGTGGTCAGGGGATAGCCCAAGCCGAGCGAGACGACAAGCTCGTCCGGCGGGTTGGCGATCCGGCGCCCGCCATGCCGTATCGACCGGACGGGCGCAAGACGGTTGTTGATCAGATTGTAGGTCATTCTATAACGCTCACTTTCTGAACGGTGCCGACGTAGGTGCCGAAGCCTTGTTCGATAGCGACGCGGTAGCGGGTGGAGGCGACGGGAACGAAGACGCCGTCGGAGCAGTCCGCCCCTTCGAAAATCCAGTCGTTCGTTCCGTCGGCGGGATAGGAAAACGTCGGCGCGGTTGAGCTGGTCGCGAATTCAAATCCGCAGTATTTCATGCCGGAGCCGGCGGACAGGTCGATCGCGGTGATGGCGTTCGACGAGAACGTATAAAGCGTATTGTTCGCCAGCGTCAGGGTGATGCTGGCAGAGGAAATCGTAATTTCTGCCGTCTTGGCGACGGGGGAGAGCTGGTAGAGCATAGTTGCGAGTTGCGAGTTGCGAGTTGCGAGTTGCGAGAGGGGAGTAGGGAGTAGGGAGTAGGGAGTAGTTTTTAAATTCGCCGGAGGCGAATCCCTATTCCCTATTCCCCATTCCCTATTCCCTTAATATCATCCGGTGCATTTAACAACGTAGCGCGGGTCGAGTACTGCGGGGACGCCGCGTTCGGACGCTTTGTAACGGACAAGAATGTCCCTTTCAAAATCGGCGTCGGAATTGGCTCCGGATCGGGTTACGGTAATGGGCCAGTTCTCCATGTAGGCAAACGCCTTTTTGAAGTCGCCGAGGTACCAGTACTTCTTCGCGTCAGTAGCGCTGACGCCGGAGGCGACCAGGCGTCGGTACGCCAGCGCGCTTTCCATGACGTCGTAATGGCGCAGCGGGTTGCGGGTTTTAATCGACTGCGACGTCGACAGGTTGAACGTCACTTCCCCGTCGAGGAACGTGCGGGCGGCGGCGAACCGGTACGCCGGCATGACGAGTACGGATTTCGGCTGAATGAGAATCGGCTCGCCGGTGGTTGGGTCGAGGGCGTCGGCGAAAAGCTGTTCCGCCTTGTCGACGTTTTTGTAGTCGACCAGCTCGTTGCTTGCCAGGGCGTTAATCCAGGGGCTTCCGGGTGCGGAATAGTACGTGTTGTAGGACGATCCGTTGAACTTGTACGTGTTGGTCAGTCCCAAAACGCAGTCGAGAATGCGTTTTTCCTTGTTCAGTCCGAGGGCCTCGCCCGCTTCTTCCGCCCGACGGAGAATGAGTCCGGTGCGGTCAAAGAAAATCGCCTCGCGGGTAATCGGAACGATCAGGCCGCGCTTGACGGTTTCCGGCGTCTCGGTGTACTCTTCCGACAGCCCGGCGTTGGGGTACGGCATGCCCGGCGCGACTTCCATCGCCTCGTCGCCCAAGCGTCCGATGCCGGGAATCTTTTCGCCGCTAAAGCGAGTGGGAATCGTACTGACGGCTTTGCTGAGAACAAAGGCTTCGTTCTCGTACGCCTGACGAATCTTCGTGAAAACGATCTGACCGGAGATGTTCAAAAACGCGGTCAGGTCAACGCCGTCGGATTCCGAAACGACAGCGCTTGTGTTGTTGCGGGGATCGAGAGACCGAACCCATTCAGAGCCGTTTTCGACAACCGCTTCTGCCAGATCGCGAATCGAGAAATCTTCCGGGGCGAGCTGACCTTCGTTAAGCGCTTCCGACAGATGATTCACCGTCCGGGCAGCCCCGTCGAGTTCAAACTGTCGCTTGAGTTCTTTGTAGTTGAGTGTGTTCATGGGTGGGAATGATGGTTAAAGGTGGATGAGTGCCTAGTGCCTAGTGCCTAGTGCATAGTGAGAGGAGCGCTTGCGTCCTAAGCACTAAGCGCTATGCACTATGCACTAATTGGAGTTACTCGATTGGTTTGAACTGCTGCTTGTCGATGGGACTGATTCTGCGTCAATCGTCAGTCCGCCGGTGAGAATCGTCGAGGCGATTTGAATATAGACGTTTTCGACGTTGGCGGATTCAGCGCGGATAACGCGTCCGACAGCGCAGCGGGAATTTGTAACAGCGACGACTTTCTGATCTTCGAGTTTATTTCCGCTTGAATTGGCGGCAGGCGCGACGAATGCGCCGAAAGCAAACTGGGCGCTGGCGCACGCAAACTGGAACGCGCCGGAGGTGGCGATTCGGACTTTGCCAGCCGTTCCCGCCGGTTTCGCCTGCATGGCAACGCCGAGGAACTTGGCGCGGAATCCCGACTGCGTCGCCGCCAGGTTGGCGCCGAAGGTAAACGCAGACGCCGGTTTAACGGCTCCGTCGTCGAGATAAACAAGGTCTCCCATCGAAATGGAAGTTGTACTGGGTACATCGACGGTTACGGGATTCGTTTCTCCCCACCGCCATCGCATAGTGTTGGGCATAGTGATAAAAGGTTGGTTAGAGGTTGATGGATTGAGCGCTTAGTGCTTAGTGCTTAGTGCTTAGGACGCAAGCGATCCACTCACTAGGCACTATGCACTAGGCACTAGACACTAAGTACTTATTTCTTCAGTCGTCGCACGAATTCCTCGAGCGTTTCTTCTTTGACTGTGGTTTGCTGCCAAGCAGACGGAGGACACAGCGGCGCGGCTTCCGTGACAGCGCGATTTTCGAGCGTCTTGCAAAGCTGTTCGAGTCGCTCTTGCAGTTTTTCAAACGAGGCGATCAGGCGGTCAAAGCGGTCGTCCGTGGTGGAGGCAGTAGGCAGTAGGCAGTAGGCAGTAGAAGGATCTTCACTACTGCCTCTTGCCTCTTGCCTATTGCCTAAATCCGCCTCTTGCCTATTGCCTTCCTCCGCCGTAGGCGAATCACTACTGCCTACTGCCTCTTGCCTACTGCCTTCCTCTGCTTCTTCCGACTCAAACAGCCCATTCGTCGTAGCGGGATCGGCAACGAGATCAACGCTGATAACGCGAACGATTTTGTCGATAACGGACAAGTCGTTTTCCTGATGATAAACCGCCTCGACGCAATGCGAGAACCCGACGTTGTTCGGCGCGTTGTGAGCGTCCCAAAGCAGCTGTTTCGCCTGGGCGTGGTTGGGGTTGTAATGGAAATCGGCAAACAGCCCGGAGTTCTCCTTGAAGACGACGTTGGAAACCGTCCCGATTCTGTCGCGGTAATCGCGGGGAAGCCGAGCGGCTTCTTTGGAAACGTGGTTGACGTTGACCTTCGCTCCCTCGTACAGCGGAGCCGCTTCCCGAAGAACCTCCGGCGGATAAACGCGGCCGTTGCGCGACGTCAGCCCCAAAATCTTAACTCCGGAAATCAAACCGGAATCCGAATCGTTCGTCATCGAACTCACGTCTCCGGCGGAGTACTCTTTAAAAATCTTTTGCATAGTTAAATCCTTGATATTGAGATGGTTGGATGAATTCTGAGTGGTTGCTAGTTCGAGGATAGCCTCACGCCAAGTTCGCGAAGTTCGCAAAGTTTTAAAAGTTTGAATCATGACTTTGCGTACTTTGCGTACTTTGCGTGAGATTTAAAAGGGCGCTCCATTACCGCCTTTCATTTGTCTACTCCCCTCCATTTAGATTATTCCGCAAAGCGAACTCCTGCTTGGACAACACGCCGGCGTCAAAGAGGATTTTGTCCGCCTGGGTTTCTCGCAAGCGGTCTCGAACCGCCAGGCTGGGCGCGACGGGGTGAATTTCAATCTGACTTAAGACGTCGTGCGGCAACCGTCCGGCAGAGCAGGCGACGCGAATGGCGCGCTGAAAGAGCGTTACATCTTCGCAGGACAGCTCGTGCTGAAGTCGCTGGAACATGCGGACGGCGGGACCTTCAGCAACCATCGTCGAGGCGTAGTTTGCGTTCGAGGCGTCGGACGTGAGCATGAATTCCGGCATGACAAGTCGGGCGGCGATAGCGCGCAGTTCCGCCTGCAAGACGGTAACGTAACGCCCAGCGTCGATGGCGGAGACGGGGAACTGATAGTCGATCGTCGCGGAGGCGTCGAGAATCGTGCCGGGTCCGTACCGGTTGAGCGTCGGACCGAATCCCGGCGCGGCGGCGTCGCGTTTATCGTTGACGAATTTGTCAACCGCCGACTGGCTGGCGCTTTGGTGCTTGCGAATAATCGCGATCGCAGATTGGATTTCCGCGACGATGGACATGTTACGCAGCAGTTTTTCCGCTCGATAGAGGTTCTTCCGAACGGGGAAAAACAGCGGCAGCCCGCGGGGAACAATCGAGTCGACGTTGGCTTTCCGGTGCTGAACCTGAGCGTAGGCAACGTACTGACCGTCAATCCAGTACCCGTGAATCGTCTCCGCGTCGTACTTGTCAAAGGAAATCCCCATGCGTTCGTTGGGCGCGTTGAGCAACTGGTCTGGAGTTCTCACGCGTTCCGGGTCAACGAATCGCAGGCGCGTCATGCCGTCAGCGGTGGGAAAGAGACGGATGAAAACTTCGCCGTCACGATCCATGCGTCGAACGATTTCCTGCTGACGCCGATGCCAATGGTTCATTTCGAGGAACTCGTCAAGCCACGTCTCGACCTGTTCGATAACGCTGGGGCTGGGGTCAGCGTGTTTTTTCGGGCGAATGGTATACTGATGTCCGCAGCCGACGAGATAGTTGATTCGGTTTTCCAGCGCGTTGACGGCAAACTCGTTGTACAGCGACAGATGTCGGCAAATGGCGCGAACGGCGTCGAGGTCTTCTTCCCGTTCCAGAGGGGAAAGGGTAGAGTTGTCCGCTAACGCAACCCAGCGTTCGTTGTCGTCAAAAAAAGGCTCGTCGTGAGGAATGAAATTGTACGGCATGATTGATGTATGTAACAGTAATGATATTGAGTTTGTTATACGGACACGTTGAGCCGGTCGCCCAGCCCGTCGCCGCCTTTATACGGCGTGAGGTATTCTCCCGCCAAGCGAACCGCCATTTCCAGCGCGTCGGGACCGTCGTCGTGATCGCCCAGGGGGAACTGCTTGAGCTGTTCGACCAGCAGGCGCGTGTCGGGAGTGATGCGGAACCGAATTCGTTTGGCGGAAAACAGCGCGCCGAGGGTGCGGATTCGCGACTGCTTGTTCATCGTGTTTTTAATCCCGACCGGGTCGACGGGCAGCTTTTGAGCTTGAAATTCCCGGGCGAAGCCGTCCGCAAGGAGCTGTTGGAACTGGTTTGTTTCGATTCCGAAAACGCTGGGGCGAAACGCTCGATACAGCTCAATGCCGTCGGAAATGATTGATTCAATCGGACGCCGCTTCAAATCCGCCTGAACGTACAGCAGCCCGTCGCAGCCAACGGTCAGCATGACAAAGGCGGAATAGTCCCCGCGCTGAGCGTCGGCGCCTTTGCTGGGGTCAAGCGTCATGACTTTGATTTGACTTTGTAACGGCGCGTCTTCGTACCAGACGGCGTCGTCGAAGTAGGACTCCGGCCATTCGCACAGTTCCGGGTTCATGGGCGAATTCTGTTTTTCCCTCTCGAAGGCGATGTGTCCTTCTTCCGCCCGCATTTTCATGAGGGTTAGCAAATCTTCGTTCTCCTGCCAGACGACCTTTGCGCCGTCGAGCATTTCTTCTTTGTGAACGCGATAAAATTCATCTGCTTTTTTCTGACGGTCAGGGGATTCCATGTTGAGGTAAAGCTCTTCCCACTGTTCCCAAAGCGTCATGTTTTTCGGCCAGCGCATGATCGAGGAAAACGTTCGACTATTCCAGCCGGGATTGCGGGTCAGCCTCAGCGCGATAGCGTCTGGATGCAACGCGGTCGACAGACACAGAAAATTCGTTCTGCTATTGCCGGCTTTCATAACGGTTCCTTCAAACCAGGACAGCGACTTTTCTCGCGCGGCAGCGTTGAAAATATGCGTGTCGTTTTGTAGGTCGTCTCCGATAATCAGGTCAGGGCGAATAGCGCCGTGACGCCGCCCGCGGAGTTTCTGCCCCGTTCCAAAGGCTTCAATGACGCAGCCGTTGCTCAGCGTGAGCGTTGACTGCGACCAGCGGCTTCCCTTCTTTGTCGCTTCGGGATACGCTCTTTTCAGTCTGTGGTTGGTTTCCAGTTCCTGTTTGACGTTGTTGAGGTGCGTCTGCGCCTGACGGAGCGTGTCGGACAGAATCCAAATGTATCTCGCTTTCCCCTCCAGCGCCATTCGAAGCGGAAACGCCAGCGTTCCCAGGGTTGACTTCGCTCCCCCGCGCGGACCTAAAACGTTGAGCCGGCGTCCTGTGTGGACGGACATCTCGTCCAGCTTTTTACCCAGCCATTGGTGCATAATCGACGGCGGCAGAGCAAAGTGATCGGGCAGGTATTGACGTCCCCATTCCAGAAGCGGTTGATTGTTCTCCGCTTTCCTCTCGCTTAGCCGCTTGAGTCTATGAGCGGCAATGAGCTTGCTTCTCAGTTTAAGAGCCAGCAGGGAAAAGCAGTAGTCAACGTCCATCTGAAGGGGTATTCTGTAACGCTATAATTTATTTCTTGTCATCGTTGCCCAGCGCGGCAATGGTTTCCATGCGAATCACGTCGAGCTTTTTCAATAATCCTTTTCGCTGTACCGCAGCGGGACATTCTTCAATCAGGAGTGTTACAATCCTGTTCAACAGTGTATCGAGCAGCCCGGCGGGAATGACGTCAGGTTTCTTTTTTAGGAATTCTTCCGGCGACTTTCGTTCAAGCAACCAAGCGGACGCCCGCCAGTTCTTCTCTTGCTTAGCTGCGTTGAACATGTTTTTAATGGACTCGATTTCCATGTTCGCTTCCGCCCGGCGCAGCTTCTCGGCGAAGTCAGGATTATTTTGCGCCAGCTCGTCAATCGCCTTTTGAGTACAGTTTACGTATCGCGCCGCCGTCCTTCTGGAACATCCTACTGACAGCAGCGCCAGTATTTCTCGTTGTTTGATTTCTGAAATAGGTTTCATAATTTGTTTAACTGTCAGACGTGCGCTTTTGTGTGACAGCGTGAATTTTCAAAGATAATGCAGTCTCGTTACCCGATATACTCAAAGCTGACAACGGCTCTGCCCATCGAGGATTTGTATCCTTTGCAAAAGTTGTCGATTCGTTTTGATCCCGTCTGCTTGACGCCGACAGCTCGCCACAGGGGGCTGTGTTTGCAGTGTCCAACCACGCACGGGTGGCTGGCGGTGAGGTTGATTCGCGTCCCGGCGGAGCGATAAATGTTGGCAACTGCTTCCGTCATTTTCATTCCTATACCTAGCCCTTGATAGTCTGGAAGAACGACAAGGCGCGTGAAGCGCTTTCGATTCTTCTGACCAATCAGCGGCAAGACGGCTGCGAATCCAACGGGCTTGTCGTCCAGAATCGCCATGTACGAAATCGACATCGGGGACAGGCTTCCGCTTAAATAATGATGTTTCTTAAACAGTTCCCAAGCCGAGTTTTTGCAACGAACGACATCGAACTTGATTGGGTCGCGCCGAAGACGCCTCCGTTCCAGCCGACCGTCGGCCATGTCCAGAACCCAGTCCGCCTCGAGCCATTTCGCTGTGTCGTAATGACATGTCACAGCTAAGAATCGGCGTTTTATAAGACCGGATCGAATGCTCTTTGCCAGCGCTACGCAGGACGCCATCGCGACAGTGCGGTCGACAACCGACGTAAACTCATCAAATACCAGCAGCGGCGTTTTCTCGTCTTTCGTCTCGCCCTGCGCCAGCGCGATAGCCAGGTCGCAGCGGAATTTTTCGCCGTTGGAAAGTATCGAATACGGCTTAATCCAGCTTGGGGGAGAACTGAATCCGACAGTATTGAACAGGCGGATGATTTCTTTGATTGGCATCTTCTCCGGGAAGGCGTCGAGAACCGACTGCGATTCCGGCCAGTTGAATCCTGTGAACAACGAGTCGCCGTACACCCGTCTGGCAACGGAGCTTTTCCCGCTGCCCGACGGACCGACAATAAGCCCTATTTGCCAGTTCTCCGACAGCGTCGGCGGGTCGTCCAGTTCAAAGCGCTGCTGCGCCTTTTTCTGTAACGGGACGTCGAACATGCCCTCTATTTGATGAATCCGAAACGAGTCGTAAATCGGACATTCAAGCGTAAAATTCATGGATTGTTACGAATTCAATTTATAAATTCAGTAATTTACAGTTGAGACCTTCCTGCTGGAACCGTTCAAAGAGTTCTTTCTGCTCTTCTTCTCCGTTACAGACGATAAGAATCTGGAACAGTTCCGGAACGGCGACTTCGTCTGGCGTTTTGAGTCCGTTGACGAGGTCGTCCAGCGGCTCAGCGCTGTTTTCCAGCATGGAATCAACCAAGTTCCGAACGGCTTCGTTTTGCGTTTCGAGGTTGGCGGTCAGTTCTCTGAGCAATTCCTCGTCCGTTCCCGCCATGGCGGAAAGCGGGTCCAGCAACGCCAGGAGTTTGTCCGCTTCTTTCTCGTCCAGGTCGACAACCAGAACCGGGACGTCCTGATCCGGCGTCGTTTCCGCTCTTAAATGACCGTCGATGAGCATGTATTTCCCGTCGTCGGTTTTGCGAGCTAACAGCGCGTCGGCGTAGCCGATTTCCGCTAAAACTCCTTTGAGCGCGTCTTTCTGACTGTCCGGATGAGTTCGCCAGTTTTTAGGGTTGGGAACGAGGTCTTTCGCCTTAACGTAAATGAGTTCTTTAATTCGATTTTTTATTTGCATGATTTGTTACAACGGTATTTTTGATGAGTCGCTTTCTGGTTTATTGACGGAGACAGTCAATACTTGTTTTATTGCAAACAGCCAGACGATAACCGCCCAAGGCGCAATGATAATAATCCAGATTGCAATCCACGACAGCCAATCCCAAAAGCGGGAGACAGGGTCAGGAACGATTTCAGGTTGTTCTTCAGGTTCGTTTAATCCAAGACCTTCAAGAATTTCTTCTCCCAAAGACGGTTCTGGAAGCGTTTGTTCCGGTTTGGGCATTGTGGGAGGCGGGATTTTTGATATTTGCTCCGGCGCAGGAGTTGGTTTTTGTTCTGGAATGGCGGACTGCAAAAAGTACGCGATTCGTCCGATTTGGGATCCGTAGAGACAATCGTTGTCTGACCCCCACAGAGTTGCAACGAGTTCTCCTGCCTGATTGAATACTCCTCCGCCGGAATCGCCAAAGCGAACGGTTGCTCCTTTGCGGTCGTAAACTGCCTGAAGCGTGTCACGGGCGTCGGCTCCCTGAACCTGAACGTATCCTTTAACAGTTGCGACTGTTACTTTAAAAATCCCGGCTGGTCCGTATCCGGCAGCGTAAACCCGAGCGCCGGGCAGCGGAATGGTTGCTGTCAACTTCACAGGAACGGCGCCCGATGGAAGCGCGCCGGGAATCGACATGTCCAAAACGGCGAGGTCGTATTCTCTGTCAATTGCCAGAGGCTGCACGGGACGTCCAACTTGTCTGGAGAACTGTACGGTTGCGTAGTCGTCATCTTTTTCAAACAGATGAGCGCATGTGAGCAAATACACGCGATTCTGGTAATAAATAAGCGTGCCGGAACCGTAGCTGTTCATTTTTGAGGAAGCGACGGCAACCCTGACAATCGACTGATTTATTTCGGACGGGTAACAGGTTCCGCCGGAACAAATCACGCCCATTTGAATTACGCCGTAATCGGATTCCGCGCCATAGAGGCTGACGGAATTCAAAAGAATAAGACTTGTAACGGCGATAACAAGATTATTGTTCATTAGATAATTACGGAAGGATTATGGGGAGTGAGGAAGAAGGATGAGTTATAAATGCGATTGACAATGGGCGCAATGCGAGGACAAGGGACGCCTATTTACCCGCAAATTCCAGATTGTTCAATTCTCTTTGAGCGGCTTCGGCTTCTTTTCTTCGTCGAATGACTTCGTAACGTTTTTGCTCTGCTGGGCGCAGGCAGAGAGTGTTGACTGCTTTGCTGCGGCTGCGTAAGTCTTGTCCCATTGATTCCAGCAATTGAATTACGTCTGATTCCGAATAAGATTCCGTTTGAACGGGAGTCTCGCAAAGTTCATTGTACTGTTTGGTCAGACAGGCTTTGCAGGGCAGGGCGCATAAGGCGCCACAGGTGGGACAGCGACCGAAAACAGAATGTTCTGTAACAGGAGATTGGATTATTTTTGCAAGACGCCGGGCAATTGACGGTCTTCGTTGAACAATCGTCATCATTCGTCGGACTGCTTTGCGGGATGCGCCGGTTTGTCGGCAAATTTCCGTTTCTGACATCCCTGACCTCGTCAGGATGACTATTTTCTTTTGGACTTCCGGAAGAAGCATTTTGATCTCCTTATCAACTGGATTTTGTCGACCTGTCAACAGCTGTTTGTTTTCCATGTCAATTAAAACTGACTCTTGCTGTCGACTTGCTCATAACGCGGAACAATATACCATGCAAGTGTTCCATTTGCAAGCAAAAAAGGATACAAAAATTTTAAAAACGTTAAAATTTTTTCTTTCCCGTTTATGCTGATAACATCAAAAAGAGATCAAAGGAATTATATCGATCAAGAAACAAAAGAAATAACCGTTACAAAAAACAGAATTGCAGAAAGGGAAAACATAACAATCGAGAGCCCGTTCCTCGAAACGGTTGTTTGTTTCAATTCGGATTTCAAAAGACGCTTAAGGTTTCGCCAGCGAAGTCGGCTGGAATACTTTTCGTTGGAAACGATCGTTACATTTTTCAGACCGGAAACGAATTCCAGATGAAGATTCAAATCCTGTTGAGGAATGTAGAGACTGTCTCCCGCCCAGGTGGAATTTTCATCAAGACGCGAGGCGATTTTTTCTAAAATCTCTTTCAGCGGGGCTTTGTCGATATTGTAAACAATCAAACGCGGTCGGCTGTAGAGAATAACCAGCATGGTTATCAGGAAGTACAGAAAAGCAAGAATAAGCCAGATGTACGTCCCGAAACGAATAGCTGCGTTGAGAGGGAAGAACAAATTAATCGGCCCGGCGAAAACCATTCCCGATACCGCCGCGGACAATAACGCCATGTCAGCGTCTCCGCTGATGATAAACGGGCGGCGCGATGCGTGAATTATTCCCAACAACAGGAAATAAATTGCAAGAGGAACCAACGACAGGCATATATCGAATGCGTTCATATTTCTTATTGTACAATTCAGACCGTAGTTCGTCAAGGGGCGGGGGAAAAGCAAGAAGGATGATGATTAGAATTAGCAATTTGCAAACTGTCGCATCAATCAGAATAAATACATATTCTAAAACGAAAATTGACTAAATTTACTGCTAGACGGTCTAGGAGTTTTCATAACTGACATTATATGCGGTTTCTAAACAGAAAAAATAGTCAATATAGCCCGAATAATGCTTGTTTTAATTTGTTCTTAACCATCCCTTAATAATTATGGTATTTTAAAGAATTCTTTCGTGTTATCGGGGGGCTGGTTCTTGACGAAAAATTGAAGTTCGGTAAAATATATGAAATTTTATAGTTATTGGTAGACGAATTGGCTTATCGAAAGCGCGCCTAATGCTGACGGAAGGTCAAGCAGTCTTTTTGTTTCACGTCTTTCCGGCAAAATCTCTGACGGATTACCGCTCGGACGACTATCCATCGTTGGACATCGTCTGGAAAATTCAGGACAAAGACCTGGGGGAAATCACTCTGACGGCTCCCGAACCCGCCCCGTTCAGCTCAGACCCCTCTTTCCGGGAAACGCTGGAACTGGTCGAGCAGGAATTGATGCAGGTGAGTATTGACAATTATGTGTAAAAGATTGATTGCGATTTTTTTCCTGCTTTTGATTTACATGTGCTGGTATTTTCCAACTCCAGACAATCCGATATTTGTTTTTATAAAACAACCAATAAAACAAACAAAGCAATTTTACTGGACAGTGATTTCATCTTTCAAATATCTGCCAGACAATTCCATAAAATCTTATTGTCAGGCTTTGAATGGAGGAATACAACTTTATCGCAAGGAATACTTCCCTTCATACGAAGGAATCATCGGTTCTAATTTTTCTCGTTTTCATGGCGCTTTACAAGGCTTGTTAGATAAACGAAAAGTGGGATTTACTCTTAAATTAAATACAGGACATTTAGCCTTTTTACGAGATCAAGAGCAAATAATTGACAGCGCCTTACTAAAGGAAATGACCCAAAAGACGATAAAGTTCAATTCTTTTTTAAACAAAAACAATATTTCTTTCTTATTTGCGGTATTTCCAGACAAGATGCATAAAACGGATCAGCAATTTTTATGTCATATAGATGATTATGCTAATGACAATGCAGATAGAATTATTCAGGCTATGACGAATTCCGGAATAGACTGTTTTGATTCTCGTGAAATATATCTCAACAATCCGGAAAAACATTATCAATTATTTTTTATTGGCGATCATCACTGGAAAGAAGAGTATGCTTTTGAAGCATTTAAAAGGATGATTGCGAAGATGTCAAAAGTTCGCGATATAAATGTAGATGAACGGATTTTAAATTCCGAGAATTATATAATGTCTGAAGAATCCTTTCCCTGGCAAAAGCAATCGGCATATAGAATTTATGGCAAACATTTTACCGTTTTAGAAGAAACTCGAGGTAGAATGATTTTTCAAATATCTCACAGCGATCCCATTTCAACGAGCCCCTATAAAGGATTAATGCATTTTCATTCAGATAATGAATTCAGTTCAAATATTAAGGTTTTAGTAATACGGGATTCATTTTTTGGCTTTATGCGAACACCCTTTTCTCTTGCATTTAGAGACGTCTACGACGTTGATCCTCGAGTGTATGATGGTTCAATTACAGATTTAATTTTAGAAATTTCGCCAGATTACGTGATTTTTGCAATTAGCGCTCACGAATTGGAAAGACGCGTCTTTCGTTTCGACTGCTCATCTAAATACCCAGAATCCAATTCTCCAATATTAAATCCATAAACAAATAGTTGAATAAAACTGTGCTATTTGTAATAAACAATCTCTTTGAATAAATTTTTGTGCGTTTTGAAACGCAGTTTCTTTCTATTATCTGGCAGTAAGGTTCGCCTGGCGGCGAAGTGCGTAATTACGTTCTCTTCGCTCATACCCACAGGTTTACCCCCGTGGCTCGCCATTATTAATATTTTAAAGAAATCTTTCGTCTAAAGGGGGTGCGGGTTCTTGACGAAAATTTGAAGTCCGGTAAAATAAATGAAATTTTATAGTTATTGGTAGACGAATTGGCTTATCGAAAGCGCGCCTAGAGCTGACGGAAGGTCAAGCAGTCTTTTTGTTTCACGTTTTTACGGCAGGTAAAACTGCCAAGAAGGGTATTCATCCATGACTAAGTACGTTTATAGTTTTGAAAAAGGCAAGGCCGACGGCAACAAAGACATGCGCGAACTGCTCGGCGGAAAAGGCGCGAACCTTGCTGAAATGGCAGCGAACAATCTGCCGGTTCCAGCTGGTTTTACCATTACCACGGAAGTCTGCACGTACTTCTACGACAACGGCAAGACCTATCCGGAAAGCCTCAAGGCTGAAGTTGAAGCTGCTATGAAAGGCATTGAAAACGCGATGGGCAAGAAGTTCGGCGACACCGAAAACCTGCCTCTGTTGGTTTCCTGCCGTTCTGGCGCTCGTGAATCCATGCCCGGTATGATGGATACCGTTTTGAACATTGGTTTGAACGACAAGACCGTCCGCGTTTTGGCTGAAAAATCCGGTTCGGAACGCTACGCCTGGGACTGCTATCGTCGTTTCGTCCAGATGTTCGGCGACGTCGTTCTCGAAATGAAACCGACCAGCAAGACCGAAATCGACCCGTTCGAAAAGATTCTGGTTGCCAAAAAGGCTCAATACGGCGTTGAACAGGACTGCGACCTGCCGGCTGAAGCTCTTAAGGAACTGGTTGCCGAATTCAAAGCCGCTGTTAAAACTCAGACTGGCAAAGACTTCCCGGAAGAACCGATGGAACAGGTTTGGGCTGCTATCGGCGCCGTTTTCGGAAGCTGGATGAACGACCGCGCTATCGTTTATCGTCGTACATACTCGATTCCTCACACCTGGGGAACCGCCGTCAACGTTCAGGCGATGGTCTTCGGCAACATGGGCGACGACTGCGCTACTGGCGTTGCTCTTACCCGCGACGGCGCCACTGGCGTCAAGGGAATTACTGGCGACTACCTGATTAACGCTCAGGGCGAAGACGTTGTTGCCGGTATCCGCCGCCCGAAGAAGATTGAAGCTTCTTTGAAGGACGACATGCCCGAAGTTTGGGAACAGTTCCAGGAAGTCGCTCTCAACCTCGAAAAGGCTTATCACGACGTTCAGGACATCGAATTCACGATTGAAAAGAAGAAGCTGTACATGCTTCAGACTCGTAACGCCAAACGAACAGGTTTCGCTCACGTTCGCACCGCTGTCGAAATGTGCGAAGAAGGTCTTATCGATGAAAAGACCGCTGTCAAACGCGTTCCGGCTAACGACGTAACCCAGCTGTTGCAGCCCATTTTCTCCGGTTCCGGACTCAAGGGGCACGAACCGATCGCCAAGGGCGTTAACGCTGGTCCTGGCGCCGCCACTGGACAGATTTGCTTCCAGCCGGACGAAGCCGAAAAATGGTTCCAGAAGGACCCGTCTGCCAAACTGATTCTGGTTCGACGCGAAACCACTCCTGAAGACCTCCGCGGTATGCAGGTTGCTCAGGGTATCGTTACCTCCTTCGGTGGAGCCGCTTCTCACGCCGCTCTGGTTTCCCGCCAGATGGGCAAAGCCTGCGTTTGCGGCTGTGACGGCATCGTTATTGATTACGCCGCCAAGACCATGACCGTTGGCGACAAAGTCTTCCACGAAGGCGACTGGATTTCCGTTGACGGATTCACCGGCAACATCTACGGCGAACAGGTTCCGACCGCTCCGTCCGAAGTTCTCCAGGTTCTGCGTGACAAAACCCTCAAAGCTGAAGACGCCCCGATTTATCAGCTCTACGCCAAACTGATGGGCTACGCTGACAAATACAAGAAGCTCAAGATTCGCACCAACGCCGACAAACCGGATCAGGCAATTGCCGCCGTCGCTCTGGGAGCTGAAGGCATCGGTCTGACTCGTACGGAACACATGTTCTTCGATCACATCGACGAATTCCGCACCATGATTCTGGCTGACAACACCGCCGACCGCGAAAAGGCTCTGGAAAAACTGCTTCCGTTCCAGCAGGCAGACTTTGAAGGTCTGTTCACCGCGATGGACGGCAAGTACGTCACCATTCGTCTGCTTGACCCGCCGCTTCACGAATTCCTTCCCCACGACCTGGCTGGACAGGAAGAATTGGCTGCCAAGACCGGCATGACCGTTGAATTCATTCAGCAGCGCGTTCACGACCTGGCGGAATCCAACCCGATGCTCGGACATCGTGGATGCCGTTTGGGAATCGTCTATCCGGAAATCACGAAGATGCAGGCAACCGCCATCATCCGCGCCGCGATCGCGTGCCAGAAGAAGGGCATTGTCGTCAAGCCGGAAATCATGATCCCGTTGGTAACATGCCTCAACGAATTCGCCAACCAGGAAGCCATCATTCGCGCCGCTGCCGACGCTGAAATCGCCGCCGCTGGCGTCGAACTGAAGTACATGGTCGGTACGATGATTGAAATTCCGCGCGCCGCTCTCAACGCTGGCGACATCGCGAAGAAGGCGGAATTCTTCTCCTTCGGAACCAACGACCTCACCCAGACCTGCTTGGGAATCAGCCGTGACGACTATGCGTCGTTCATCAACGATTATCTGGAAAAGGAAATCTTCCCGAAAGACCCGTTCCAGGTTCTCGATCAGACTGGTCCTGGCAAACTGATGAAGATTGCCGTCAAGGAAGGCCGCGAAACCCGTCCGGAACTCGAACTGGGCATCTGCGGCGAACACGGTGGAGAACCGTCGTCCGTCAAGTTCTGCCACAAGATTGGTCTGAACTACGTTTCCTGCTCGCCGCTGCGCGTTCCGGTTGCGAAACTCGCCGCTGCTCAAGCCGCTCTGGAAGAAGAAGCTTGCTGCTGCTGCAACAAATAGTATTTGACTAATCGCGCCGGGAACGCCCTGTTCCCGGTTAGCGAATCAAAGTTGAATCACCCGCGTCGCCTGAAATCTCCCGATTTCAGGCGGCGTTTTTTTGTATAGACAGTAGCGCGAAGCGCTTCCACTAGAACTGCGTAGCAGTTCAATATTTCTAGCCGTGGGTTTTAACCCACGGAATAAGAATACGACGAAATAATAATATCGACGAATACGCATTTCCTTCCGCGCCTCCAACAGTGGCGCGGGAGGAAAGGCGGCTAAAGCGATAAGGGGGAGGATATGACGATCCTTCCGTGGGCTGAAGCCCACGGTTACAAGGGTTGCGTCCCTTCGGAACGCTATTCCGCCTCTCATCTTTATCTATCATCGTTAGAAAAATTGCGCTCCCCAGTGAATTTTAAAAATTTTTCTTCCCCCCCTTGATTAAATTCTGTTTTTTTGTTACTATATTAATTGGTAACATTAACTGATGTTACTTTTTCGTTATCAATGAAATGTGAATGGATAGACGATTATCGTTCATGTTTTCATTTGACGTTTTAACAGTTATTCTTGGTTAAGGAGTAAAAGCATGTTTTGTACGCATTGTGGAAATGAAGTCGAAGAATTATCTTTGCAATGTCCGAAATGCGGCTGTAATCCTCAGAACGGTCATAATATATGTCCGCGTTGCGGGGCAAGCGTAAACGAACAAGATACTGTTTGCATGCAATGCAGCTATCCGTTAAAATCAAAGCCTCGCAAACGTCAAGTTGAAGAGATTCCGCAGGAAAAAAAGAGTAATATTGCTGCTGGATTGTTTGCAATTTTCTTTGGAACATTAGGCATTCACCGCTTTTATATGGGGAAAGTTTTGTCTGGTTTTTTGCGAATAATCTGTTCTTTTTTATGGATATTCATACTCATTTTTTGCCCAATATATAATGTTGATAGAGAATCCGCGATTTTATCTCTTTTTGTCACAATCATTATGGCAATTTATGTTTGGATTAAAGGTATTATCGAAGGTATTATCTATCTTACGATGAGTGAAGAACAGTTTAATGAAAAATACATCTACAAAACTCCCAAACGATACTAGACAGAAAGCTGGTTCAATCCGCTTGTTGCGTCGTCCGTCTCCGCCTGAAATATCCCCATTTCAGGCGGCGTTTTTTTGCTAAGTTAGATATGTTCTTATAACGCCTTTAGGCGTTTGTTTCTCATTGCTTTAGCTGTGAGAAACAATCCAAAATATATATCGTAGCCCACGCCTTTAGGCGTGGGAACAAGATCAACAAATAAATATTTAACGCGAAATTCCCCCTCCGCTCTCTGCCCCGTCAGGGGCGGAG
>JAFZAL010000053.1 GCA_017557195.1 Thermoguttaceae bacterium | reverse complement strand
GTTGATGAATTATAACAAAATAAATACAAATTGACAATATCTGTTTTTCGGATTTTTATTAAGCAAATTTTTACTTCAATATTACTTAAAACGATGAAAAAAGAAAATAGTTCGAGTAATTATCGAAAAGTTCCCCAAAATTTTCTCAAAATACCAATAAAAAATAAAAATGGACGCGGATATAACGGTTTTAAGGGTTATATCGGCGGTTGTTGAGGCAGTAGGCAGTAGGCAGTAGGGAATAGGGGATAGGTGCGAAGGGAGTAGGCAGAAGGGAGTAGGGAATAGGGAGTAAGGAGTAGACAGTAGACAGTAAGGAATAGACAGTAGAGAGTAGGCAGTAGGAATCAAAAAACTACTGCCTACTGCCTCTTGCCTACTGCCTAAATTACTGGACATTAATCATTTCATGGAGAATCGACAATGAAGCCTGAGAAACGCCGCAGCCGCGGTCGTTGGGAGCCAGCATCATTTTATAAATTTCGTAGTCAATATCGTCATGAACTTTAACGACGCGGCTGTCGCACCACGACGTGTTGACGCCGCCGGGATGGTAACTGCTCGGACGTGCGTAAAGGTCGGCAGCATCTGCACCTCGATTCGACTGACTACCCATCTTTACCCCCCGGTAATCCCAGTTAACAGCTTGAGACGTACCCATGTTATTGGGATTGGAATCGAAAAACACAAATCCCTGCCAGGAAATATTGGCATGAGCAACGCTCGTAGAGGTATTGTTGGGATAGCTCCACATGTACGCCTGGTTGTTTTCTGACGTCATAATTGTTGAAGACAAACCGTCGTTCGACGTGATAAAATCCAGCGTTTGTTTGGTTGGACGTTTGTTAGAACTTGTAGGTTCAAGATTAAGAAATACTCCCGCGTCACGACTGCTTCCGGTTGCATTGCCGCAGTTGACAACATAGGAAAGATGGGGGTCAATTTTATCCGGTCTGGCGTCTGCCGGACAAATCAGATACAGCAGACAGCCGGAATCGGGAACGGCTTCAACCCATTTCTTTTCCAGCGCGCCTTCGTTGAAGAACGGCAGCAGCGCAGCAACCCAGGACCCGTTAACTTTCTTTGTGCTGTCTGTTGCCTTTTGAAATTGATTCTTCCAGCCGGGAAAATAACCATTGCGGGTAATAAATTCCATCGTTGCCAGGTTGGTTTGCTTGATGTTGCTGATGCATTTTGCCTGTCGCGCACGATCGCGAGCTGCAGTTGTTGCAGGAATAGCGATGGAAATAAGCACAGCAATAATTGAAATAACAACCAACAATTCAACCAGCGTAAAAGCCGGACGAATCAAACGACAACTCCGCGCCGCAGACTGCTGGCGGTTTGAGGAAATCTGATTTCTGAACATTATCAAGTTCTCCTTGAAAATAAATGGAGGGAAAATGATTATTTAATAGCGCATAGCGTTTCGAACATCAGGAGAAGCGCGTTTGTGTAATTGATAAACTAAATATATCTCCTTCTGATTTTCGCAACTCACAGCTCACCCCGTAGGTTAAAACCCACGACTATTGATATTGAACCGCTATGCGGTTCTAGCAGAAGCGCAAGCGGGGCGCCAGATTCTCTCGCAACTCGCTACTCGCTACTTCTATTTTGCATAAAAATTCTCTCTTGTCCAGTTAATTTGAGTAAAAAATCGCCTTTATTTCAGAAAATTTCAAAAATTTTTTCGAAATTCTTGAAAAATACGCCGACAGGGGCTGGCAGAATCTGAGAATATGGTACAAAATAGAATATAGGGATTTTTTATTCAGAGTTACAGAATCGAAAACTCTTACGGCAGTCAACGATTTGGCTGTCGGGAACAATCCCTGAAATAACTTATTGATATGGTCGTTTATACACGATAATATAATCGGGCAAAACTAATCATAAGCTAATAGAGAATTTGAGGTGAACAATGACTTTTAAAACCGTAACGAGGAATCACGTTCAAATGTCTTCCCGTCGCGCCTTTACGCTGGTCGAATTGCTGGTTGTTATTGCTATTATCGGCATTCTGGTCGGGCTGCTCATGCCGGCTGTTATGAACGCTCAAAACGAAGCGCGCCGCGCTCAGTGCCAGGAAAACCTCCGAAACGTTGCCGTGGCGTTGGTAAACTTTGAATCCTCGAAAAACTACTTTCCAGGATATGTTCAAAATTTCCGCGGAAGTAATGTTTCCTGGTATACAATGATCCTGGAACAGTTGGGCAATGGAGACCTCTACAAAACAATTGCGATGAAACAAGGCTCCACAATTACAGACACGCCTCACTTGTCCGTTTTGAACTGCCCGTCAGACGCCCGCGTTAAATGCCGTCAATCTTATCGCATCAACGGCGGTATGGAAGGCGCTAGCGGCGCAGATAAAAAATGGCGTATTACCGGGCTTTCCTTCGATCTGACCGGCACAGCTAAAAACGATCTCAAAATTGGAACCAGCCAAATCGTTGACGGGGCGGCTAACACAATTCTGGTTGGAGAAGACGCCAACAACCGCTCTGACTGGAGAACCTCCATGGGTCAGTTCCAAACCTGCCTTATGTACACATCAGATACTGACTGGGGTTCCAAACAGTATCTTATCAACCGCAATATGGACGCAACGGACAACAATATTAAAATCGCCCGTCCGTCCAGCCGACACCGAGGCGTTGCTCTGGTCGCCTTTGCAGACACGCACGTTCTTTCCCTCAAAGACAGTATTCAGTACAATACGTACAAAATGATTATGTGTCCCAATGACAGAGGCTGCATGTCGTCAACGGATTCTGCGGTTAAACCTAATATTGACATCAACCAGGTTGACAACAACTATCCATGATATTGGGTTAGCGGTTTAAACGCATAAGTTTGCTGCAAGGGAACAATGGTCAGGAAACACAATCCTCCTTTGTTCCCTTGTTGTTAATAGAAAACGAATCAATCAGTTCCATGGATTCTATTCTCAACGCTCTTCGAGTTCTTTACGCTCAGGCGTCGGTGTACAATTACAATACGCCGGGACGCGAGGGAGGCGTTGTCTGGCTGGACGAGACTAACGCGTCAGACGTTATCTTTACCGGGGATTTGCATGGGCATCGAGGGAATTTCTACGATTTGTGCGAATTGGCGGATTTAGGGAACAACCCGCGCCGTCATCTGGTTTTTCAGGAGCTTTGTCACGGGGGCAGCGTTTATTCCGACGGCAGCTGCGCGTCGCATCTGCTGGTGGAAGACGTTGCGAAAATGGTCTGTCAGTATCCGGGCCGGGTTCATCTGGTCTTGGGCAACCACGAAATGGCGGAAATGACCAACTTCCCAATTCGCAAGCGAGGACATTTGCTCAATATTCTTTTTGCCAAAGGGCTTCAATATCGATACGGAACTGCTAACGCCTGGCAGGTTCATGAATGGATGACGAAATGGTTTTGGTCGTGCCCGGTCGCGGTTCGCTGGAAAAAAGACGTATTTTTCGCTCATTCCATTCCCTCTGACTGCATGTCATATCCTTTCGACAGTTCATTCTTTGACCGTTCTCTTGAGGAAAAGGATTTTTCTTATAACGGCGCATTTTCCCGTCTGGTTTGGGGACGCGATTATTTTGAAGACAACGCCCGAACTTTTGCCGAAGAAATCGGAGCGAAATTCCTCATCACAGGGCACGA
Source organism: Thermoguttaceae bacterium (assembly GCA_017557195.1). Taxonomy (GTDB): domain Bacteria; phylum Planctomycetota; class Planctomycetia; order Pirellulales; family Thermoguttaceae; genus RUG11551. Next base: position 60,324 of record JAFZAL010000053.1, on the reverse strand, counting down.
ACCCTGCATGGAAATGGGATTCAAAGAACCGAATCCCATTCAAATTGTTTTAGACTGCTGTGACGATACGCCAGCGTATATTCATCTCACTGCCGACATGCCGACAGATCCGATAACTATACGTTCAGCGGTGCATTTTCTATGAAGGAACGTAGATAAATATCATCTTCTAACTCACCCTAAAAATATAGCCGCAAAGAACGCAAAGATAATTCTCACGCGGAGCCGCGGAGGAGCGGAGGGTTATTGTTGGGAGGGTTTGGAACCGGTGTAGCCGTTAAAAACTCGCGTTTAAGCCGGTTCCTTTATGTCTCACGCGGAGCCGCGGAGGAGCGGAGGGTTATTGTTGGGAGGGTTTGGGACCGGTGTAGCCGTTAAAAACTCGCGTTTAAGCCGGTTCCTTTATGTCTCACGCGGAGCCGCGGAGGAGCGGAGGGTTATTGTTGGGAGGGTTTGGGACCGGTGTAGCCGTGTATACCCATCTTTATGCTGGTTCATTGCGTTTAGTTTCTGTCTCACGCGGAGTCGCGGAGGTGCGGAGGGTTATTCTTCTGATGGTTTAGAACCGGTGTAGCCGTTAACTACTCGCGAATACCCATCTTTCTGTCTCACGCGGAGATTTACCTGCTCGCCATCCTCTCTCTAACGAACATTTCCAGCGCGACGAAGCTCGACTTCACTCATTTTAAATCCTCCGCTTCTCCGCAGCTCCGCGTGAGTTTTACCTGCTCTAGTGTATCCGCTTCGCGGAGGATTATTCTTCTGATGGTTTGGGGCCGGTGTAGCCGTTAACTACTCGTGCATACCCATCTTTAAGATGGTTCATTCCGAAATTAATGAGGACGCCAACCTGCAATCCCGTTACCACAAGATAGGTCTTTACTTGTTTAAGATACACGGGCAGCATGTTTTCCGTTGACTTCAACTCGACAATAACGGAGTCGTCAACAAGCATATCAAGGCGAAAAGCATTGTCCAGCTTTACGCCTTCATATTCAAATGACACTTCCTTTTGACGTTCCACCTTGTGCCCGCGGCGCGTCAATTCCACCTCAAGCAACTGTTCATATACCGATTCAAGCATGCCCGGTCCAAACTGTTTGTGAATCTTTATTGCCGCATCCAGAATGTCCTTGGTAATATCGTTTTCACTCATTTTGAATCCTCCGCATCTCCGCGTCTCCGCGTGAGATTTACTTGCTCGGCATCCTCTCTCTAACGAACATTTCCAGCGCGACGACACTCGGCTTCACTCACTTTTAATCCTCCGCATCTCCGCGCCTCCGCGTGAGATTTACCTACTCGGCATCCAAAAGCCCTTGGTAATATCATTCTCACTCATTTTGAATCCTCCGCATCTCCGCGCCTCCGCGTGAGATTTACCTGCTCTAGTGTCTCTGCGTCTCCGCGTGAGTTTTTTCCGGGGATTGAACGAACTACCTTCCAAGCGCTTTTTCCGCTAATGCAGCGGCGACTTCAACGCACTTTGTACAAGGCGTTTTACAGACCGTTTTGATTTCTTTGCACAGTTCCGAGCCGGTCTGAGCGACAAAACCTTTGATAATAGCTTCATGCTTGTCTTCCGGCGTGATTCTTAACGCTGCATGCAGCGCGCCGCAGCGTCCGCCGGGAGCGCGCCCGCCGCCGCACTTGGAAAGTTCTTCTTCCAACTCGGGAAACCCGCAGCCCATCGCGACCGATTGAGCGCAGTTCTTATGCGGCGTCATTTGAAAAAATTCTAATGCGTTGTTCATGGTTTGATCTCCAAAAATGCTTATTCGGTTTCTGCGTACCTATAGTTGCGAGTGCATAGTGCATAGTGCGTAGTGCATAGTGAGGGGAACGTTTTGCGTACTAGCGCTAAGTACTATGCACTAGGTACTCCTGCCTACTGCCTCTTGCCTCTTGCCTATTTAACTATCTTCAGCGCTTTGAGCCACATTTCAACGGCTTTTGCGGTCATCTTGGGATCTCTTTGGGCGATTGTACCTTTAATCGCCAAACCTTTCTGGACGACTTTCGCGCGGGGGAAGCGTCTCTGCAAATTTTGAGCGGTTTTGCCCAATCCAGATCCTTCATGCGTGCAGAACGGGACGATGATTTTGCCGTTGAGATTCTCCTTCTCCAGGAACGAATAGATGATCATCGGGCAGTCGCCAAACCAGATCGGGTAGCCGATAAAGATAACTTTGTAGGAGGACAAATCCGGCAGCTGTCCCGCAATCGCCGGGCGGGCGTTGCGCCGCTGTTCTTCTTTCGCCTGACCGACGCACGCTTCAAACTTTGGCGAGTACGGTCGGGCTTCTTTGATTTCGTAAATATCTGCGTTGAGCCGTCGGGCAATCGTCTTGGCGACTTTTGCCGTGTTGCCTTCCTGGACGTATCCAACGGCGTTGTTCTCGCCGGCGTGGGAGAAATAAATAACAATAGCTTTATCAGCTGCCGCCGCAGTACCGGACAGCATCGCAACGGTTAAGACGACAAAAAGTCCTTTGAGGAAGTTCATGATTATTCCTTTCGATAATTAGGGGAAAACGGGGTGAAACGCTCGCGCCGCTATCCAATCGGCGCAGCCGCTTTTTTCTTTCTATTATACTCTAATCCGAACCCGGGTCAATAACCAGTAAAAAAGTACGCTAAAAATTCAGGGCGAACTCTTCTCCCCCCTTGCTCAATACCCGCTAATGCGGTATCATAATATCAGTTTCAGGAGGATTCTGTTTTCCTATATGTTTGTACACTGAATCTCGGCAAGACGCTGACTGACAAGAAAGGATTTACAAAATGAAGAAAAACCTCGGAGTGAAAAATTTGATGTTCCCCATGCCGGTTTTGATAATCGGCACGTATAACGAGGACGGAACGCCAAACGTAATGAACGCCGCCTGGGGTGGAATCACTCTGGAAGACGAGATTACCATCTGCATTGACACTGCTCACAAAACTTGGGCAAACATCGCCGCCAAAAAAGCGTTTACAGTCGCTTTTGGAACCGCTGATGCGGTTAAATCTTGCGACTATCTTGGCATTGTAAGCGGAAACAAAACCCCGGACAAAGTTGCGAAAAGCGGCTTCACGACCGTTAAAAGCGAGTTCGTCGACGCGCCTGTTATCAACGAATTGCCGCTTGTCCTTGAATGTCAGCTCGTATCAATGAACGAAAGCAAATGCAACGTTGTCGGCAGAATCGTCAATTGCGCCGTCGAAGAGTCTGCTATGACAGACGGCAAGCCCGACGCAGACAAAATGAAACCGATCTGTTTCGATTCCTGCGCTCACGTTTATCGTCTCATGGGAGAAGTCGTCGCCAAGGCGTTTTCCTGCGGAGCGGAACTGAAGTAAAAGATGAACAGAATTCCATATATAGGTATTAACTTTTCTCAAGGAAGGACCTTATTATGAGCATTACAATTAAACCTGTCCGTTTCACTGAAAACGGCTTTATGACTTGCCCATTTGCCCTTGGCGGCGAAGGAGCGGCAGATCTTGACCCTTCGGTTAAATATCGTTCTTGCCTTCAAAACTGGGTAATTGACACCGGCAGCGAGGTAATTCTGGTCGATACGGGACTGCCTGCCGAGTTCCCTGAAACGGCTCCCGACAAGGACTCAACCATCTATTTGGGAACAACCATAAAGCCATACCTGGAAGCCCTTGTTGACCTCGGCTACAAGCCGGAACAGATTTCAAAAATCCTCATCACTCACAAACACGTCGATCATACCGGCGAACTTCGCGCGTTTCCGAATGCGGAGATTATCTGTTCCGCTGACGAAGCGGAATCGGACGAGATTAAACCGTACAATCCAACCGTTGCGACCTTCTCCGACGGTCCGTACTACGAGTTCCCGGAATCCCAGCGCATCGCGGAAGGCGTAACGTATATTTTCGCGCCGGGACACACCAAAGGGAACTGCATTGTTGCAGTCGAATCTGACGGGCTTTTCTATCTCATTCACGGCGACGTTACCTATACGGACACCGCGCTTTATGAGAACAAACTCTCCGTCGTTTTTGAAGACCAGACGGCTGCCCGCCAAACGCTCGACCGAGTCCGCGCGTTCGTCAGCGCCCGTCCAACAGTTTGGCTGGGAACCCACACGCCGGAGGCTCTGGAAAGCCTCGAAGCAAAACGCGTTGTCGATCTCAACAATCCGCCTGAGATCATTCCGCCCGGCGAGATCGTATTCAAAACGCCCAGCGGCAAATACGTCTGCTCTGTATGCGGCTATGTCTACGATCCAGCCGAACATGACGGCGTCGCGTTCGAGGACCTCCCTTCCGACTGGCGCTGCCCGCGCTGCAAACAGCCGAAGGAAAAGTTCAACCGCGCATAGGGAAAGCTCACGCGGAGATGCGGATACACTTGAGCAGATATATCTCACGCGGAGGCACGGAGATGCGGAGGATCTCCGCATGAGACAGATTTGAAAGCGCCTTACTTAATCGCCTTAAGCGCCTTGAGCCACGTTTCGACGGCTTTTGCCGTTGTTTTAGCGTCCTTTTGAGCGATTGTGCCTTTAATCGCCAAACCTTTCTGGACGACTTTCGACTTGGGGAAATGTTTCTGTAGATTGCTGGCAGTTGCGCCCAGTCCAGACCCCTCGTGCGTGCAGAACGGGACGATGATTTTGCCGTCGATATTTTCTTTCTCCAGGAAAGAATAGACAATCATCGGGCAGTCGCCCCACCAGTTTGGGTATCCGAGAAAAATAACTTTGTAGGAAGACAAGTCCGGCAGATTCCCTGCAATCGCCGGACGAGCGTTGAGCCGCTGTTCCTCTTTCGCCAAATCGACGCACGCGTCATATTTTGTCGGATACGGCTTGGCTTCTTTGATTTCGTAAATGTCAGCGTTGAGCCGCCGGGCAATCTCTTTGGCGACTTTCGCCGTGTTGCCTTCCGCGACGTTCCCAACGCCATAATTCTCGCCGGCGTGGGAGAAATAAACAACGATTGCTTTATTCGCCGCGTCAGCGGTACTGGACAAAAAAACAGCTGTCAGCATAATAAAAAGTCCTTTAACGATGTTCATGGTTATCCTCTCAAATTAACGAACAAAATTGGTCATAACCTCTTCCCGAATGTCCGGCAGAGGAATTCCAGCATCGCGTCCGGCTTTAAGGCATTTAATCAGCCACGCCATGTGCCAAGCCAGGTTTTCCAGCGTCTGAACGCCTTCTTCGTCCTGCGGGACGTCGTCTTTTGTCAGCGCATGGAATTCGTTCCAGTACGTGCTTCCGACAACAAGCATTTTGGCAATTCCAAAGTACTTGTTGAGAACGTCAAACGAGGCGGACGTACCCGCTCGACGCGCCACGACCACCGCCGCCCCCGGCTTGTGCTTGAACGCAGCGTAACGGTCAGCCGACATTGAGCTGAAGAATACGCGATCCAAAAAACTCTGGATTCGCCCGCTGGGATGAGCGTAGTAAACCGGAGACGCAAAGACGAACCCGTCAGCGTCGTACGCCTTTTGAACGAATTCGTTGACTCCATCGTTGGAGAAAATGCACTGCTTCTTTTCAGCGCATTTGCCACAGCCGATACAGTCCTGAACAGGCTTGTTTCCGACGTTGACAATTTCCGATTCAATGCCGCATTCGGCAAAAGTGCGAGCCATAACGTCCAAACCGCAGCGGGTCGAACCATCTACGTTACAACTTCCGTTTAACATCAATACTTTCATTTTGACTGACTCCTTAAAAATGGCAGCGTTTCCTGCTAACCTGTTACGTTTTATTTTTTTCAATTCCTACGCTTCGTGAACCCGCTTTCCGGTAATACGTTCAGGAACGAGAGCCAAAACCTGGACAGCGCTCCCAGCGCGGCGAATTTCGTCTTCTATATCCGATTCGTCAGGATTAAACCGGCGCGCCAGCTGACGGCAAATCTGAATGGCGAATTCATGATCGGCGACGAATTCAATGCGTCCGAAAACAACCACGCTTTGAAACGTCAGCGCCCAGCCGCCCGCGTCCTGCGTTCCGTCGTCAATAACGGTAAAGGAAACCCGGTTGTCTTTGCGGAGAGAATCGGCTTTATGTCCAATTTTGGAACCGTGAAAATAGATTCTCCCGTCCGCGTCGTTATAATACGGATTGAGATAAACTCCGTACGGCCAGCCGTCGTCTCCCGTCATGGAAAGAACGCCTCGTTTGGCAGTTTTGAGGACGTTTAACGCCTCCTCGTCGGAAAGACGCTGTTTGGCGCGTCTCATTTCTCGAAACATAATTTATCAGTTATTGTTAGTGGGGGAACACGCTGCTGAATACTCCGCATCTGTTACAGGTTCCAGCCATTCGTTGGAAACGTCTGTTCCGTCAACTTCAATGGCTAAATGGGAAAACCAGGAATCCGGAGCCGCGCCGTGCCAATGCTTTGTGTTGGCTGGAATGTTGACAACGTCGCCCGGTTTGAGTTCCACCGGAGCTTTGTCCCATTCCTGATAATAGCCGCGGCCGCCGACTGCAATGAGTATCTGACCGCCGCCAGTTGCAGCATGATGAATATGCCAGTTGTTTCGGCATTTGGGTTCAAACGTAACATTTACGACCCTGACCTGCTGTGTTGAAACGGGGGCAAGATAGCTTTGACCTATAAAATATTTGCTGTACGCTGTATTCGGTTCGCCGATGGGAAAAAAGATGGTTTTGGCGTATTTGTCCTTTTCTGTCAGCGCAGGGGCGTCTTCGTCCCAAACCTCTTTTGCGAGATTAAACGTCGCCCAGGCTTTGGGCCAGCCGGCATAGAACGCCGTATGCGTAATCACAGCGGCAATTTCTTCTTTTGTAACGCCGGCGTTTTTGGCGTTTTGAAGATGATGTTTCATGGACGAGTCTGCAATGCCCTGCGACATTAACGCGACCACCGTAACGATGCACCTCGTTTTAAGCGGAATGTCCTGATTGTTCCAGTTCTCGCCGAACAGGACGTCGTCGTTAAAATGGGCGAATTCCGGTGCGAACGAACCCAAATTGTCTCGCCCGGCGGTTTGAACGATTTTATTTGACATGGTTTGATTCTCCTGTGCGTTTTCGCTGCGTTCGTCGGCAAAGACAAAACTCGTTGCCAGCGCCAACGCAATAAACGCTGTAAGCAGTACGGATAATTTCTTCATTATTTACCTCCCTGTCGTTTAGACTTTGAAAACCTCTAAAAACTGCAATATTATTTACAATCGCCTTTCTCATTCAGCCAGCGCTGTAACGCCGACTTGAGAAACAGATTGCAATATTCACGGGTTTGAACCGAAAAAACAAATTCGCCGTTGGACGTCGCCCAGGATAACATCTGACCGTACAAAACGCCATTGAGCGCATGAGCAATCTGGTCAATCGGCGCCTCGGGAACGATTTCGCCCTTTTTGACGCCGTCTTGCAAAAGCGCTCTAATGGACTCCAAATCAAAAATGAGTTTGTCGTAACCGTTAGACGTCGTCAGGTCTTCCGGTTCAACGGTATTGCGAATCCACTCCTGACAGAGCTTCAGACCGGTCTGTTCAATATATTTAGAGAACTTTTCCATATATATTTGCAGACGTTCCAGAAACGCCCCCTTGCTTGCCAGGGCGTCGTCGCGAATACAGGCAAACGTCTCTCGACATAACGCATAGACGATGTCTTCCTTTTGCCGAAAGTACGTATAAAACGTCCCTTTGGCAACGCCGCACGCCGCCGTCAGTTCCTCAACCGTTACATGACAAAGCCCGCGTTCGCACAAAATTTTGCGCGCGGTGTCAAGAAGCTTTTTGCGAGTTTCAAGCGCCGATTTCTGTCTCTTCGTCAGAGTTTTAGTTCTATTTTCAGTTTCCATACCCTCATTATAGCAGATATTGACCGGAAGTCAATGACTGTCAGTCATCTATTTTGTTAATTTTTCAAAAAAAGATTAAAAATTCCCCAAAACATTCCCCAAGAACGACAAAAGACGCTTTTCTCCAGAGAACTCTCACTTAACGTCTACGCTTGCTAACATATTCCTTTTATGCAGGTTTTTCCTGCGATAACACTCAAAATATTTTTCAAAATTTTTTCCAGCGCGTTGACAAAATGGGAAATATTGATTATACTTTATATTATAGTAGAGTATATTAATCTGTATTTTTGTGAGTATATTAGTTCACAAAATTACAGTTCAACATTCCACGATTTTCCCAAATATTCCTTTAAGGAGAAAACAATGGATTTCAATAGCGTAAAATCCACGATGAATCGTTTCCATAATATCTTTCGCGGCGCGTTGGCGGCTATAGTCGTTTTGAGCATGTTTGCCTTCGGCGGAATCGCTGTCGCTCAGACCGATTTGGACGGCTCAGACTTGGTAATTAATGCCGCGGGACCATGGGATGCCGCATATACCAACACGAATACGGGAGTAACGTCATATATTATTATCGGTCCTCTTAACAGTGGAACGCGATACACGTATTCCGGCGCGCTGACAGGCAATATTCATGTCGACGTTACACACCAAACGCATACGAACAACGACAACCGCTTTACGATTTCTAACGCGAACAACACATTTACTGGCGGGCTAGCCATGCACGGCGGGATTCTGTTTGTTAACAACAGCAATCAGCTTGTCAGTTTCAGCGGCGGGCTTACTCTCGACAACGCCGTTTTTATGGCGTATGGCGATTGCAATTTCGACGTAACAATTCCGGCGGGTTCTTTTGGCGGCATGCGCGCCAGCGGAGGCGGTATCGTTCTGAATCAGAAAGTTACCGGCGGCGGCGATTTGGTTATTGTTACCGAAAATAACAACGTTGTAACGATGAAGGGCGCGAACGACTATACCGGCGTTACGTCTATCGGAACGATTCAGGGCGGGACCAATTTGTATGCGTATCTTGATCTCGGCGCAGACTACACCCTGCCGTCAACTACAGTTGTTGAAATCGGCAAATCGCAAAACCCAAACTATTCGTTTACCGGCGCTTCAGCATCAAGACTTAACCTCGCCGGTACAACGCAAACCATTGCCGGTCTGTACGGCGCCGGGAAAGCGTCAATTACCAACGGAACAGCCGCTGTTGCCAATCTGACGATCGACCTCGCGGACGGCGCTTCATACGAATATTCGGGTACGATTGCTGGAAACAGCGCGACCAATGTAACCAATCTGACCGTTACCGGCGCAGGAAATCAAACCCTTTCCGGAAACATTTCCAACGCCAGTTTAACCAAATCCGGGTCGGGAACGCTAACCCTGAGCGCGGACTCCGTTGGTCTTACCAGCCTTACCGTCAGCGATGGGACGTTGGCTATAACGCCTAACGTTACCATGACGGTCGCCGGAAAAATTACGATTCCTGATTCAACGCTGGATTTAAACGGCGCGAATTTGACGTATACGTCCAACGTATCGGGCGACTTTAGCAGCCTCAATATTACCAATACCAACGAGGAAACACAGTCTGTTTTGACAATCGCTCCCACAGCCGATGTAACACAGCAAACCTTTGATAAAAAGGTTTCCGGCAATACGCGTCTGGTTGTCCATCTGAAGACTAATCAAAACAACGACAGCCGACTGATGATTACCAATACTTCCAGCGACTATACTGGCGGTTTGTTTATCGAACAGGGAACTGCCCGAGTTGACGATTACGGCGCTCTGGGTACGAGCAAACAAATTGATATGAAGCATGGCAGCTTAATGACCAAGCTGTCGTATGAAGGCTATACGATCAATCTGGTCGGCGACGCCAGCAAGGGCGAACGCGGCGCGATTCGTTTTTCTGGCAGTTCGACCGGTAACTTAGACGCTTACATTACCGGCGTTGGTTCATTGGAAATCGTTTACGACGGATCGATTACTCTGACCAACCAGGCGAACGATTACCAGGGCAAAACCTATATCGGCAACTTCCAATGGAGAAGTACGAACACTTCTGGCGATGCTACGCTCAATTTGGGCGCCAGCGGAGTCCTGCCCGATTCAACGGAAGTTGTATTCGGCAAGAATGCTGAAGGAAACGGTACCAGCGGCAATATAAAGCTCGACTTAAAAGGATACAACGAAACCGTTGCCGGCATTTCCGGCGATTCCACGAAGGGCGTTATTACCTCCGATACTCCGGCAACGCTGACTTTGGTTGGCAATGGCGATTACACGTTCGCGGGCAAAGTTACCGGTTCCGCGACAGTAGAGAAGCAGGGAACGGGAACGCTGACTATATCTGGCGCCAATACCGGCGCGTTAGTCGTCAGCGAAGGAACTCTGGTTCTTTCCGGCGACAACACCGGAGCGCAAAGCATTACCGTCAAAGAAGGCGGAACTCTGGTTCCAAAGACCGAGGCTTCTATGGCGACTACCGTCAACTTGCAAACCACCGCTTTTGCTTATCCCGACAATAAATTTACGAAAAACACAAAATTCGTCATATCAGAAAGCGGTACGGTTATTTCTGTTCCGATGACGGACTTGCAATCCGGAACCCATGTCCAATATGGATAAAATTGCCAATACGGCATATCTTCCAGCTGATACCGCCACCTATTTCACCGAGGACATTTGGGGCAGTACTACAGGCGACCAAAACAACACGAACCTGTTGATGACAAAAATCGTCAATACGACAGATGCGCCCATTACGCTGGATTTCGCGTATCAGTTCCACAACAGCGCATATCTGGCGGTTACCGATTCCGAAGGGAACAGAACAGTCGTTATGAACTGGGCAACCACGTCTGCTCATTCAATTGATGGAACAAATTATAGTTTTGCAACCAATACCGGCGAATATACCTTTGAACCGGGTGAAACTTATACAATTGAAGCTCGTATATTCCGATTTAACAGAACCATCGGCGCCAACGGCGGCGGAGTCAACGGATTTGGCGGAACGCTCGTCGGCATGGGCGCCAGGGTCAGCGGAACGGACGGCGAGTATCTCCCGCTCAATTACCTCGGCGACAACTGGACGTTCTCCGATGGCAGCTTTGTAACCAGCTCTGACGCCAGCTTCGTAGCGTCAAACGTTGCTATCAACGCTGGCGCGACGCTTTCGTTCAATACGCAAAACAACAACTTTGACGTTTATTCAAAATTCGACGGAGCGGGAACGTTAATCGTCAACCCGAACGAGGGCGTAACGCATACGTACTCCGGCGCCATCGGCGGATCGCTCTCTGTGACTAAAACCGGCGACGGCGTTTTGGTTCTCAACAGCGCCAACAGCATGACTGGAACCGTTGACATTCAAGCGGGAGAAGTCGTTTACGCTCAGGCAGGCGCCATGAACACTGTAACAGGCGTAACAATTGCTCAAGACGCTCAAATGACCGTTAATCTGCCTGCAGCCGACGGAGCCGCCGGAGTTAGCGGAACTGTTCAAAACGACGGGACAATTACCGTTACCAACGGGCGTTTGAGAACGTGGGGCGTTTCTGGCAACGGAACCATTGTCATGGACGGCGGAACGCTCATGAACCTCGGAAGAACGGTAAGCGGAACCGCTACCGCTGAAACAATTGTCAACAACGCGATTGTTATCGAAGAAGGCAAAACGGGAACGTTCAACGTTGGCTGGGCGAAAAACACTTATCCAGATTCTAAGCTTCAGCTTAATGGATCGCTTTCCGGAGCAGGAGATTTTATCCTTGAAACCAACAAAGACGCGCCCACGGCGTTGTCTCAAATTGCCCCGTTAGTCGCTAATTTTTCGTCTTCTGACTTTACTGGAAACGTTATTACCAACAGCGGCTACAATATGCTTGTCATGGCAAAGGAAAACGCTTTCGGGGAATCCGTCGGAACGCTGCAAGACAATGGCTGGGTCGATATTAACGGGTACAATCAAACCTTTGGCGGATTGACGGGAACGGGAAATCTGATTAACAGAGGGACTGCCGATGCGACGATTACGCTCAACGTTCCAGCAGAAGAAACTACCAAATTCGAAGGCGTTGTTTACGGCGTCGCCACCCAGTCAGGCGGCAAGTCTTATAAAGACCTCTCCTTTGTCAAGTCGGGAGAGGGAACGGCTCAGTTTAACGCAGACGCTGACGAACTAATTGTCAAAGAATTTACCGTTACCGGCGGACGTCTGGATTTGCAAGAGCATTTCAAAGGCATTCTCAACGTTGGTGTCAACGGAGCTGCCAATACAGGCGTTATCTTCTCGCCGGGCAACTCTATTGGAACGCTGACAATTGATTCCGGCTCGTTGAACCTGGCGTCCGGCGCGACGCTGCTGATGGAAGTCAGCGCGGCTGGCAGCGACCAGCTCATTATCAATGGAGACTTAAGCTTGGCTGACGGTTCGTCCATTCTGTTACAATTCGTAGATGGAATGGCGCCCAATGAGGAATTTGCCATTGTTATAGACGCCGATAACAGCGCCGCCCTTGACGTGCTTAGCTTTGTTGATTCTTACTATTACACCGACTTGGATTATGGCTTGGTTGGCGGCTACTGGGTTCTTTCCGGCAAGGTCGACCCCAACGCCGTTCCGGAACCGTCCACGTGGGCGCTGCTGGTACTTGGCGTTATCGCGTTACTCCTGCGTAAACGTAGTTAGAAATTAGGAGTGAGGAGTGAGGAGTTGACGCAAGCGTAACTCAAAGTCGTTCGCTTGCCTGCTCCCTATTCTCCTACTCCCTTATACTATCTCATTAAAAAACAATTAGCGAGAAAACGCAAGCGACCAACGGGAGCGGTTTTTGAGTTCTCGCGCGGTAGCGCGGATTGGGAGCGGCGCCTCGCCGATTGCTCTGGACAACTCTCTCTATTTATGGTAAATTGATTATAATATAAGAGAAGAGCGGCGAAACGCCTGTGTCTTTCGCCTTTTCTGTATTGAATTAACCCCGCAAGCCAAACGCTTGCATTCCAGACATGTCAAAACGCGAATACATCCCTGTCGCCGACGCCCGCGCTCCGTTTTATATCGGGGTCGACCTCGGCGGTACGAATACGAAAATCGGTCTTGTTGACGACTGCGGACATCCGTTGTCGTGGGGGGAAACGCCTACGTGTTCCAACGCGGGGCCGGAAGACGTTGTCGAACGTATCAGCGACGCGATTCATAAAATCATCGCCAACGCGGGGCTGAAGCCGGCGGAGATCGCCCGAATCGGTTTGGGCGCGCCGGGCATTCTCGATTTCGCCGCTGGCAAGATGGTCAATCCAACCAACTTCCCGGGCTGGAACGGGTTCCCGATTCGCGATGCGTTAGCGAAACAGTCCGGAATTCCGGTTTCGTTTGTCAACGACGCCTCTGCCGCCGCCTACGGAGAGTTCTGGGTCGGCTCCGGCCGCCAGTTCCATTCGATGGTTATGCTCACGCTGGGCACCGGCGTCGGCTGCGGAATTATCGTCGGCGACCTGATTATCGAGGGCGAAAACGGGCACGGAACCGAGTGCGGGCACATCATTATCGACTCGTCCGATAACGCTCGAAAATGCTCGTGCGGGCAGCTGGGGCATCTGGAAGCGTATGCGTCCGCCACAGCCGTTATTCAGAGAACGAAAGACATCCTCAAAACAAACGAGCCGACCACGCTCAGAAAACGCGTTCGCGCCGGCGAAGAGGTTACTCCGCTGCTGGTCGCTCAGGAAGCGGAAAAGGGCGACGCCGTCGCCATGAGAATTGTTATGGACACCGCCCGATACGTCGCGTTGGGGCTGATTTCCCTCATGCACACGATCGACCCCACCGGGATTCTTATCGGCGGAAGCATGACGTTTCAGCTCGAAAACTCGACCTTGGGCGAACAGTTCATCCAACGGATTCGGGAAGAGGTCTGCTGCCGAACGTTCCCGACTCTGGCGGAAAACACGATTATTGAATTCGCCTCGCTCGGGTCGGACGCCGGGTACCTCGGCGCGGCGGGAATCGCCCGTCTGGAATTCCAGAGACGCAAAGGCCCCTCCGCCACGCGTCAGGCAATGAGAAAGTCCCGCGATTTGGTGGGATAGAGGTTTAATTCGTAATTCGTAATGCGGAATGCGGAATTAGTGCATAGTGCATAGTGCTTAGTGCATAGTAAGATGAGCGCTTTGCGTCCTAAGCACTAAGCACTAGGCACTAGGTACTAAGCGCTCCTTTCACAACAAACAACAATCACATGATAATCACCATCGACGGTCCTGCTGGGACAGGGAAAAGCACAGTCGCCAAGCGGCTGGCAAAGGATTTAGGGTTTACCTATTTGGATACGGGGGCGATGTATCGCGCCTGCGCCTTATGGGGACAGAAACAGGGAGTCGACTGGGACAATCCAGACGAGCTGACGGACGCCGTCAAACGCATTCCTCTGCGGATGGAAAACGACTGCGGCAGCCAGAAAATCTATCTGGGGTCGGAAGACGTTACCGATCAGGTTCGCACTCCCGAGGTTACGGCTATTACCAAATTCGCCGCCAACAACCCGGACGTTCGCGCTTTGATGGTCGCGCTGCAGCAGGATTTCGGAAACCGTCAGAACCTTGTAACAGAAGGACGCGATCAGGGAACGGTCGTCTTTCCCCGCGCCGAGCTGAAAATTTACCTTCTCGCCCGGGCGGAAACCCGCGCCCAGCGACGATTCAAGGAACTTCAGGAAAAAGGCGAATCGGCGGACTTCCAAAGCGTTTTAGAATCCATTGTGGAACGCGACCGATTAGACGAATCCCGCGCCGTCGGCCCGCTCAAACCCGCCCCTGACGCCATTTTCGTCCATACCGACGATTTGAACGTGGAACAGGTCGTTGAGAAAATTAAGTCATTTATGAATAAGTAGTGCATAGTGCATAGTGCTTAGTGCTTAGGGCGCAAAGCGCTCCTCTTACTAGGCACTAGGCACTAGGCACTAAGCACTCAAATTAGAATTCCCCATTAACCATGCCAATTCCAGAAACAGTACGCTATGAAGGCGGCATTGACGGTCGCCTGTTTATGATAGATCAGACGCTCCTTCCGCAGGAGTTTACGGAAATTCTCTGCCCGACGGTGGAAGTCGTTTGGGAAGCGATTAAAAAGCTTCGCGTTCGCGGCGCGCCCGCTATTGGAATTGCCGCCGGGTTCGGCGTTGTGATTGGAGTTCAGCCGGCGCTGGATAAATCGCGAGCGGAGTTCGACGCTCGTCTGGCGGAAGTAATCGACTATCTGGCAACCAGCCGCCCGACGGCGGTCAATCTGTTTTGGGCGTTAGACCGGCTGAAGAAAGTCGGTCAGAGCGCCGGGGCGGAGGAATCGCCGCGCGACGTTGCTGAAAAGCTGCTGGCGGAGGCGTTCCAGATTCAGTCTGACGACCGGGCGATCTGCCGCGCTATCGGAAAATACGGTTCTGCGCTCATTCAGGACGGCTGGGGCGTTCATACGCACTGCAACGCCGGCGGGCTGGCGACGGCGGACTTCGGCACGGCGCTGGGCGTCTGTTTCGCCTGCGCGGAAGAAGGGAAAAAGATTCACGTGTACGCGGACGAAACCCGGCCTCTGCTTCAGGGCGCGCGTCTGACGACCTGGGAACTGATGCAGCGCGGGATTCCCGTTACGCTTATCTGTGACAACATGGCGGCGCAGGTCATGAGAGAAGGACGCGTACAAGCCGCCGTCGTCGGCGCTGACAGAATCGCCGCAAACGGAGACGCCGCCAACAAAATCGGGACGTATCAGCTGGCGATTGTTGCGAAGGAACACGGCGTCCCGTTCTACGTTGCCGCGCCGAAAAGCACGTTCGATTTATCGATCGCGACCGGGGCGGAAATCCCGATTGAACAGCGCGACCCGAAAGAAGTAACCTGCGGATTCGGAAAGCAGACCGCCCCTGACGGCGTTGACGTCTACAATCCCGCCTTCGACGTTACTCCCGCGAAATACATTACGGGAATCATCACAGAATTCGGCGTCATTTCCCCCGTTACAGAAGAAAACGTCCGCAAAGTCTTAGGCGACGGCGAGGCGCGGTCGGGGCGTTAGGTCGGGGAATGCGGCGGCTTGACGCCGCCTTAACCACTGACCCGCTAAAAACCTGTGATAAGCCCGGCACGCGGCAGTCCCCTGCCGCCCCCCATGGTTATGTGCAGGTCAGTCCGCACACGGATTTTACGGATTAAACGGATTTTCGCCGATTGGTTAATGGAAGGCGGTAACGGAGTTCGCGAAGCGAACGTAGTTACGCTTTGTTTGAAGCGTACATACCAAAACGACGAAGCCGAAAACCTCCTCTGGATGTAGCCCGTCCTCGGGCTACAACTTGACGGCGGAAGCCGTCAAGAAATACGGAAGCTCCCGAAAATCTCTTTCGCAGAATTGGCAGACCGTCCCTCTGGTTCGCGGGCGTGTCGTCCACCGAAAATATTCACTACAAAGAACTTAAAGAAATGAATGTTGGGCGAGTCGCGGGTGCAAATAGATAAAACAGATAAAGTTAGACAAAGTGATATAATATCAGTAAATGAATTGAAATAATTCTCAGAAAGAGCTTGACACAAAACAAGAGTAACATTAAAATAATAATCAATGGTATAAATAATTATGAAGAAATATTATGCTGAAAGCATCAAAGTCGACCTGATCAATTGGATTTGTGATGGCAATCTCGGTTTTGATAAGACCGATGGAGCCATAGCAAATGAGCCATTATATGGACCTAAAATGCGTCGTGTCGATCTATTGCTTATTTCTGCATCTGGATTACACGCTTTAGAGATTAAAAGCGAAAAAGACAGCTTGTCAAGACTTTCAGAACAAATTTCTGAATACACTCAAACATTCGATAAAACAAGCGTTGTTTTAACAAAGAATCATTTACGGTCCGCTAAGTCAATTTTGCCGCGGAATGTTGGGATTATTCTTTTTGAAGACAATAATTTTACAGAAATACGTCCAGCTAATTGCATTAAACGACTTAATAAAAAGTATCTTGCAACTTTACTTCCAAAATCAGTTTTACTGCAACTTGTTGGCACTCAATATAAAAAAAACGATACATTTCAAGTTCGTGAAATTGTTGTCCAAAAAGTATCTTTGCTAAAATTGAAAAAAATAGTTATTCAAGAGTTGCAGAGGAAATATCGACGTTTATTTCAATATTATCTTTTGGATACTCAAAATGGAAGTACAATAGACGACACGTGTATGCTAACGTTGAAAATGCCTATGGGGTTTCATTTGGGAAGTTCATCATGCAACGTATCGTCATATGAATATTAACGCGAACTGCAATCCAGTGGGAGGGGGATAAACCTGTAGGATCAATAGCTGATTCTTTAATGTTATCAATTCCCCAACATGGATATTTTTCAGAAATAAATTTGAAATTATCAGTCTGAATAATATTCTCTGCGATCTCTCTATACGGTCGTTGATAATTTTCATTAGGCTTGCGTCTTTCACGTCCAAAAATAATATCTGTTTCTGTAGGCAAATCAATTCTTGGAATCCAACCACGCCCTCCTTCTTGTAACGTTGGTTCTGGAAATACTGTAGCATAATCAGAATATTTAATATTGTTATTGTTAATTCTTTTGTATAACTCGTATGCTCCAATAGGTATTTTTCCATCATGATAGTCTCTTGAGGAAA
Source organism: Thermoguttaceae bacterium (assembly GCA_017557195.1). GTDB lineage: Bacteria > Planctomycetota > Planctomycetia > Pirellulales > Thermoguttaceae > RUG11551. The sequence continues at coordinate 42,806 of JAFZAL010000053.1, read as the reverse complement.
TATTTATATTATCTGAAGCTTCTGCAGGGTTGCTAGGAAAACTCTCTGCAGAGACAAAAATGTCATGAAATCTATATTGTTTTATATTGTCGTTATAAATAATATCGAAAGTACACTTCTTTCTGGATTCCAATATGCGATTATTATCTGAAATATTTACTTGTTGAAAAAAGCCATGATCAATAATAAAGATGATTTTATTTAAATTTATACCATTATCCTGAAATAATTCGAAATCAGCAGCACATAATGAAGAACCGTAATCAGCAGGATACCGATAAGCAAATAAATCAAAATCATCAGACAACGCCTTAATTTGATTTAAAAAACGTTGTTGATTATCCTCATCAGATAAGGCATCTGAATCGTTTGAGATCACTGTAGGAATAAGTTTTGGAAAATGTTTTTTTTGTTTCGCTACAAACGAAATCCAGTTCCCGTAATCATTGGCGCTATCTTGCAGTTCTTCAATTTGGTTATTCGAAAGATATTCAATGGTTGTAATGTCTAAAATAAACGGTCGATCTGAACCATATTTCTCAGTAATGTCCTCCATTCGTTTTTCAATATCACCATCAGGAGATGATTTACTTTTTCTTGAACGAGTCAATTCAAATAATGGACAAATATTATCTTTAATTACGTTGTCCAAATGTTCAACAGCTTTCAATTCAGATTGTCTAGTTTTTAATATCGGAATATACATAATTTACTTTATTATCATTCAACAATTGTGTTCTTTCCAATTGAAAACGCATTGCTAATGTGGAAACTTGAAATGTTCTAGCAAGAGACTCTATATCAACGATACCATTGCTTATTAATTTAACAATTTCTTGACGCGGCATTAAAATAGTAGCTGCAAATTCATTTGCCTGCCATTCCATTTTCTGCTTCTTTTCATTTCCAAAATACATGGAACGAAAAAAAATTTCGTCAGTAAATACGCTTCCTTCATGCCTATGAAGAAAATAGTGTCCTAACTCATGAGCTATTGTAAAACGTTGTCGATTTATATGATGATTTTCATTAACGGAAATTGTCCAACTACCATCAAAATTTCGAAAAAGAATTCCTGAAATATTATTTTTGTCAGAACGTTGGATCTCTGAACGTTGAATTTCTGAACGTTGAATTTCTGGAAGTTGAAATAGAGACTGATATACGATATTAATATTTAGTTTCTTGCATAAAGAATTCAAGTCTAAAGGAACACATGTTATTCCTTGATTCTTTGCAAAAAGTAAAAGTCGAGAGGGAGAATCAATCAATTCTGGTTTCTCAATTTCTGGAAAATCAATCTTGTTGTTTATTATCCGTTTCTTGAATCCCATTTTTTGAACTCCTATCTGTTCTTCTCTTTGAATTTGTTCTTTTGCTATTGCTATTATTTGTTTTATCTTTCAATTCTTGTAAATCTTGTAGAATAACACTTATTCGATCGTCAAGGGATGAATAATATCCATAAAGTAATGAATAATACCCTTTTAAATTCGTTATTTCTTTTTCATATTCAGGGTTATTTTCAAATAAATCAAGTCCTTCTGGACTTTGGCAAAATTCTTTAACCTTTTCTTCTATTCGATCAATAAAAGAATTACGCTTAAATTCAGCGTCAACGGTCTCAATAACGACTTCCTCAATTGTACTTTTAACCTGTCTTTTTGTAACGTAATAAATTGAAACAAAGGATGTTGCAAGAAGAATCGTAATAATTATCACTAATACCGTTATCATTGTTTCATAATACGATGTTAGTTGCTGCAACATTGTTTCACTACATGTACTAAACGTTATCGATGATATCGCAGAACAATGTAAGTACCAAAACACAAAAACTATAGTAATAATAGCAATTGGGACTGCAAGTAACATTATGAATTCCAATTTATTATTCTTATGATGTTCTTCGTTCATGTTACCGATTCTATAATTTAACAAATTATAAATTTGGAGTCAATGTTGCTTTTTGAAAATACATTGACCTATTAAAAATTAGAAAACACGTTTTTTTATTGATTCATTTATTATTATATCATATATTAACAACAATTATAGGGGTTATCTTTACACAACTTAGAAAAATTTAGAAAAATTTCCTTAATACATAATTATTTCAGTTTTTGAGTCGATGTTAGTCACCAAGGTTTTAGTTAAACACTAGCCGAATTATAGTGTATCAAAATACTCGAGGAAATGAGTTTTTCCTGTTAGTATTAGTCCACTTTTCCGTTAAGTCGGTGCATATATTGTATTTAATCACAAAACAGCATTTGAAAAGAAAATAATGATAAAATATTAAAAAATGATAGTTTTGTCGGAGTTTCTCCTGTCTTATCTAGTCTACGCAAATTATGATTGGATTCTTATTCGAGTACCTGCGTAATCAACGAATTCTATTCTTTGCGTTAAACTATTCTATCTTCTTTAGTTGAGCAATCCCCCCAAGTTTTATTTCCATTTTAACGCAAAGGGTTGATAATACAAGGGTTAGTAATAGCATAAAATGTTCAAACTTTTTAAGGGTAAAATATCTAAGAGAAAATTTCAATTTTTTTCGCACTTTAATATTTTTTGTGGTATAATAAATGAGCAAATGGGAGGTGCCTCTCCCGCTTGTCGTTGTCAGCTAGCCTTAATAGGCGATCATGACAAGAATGATAAGAATCAGAATTGCGATGACCACCACAACTTTGATGATTCGTTTCATCTCGAACTCCTTTCTACTCCCCTGGGGCGGTTAGGGGTTTTTTATTATAAACTGAAAAACTCATTACAAATAAAAGAATCAAATGGCAAAAAAGACGTCAGCACAGAAGGGTTCCGGTCCGTATCCGCTCAATATTTGTGAAGAACAACTGAAAAACAAGGTTGCTCACGATTATTTTAGCGATTACGACACAACTAATATAATCGGCAAAATAGACTTCTGCATTGCCAAAGTTACCGAAAAAACAAAGGGCGCTCAGAAATCCTTATTCGAAGAAATGAACGTGATTCAGTCATTCTTCTGGGCGGAAGCCAAAATGGGCACAAAAAAGGACATTTACGAATCCATCGTTCAGCTTATTCTCACGATTGGCAAATCGAAGGTAAGAGGGGAACAACTCCCGCCATTGTTTTTGGGAGCGTTTGACGCTCAAAAGATTGCGTTTATTCCCTATATTGCTATTTCAGACGTCTTTTCACAAAACGATTTTAATTGGGAAGTAACCCCGTCAAACCATAGTACCAAAGAATTTAAACAACTTTATGAAACAGTAAAAAACGAACTGGAAAACAACGCGCGCCAGTTTCGTTTTGGAGACGACGATGTCGCGCTTCGCGAGTTTATTAAAAATAGTTTCAAAATTGGACGGGCTGGCGTCCAAGGCATCAAAATTACCAAAAATAATTTTACGACAGTTTATTACAAATGGCTTCAGCGCGTAAAGCCAACTATTAAAATTGATTGGGAGAATGCCAAGCAAGAAGGCATTCTTGACGCCGACTTTTATTTAGCCGATCTGTTGTCGAAAGATAATGAAAGTATTAAAGATTCGCTCAACGTCCTGTTGAAATCCAACCGTTACGAAGTGAAACAAGGCGTTAACGCTTGGGGAATGAAATTGAAAATGGATGTATCGTTTTACGATAACCAAAAGGCTCACCACGAATTCTGGAATATCTACGACCGTCCGCCCAGAAAAGAGTTTTGGGACTATATTGTTCAGCGCCGCGACCTGCTCACACCGCAGGACGTACGTGAACGCAAAGGTTCGTTCTTTACGCCGCAGCAATGGGTGGAACTGTCGCAGCTGTACCTTGCCGATGTTCTGGGCGAAAACTGGCAGGACGAATATTACGTTTGGGACTGTGCCGCCGGAACAGGCAATTTGCTAGCCGGTCTGACCAATCCAAAGAACATCTGGGCGTCTACACTCGACCAAGCGGATGTCGACGTCATGTACGACCGAATTAAAAATGGAGCAAATCTCTTCAAAGGTCACGTATTCCAATTTGATTTTCTCAACGATGATTTCAATTGCAAAAAAGTCCCTGATGACCTTAAAAGTATTCTTTCTGACCCAGAAAAGCGGAAAAAACTGGTTATTTACATCAATCCGCCTTATGCGGAAGCGACGACAGCGACTACGGTAACAAAGACAGGAAGCAACAAAGCTGGCGTCGCCAATACAAATGAAACATACAAAAAATACAAAAATAAAATAGGAAAAGCATCAAATGAGATTTTTGCACAATTTTTAATCCGGATATACTGCGAATTACAACGTTGCAAAATTGCAAATTTTGCAACGTTGAAAGCGCTTTGCGCTTTCAACTTTGCAGAGTTTCGAAATATTTATCAAGCTAAGTTGGAAAAGCTGTTTCTTGTACCTGCTAAAACATTTGATAATGTAAGGGGAGCTTTTCCAATCGGATTTCATATCTGGGACAGCGACATTAAAGAACAATTCACGAAGATTAATGCAGATGTTTACAACGCTGACGGCAGTTTTTATTGTAACAAAATTATTCAAGTAGATGATGCGAATTCATTGAGTTTAAATAAATGGATAAAACAATTCGACGATAAACAAGGCGATTGTTTGGGATTAATGGATACTGCGCCTTCTGATTATCAAAATAATAAATTCGTCAATATTGCACACGATATGGGCGCGAGAATGGTTCGCAATCCATATTATTTTAATCAGCACAATTTGATTGAGGGTTGTGTATATTTAGCTATTCGGCATTGTATTCCTGCCGATTGGCTTAATGACCGCGATCAGTTCTTATATCCCAATGACGGCTGGAAAACGGATTCTGAATTTCAAACTGATTGCTTAGTTTTCACGATCTTTCACGGACAAAACCGAATTTCCTGTAAAGATGGCGTCAACCATTGGATTCCGTTTTCCGAGCAGGAAGTTGGCTCCAATGATGTGTTCGCGTCGCATTTCATGAATGATTTTCTTTCTGGAAAAATCACAACGGAAAGTCTGGATGGAGGGTTGTTCGCGTCCAATCAGAAGCCGAAAAAGGTAAAGTTGAAGTATTCCAGCGAGGCAAAGGCAGTTTTAAAAGCGGGTCGGGAGTTGTGGCGATATTATCACGAGAAATCTTCTGAATATAAATATGATCATAACGCATCTTTATACGACATCAAAGCGTTTTTTCAAGGTCGCAACGACAAGGGCAAGATGAACAACAGCAGCGCAGACGAAAAGTATAACAAACTGATTGGAAATCTGCGTTCTGCTTTGAAAGACTTGGCAAAACAAATCGAACCTAAAGTTTACGAATACGGATTCTTGAGGGAGTAGCGGGGCAAAGAAGCTTCGGCGGGCGAAGACGCCCACGAACCAGCTGTTCGTGCGGGCTTTCCTGCGAAAGAGATTTTTGGAGGCTGCCGCATTTCTTGACGGCTTTCGCCGTCAAGTTGTAGCCCGGGGACGGGCTACATCCAGAGAAGGTTTTCGGCTTCGTCGGTTTGGTATGCACACTTCTCAACGTTTCGGTTCGCCTTCGGCGAATGCGTAATTCCGCTCACTTCGTTCGCTTCATTACCGCCTTTCATTTCTTTGCGGACTTTGCGTGAGGTTTCTCCGGCGGACTTCATCCGCGACCTGGAAGCGTTTTCGGCTACGTCTAAGATTATCAACAGGGCGTTGGAAAAGCGACGGCAAGCCGTCGCACTCCAAACGCGAAGTCCGCCAAACTTAAAATTCTCTCACTGATCCTTATAGTTATTTCTCAGCTTTTCCTCTTCACGCTGTAACGCCTTTTTAATTTCATCATCGGTCATCTTATTTCCTTTAGCACGTATCAAGAGTTTATAAAACCTGGGAATATAAGAGCCATTGTCGTCAATTAAAATATTATAAAAGGGTTCGTAAGAATAGAAAACAACCTTGCCTTTTAAACTGCCGTATTTCTCAATAAGATGTTTGGGTAAACCAACTTCGTATAACGATTCTGATTTTGACAACAATTGAATGCTTTCCTGAGAGATATCCGCCTTTGATAATTGTAACGCCTTAAGATGCAGCTTGCCAAGTTTCACGATCATTTCATCGTCAACTAAACTATAAAAACGATCTGTTTCCAAATCATAATATGCTCCACCAATTACTAAAATCTGTAATTGTGAAATTTCAGATAGAATATCGCCAAATTTCTTCTGATATTCTTTAAACTCCGCCAGATTTTCAAAGGAACAACCTAGAGAAACATGAAGCTTTGTAACCGCCATTTTTTTAATTATTTGTAGTTCTTCCAGCGAAGGATCAAACAATGTTAAAGAGTGTATGGATTTATTTGGAACAAGCTTTTCAAGTCCTTGTTTAGATAACCAGCCTATATGAATCAGATGCAATTCTTTTGCTGATGAAAAATTGACTATCCAATCCAGCGATTTATATTTATCTGGAATTTTGGATTTATCGCATTCAGGAAGAGGAGGCGTCTCAAATGAATTGTCATCTTCAATATTATTTAAGTCGTCTAAATCGTCAACTTCAGTATCATTTGGATCGCAATCTTTCAAACTTTCGAAAAGTCTTTGGAGTGAACTGCGATCTTTATCATAGTCAAGGTCTCTGACAAGTTCATCTTTATTCCAGTATTCAACGTATAATTCTTTCAGATGTGGAAGTCTTTTCAGATCCAAAACAGCGTTCTGGTCGATTTCAGAAAAATCAAGAAACAGAGATCGGAGGTTCTTTAATTTATAGAGATTGTCCAGCATGCGGTTGCTGATTTTTATTGTTTCGATATAAACATAGTCTACATAATCATCTTCATGCCTTATATAGAAACTGAAGTCGTTACATTCAGAGTTCAATTCTTTAATTGCTTCTTTCTCGATTGACGATAATTCCGTAAATTTTTCGTCATTCTCCAAGTCTAAATTGGCGTCGGCATATATTGCGGTTGCCAATAGGACTAACAGCGCGAAAAAGGAATAAATGTATGCTTTCATGATTTTTCTCGGAACGGATGGCGATTTGAACAAAAGGGGGAAATGATTCAACTTGTTTATTATACTTGATTATAACGTAAATTTAGTCGATTGCAAGAGAGGAACGTTTATTCAGATGGAATTCTTTTGCGGACAGGATGTCCGCGAACCAGCTGTTCGAGCGGGCTTTCCTGCGAAAAAGATTCTCTGATGCTGCCGCCGCAAAGCGCAGACGAGCCGGGGTGCGTAAGCGCCCGGAAAAGAACTCACGCGAAGTTCGCAAAGTACGCAAAGTTTTAAAGATTGCTTTGCGCTCTTTGCGTTCTTTGCGGCTTAAAAGTTTTCTTCGGCGGCAGGGGACGACTGCGTTTCGGAGTGCGGCGCCTTGGCGCCGCTTTCGTACTTGACGGCTTGCCGTCAAGAAGAGGTTTTCTGTAGCGAGCTACGCTCGCCGATTAGAGCGATTCTGATTAACAAAAAAGCGAGAGTTCCGCTTACGCTTCCCTCTCGCACTCCGAAAAATACTGCACTCCCCGACGCAAGCGTGACACTTGCGGTTGTTACGAATTCCTACTTCTTCAAGTACAGCTGCGCGAGTTTGCCGTCCAGTTTGACTTCGACCGGGGCGACGCCGTCAAGCGGTGCGGACGTCAGCTCGGTGCTGAGCGTTTCCGCCTTGATGTAGTCGGCGAACCGGAGCAGAGCGGCTGTCAGGTCGGCGGCGTCGGAAACGAGCGAGACCTGAATGCGGTCGGTGTACTCGCAGCCGGATTCTTTTCTCAAGTTCTGAATCGCGTGGACGATTTCTCGCGCCAAACCTTCCGCCAGCAACGCCTCGTCCAGTTCAGTCGACAGGACGACGACGCAATAGTCGCCTTGAGCTGCCGTCCAGCCCTCTTTTGCAGACAGACGAATAATCAGCTCGTCTTCCGCCAAATCGACAGCCGTTCCGTTGAGTTCGACTGTTACTTTGCCGTTGGCTTTCATCTGTTCCAGCAACTCTTTGGCGTTGGCGGTTTTGAGCCAGTTGCGAAGCGCGCCGATGTTTTTGCCGAGTTTCGGACCGAGCTTTTTCAAGTCCGGCAGAATATTGTATTCGATATACTCTGCCGCGTCGGTTGTATAGGCAACCTGTTTGACGTTGAGTTCGTCTGCGACAAGCGTTTCGTGACTGACAAGCCATTCGACGTTGGAATCGTCCGTCAGAACGACTTCCACTTTTTTCAGCGGCTGACGAACCTTGAGCTTCGCGGAACTGCGGGCGGCGCGTCCGAGAGAAACGATTTCCCGAACCAGACCCATGCGGAAGGACAGCGTTTCGTCGATGAGGGATTCGTCTGCGACGGGGTAGTCGCACAGATGAACCGATTCCGGCGCGGACGCGTTTTGGCTGGCGACGAGCGCCTGATAAATCTTTTCGGAAATGAACGGGACGAACGGCGCGATAACCTTGACCAGCGTCGTCAAGCACTCGTAGAGCGTAGAGTACGCGTCGATCTTGTCTGCGTCCTGTTTGTCAGACGCCCAGAACCGGTCGCGGCTGGAACGGACGTACCAGTTGCTCAACGCGTCTACAAATGCGGAAATGCAGGCGCTGGCGCCGAAACTGTCGTAGGCGTCCATCTTTTCTGTAACAGTTTTAATCGTCTTGTTGAGTTCGGACAGAATCCAGCGATCCAGTTCCGCGCGCTGCGCGACAGGTCGAGGCTGAGCCTTTTTCGGGTCGAAGCCGTCGATGTTGGCGTAAATGGTAAAGAACCCGTAGACGTTCCACAGACGCAGCAGGAATTCCGGCACGGAATCGCGAATCGCCTGGGTGGAGTAAATCACGGAGTTCCACGGCGCCTGAGTGGCGTAGAAGTACCAGCGCAAGGCGTCCGCGCCGAGCGTGTCGAAAATCTGCTGCGGCGACGGGTAGTTCCGCTTGGATTTCGACATCTTCCCGACTTTCTTTTCTGCCTTGACGCCCGCCTCTTTAGCGGCGTCGGCGGTGAGGAAGACTTTTCCGTCTGCCGATTCCCACCATTCCGAAAGCATCAAGCCCAAAACGATGCAGTTTTTGAACGGGTGCGGATACGGCAGGTCTTTCGCCAGCGCGTTTTCTCGTTCCGTACCGGTTTTCCCGAACATCATTGTGCTGATCGCCAGCTGAGAGTAGAACCAGCCGCGGGTTTGGTCGATGGCTTCGGAAATGAAGTCGGCGGGGAAATGCTCTTTGAGGTCTGCGTCTGACCCCGGTTTGTTGGGCCAGCCCCACTGAGCGAACGGCATCGAGCCGGAATCGTACCAGCAGTCGATAACTTCCGGAACGCGCTTCATTCTGGCGCCCGGCGCGAAGGGGGAATCGTAGGTGATGTAGTCAATATACGGCTTGTGAACCTGGAGATCGTCACAGAGATCTTCGCCGGTCTCGGCTTTGTATTTTGCCTTTGCCTTCTCCCATTCTTCCCGACCTGTTACGCCGGGTTTGCTGAGCAGTTCGTCAAACGAGCCGATAGCTTCCATCTGCCCCGTTTTTTCGCAAACCCAAATCGGCAGCGGGGTGCCCCAGAACCGTTCGCGCGACAGCGCCCAGTCAACGTTGGTTGCCAGGAAGTTGCCGAAACGACCGTCTTTGATGTGATCCGGCATCCAGTTGATTTGGCTGTTGTTTTCCAGCATCTGGTCGACAAACGACGTCGTTTTGATATACCAGCTTTTACGCGGATACTGAATCAACGGGTCTTTCTCTTCGCGATAGCAGAACGGGTATTCGTGCAGGTACTGTTCCAGATGGAGCAGGATTCCGCGCTCTTTGAGGTTGCGGGAAATGTCTTTGTCGGCTTCTTTGACCCAGCGTCCCGTCCAGTCAGAGGCGATTTCCGTAAACTTCCCGTCCGGACCGACGGCGCAGATGAGTTCCGGTCCCGTCGTGTTTCCGTTTTCGTCAACCTTGTAACGCTTTTGCTGATCGAGCAGAACGCCGTGGTCGTCTTCGCCAAAGGCGGGCGCCTGATGAACCAGACCAGACCCGGAATCGGTTGTAACGAATTCCGCCGGAACGACTCGCCAGGCGATGTATTCTTTTGTACCGTCGAGCAGTTCGCCCTGCTGGTTTCCGAGCGTTTTGTAATAGTAGTCAAACGGCGGGACGTATCGCAGACCGATCAAGTCTGAACCCTTGAACGTCTTGAGGATTCTCGCCTTTTTCTTCAGCTTGCCAGCAACGACGTCTGCCAAAGCGACGGCGACGACAAACTTCCCAGCGTCGTTGGCGGCGGGGTCTGCCGGGGCAACGTTTCCGTTTTTATCGGGAATCGGCTCGAATTCCAGCAAGGCGTAGTCCAGATCCGGCTTGACGGCGGCGAACTGGTTAGACGGCAGCGTCCACGGCGTGGTTGTCCAGACGACAAGGCTCGCCCCGCGAAGGGATTCGTCCGGGAACGTCTGGTCGTCTACCAGCGGGAACTTGATAAATACAGACGGGTCGGCAACTTCGCGATAGCCCTGCCCGACTTCGCCGGAAGACAGAGCGGTTCCGCCCTGCGCCCACCACCAGACAATTTTGTGTCCCTGGTACAGCAAGCCCTGGTCAAAGAGCGTTTTGAGAGAATGCCAGACCGACTCGACAAAGCTCTTGTGATACGTTACGTACGCCTCGTCGAGATTGACCCAGAATCCGATTCGCTTGGTCAGGTCTTCCCATTCGGTAATGTACCGGAAGACGCTTTTCTGGCACAGCTGAACGAACGGCTCGATTCCGTATTCGATAATCTGCTCTTTGGTTTTGATGCCCAGCTCTTTGCAGACTTCGCCCTCGACGGGAAGCCCGTGGGTGTCCCAGCCCGCTTTACGAGTGCAGAGGAACCCTTTCATCGTCTTATAGCGCGGGAAAAGGTCTTTAATGGCGCGGGTGAGGCAGTGCCCCGGGTGCGGATGCCCGTTCGCTGTCGGCGGACCTTCAAAGAAGACGAACGACGGCGCGTTTTTCCGCAGTTCCAACGACTTTTCGTAAATGCGGTTTTCTTCCCACCACTTTACCAACGATTCTTCCTGTTTCGGAAACGATGATTTATCGACCGGCTGAAACATGATTTATTCTCTTGCTGTTTGTATTTGGGTTAATCTATACAAAATACGTTAGAGCATATTATATATAATAAGAGAAATCTTTCAAGGAGAGAGGGGGGGAATTAGTTAGGAGTGAGGAGTGAGGAGTTGGCGCAAAGCGCTGATCAATGTTCTACGGAGGGTCGACGTCCTCGTCGACCGCAGGCGTCCTCGCCTGCCAATGAAACAGCGTCCCGAACAGCGTTTATTTGATATACAAACAAGGCGCCCAGGGACGGGCGCCATCCAGAGAAGGTTTTCGGCTTCGTCGTTTTGTAATGCACACTTCTCGACGTTTGACGCAAGCGACCAACGGGAGCGATTGTCGGCATGCGCGCGGCAGCGCGGATTGGGAGCGGCGCCTCGCCGCCCTTTTTTGAAAAAAAGGTTCTTCCCCTCAAACTCCCCTTTCCAAAAAACTTTAGTAAAGGGGAGAAAATCAATAAAAGACGACCGATAACCAATCGGCACGAATCCGTTCAATCTGTTAAATCTGTGTGCTAACGAACCAGCAAAACGCCTCGCCGCCGCTAGTCTATATCGAACACGCCGGCACCGCCGTGCTCGTGTCCGAAAATGAGCGTGAGAAGTTCGCTTCTTGCAGCAGGGTTCTTCATGAACACGCCCTTTAACGCCGATGTAACGCATTTCGATCCCGGCTTTTTGATTCCGCGCATCGTCATGCACGTATGCACCGCTTCGACGATAACAGCAACGCCTTTGACGTGAAGCTCTTCGACCATCAGCTTGGCGATGGATTCCGTCATGCGTTCTTGAATCTGCGGACGGCGGGCGATCGTTTCCACAACGCGCGCCATCTTGCTCAGACCGATTACTTTCCCGCCAGGAATGTATCCGATATGAACTTTCCCGAAAAACGGCATAAGATGATGCTCGCACATGCTGTTAAATGAAATGTCCTTTACCAGCACGACTTCGTTATACTCTTCCGTAAAAAACTTTTTCAGATGTATCGCCGGGTCTTGCTCCAGCCCTGAAAAAATCTCTTCGTACATTCTGGCAACGCGCGCCGGCGTTTCCAGCAACCCTTCTCTGTCCGGGTTCTCGCCAATAGCAAGCAGGATCTCTCGAACGGCTTTTTCGATTCGTGGTTTGTCAATCATTTTAGGGAATGGGGAATAGGGAGTAGGGAATAGGAAGTCGTACTTAGCGCTAGTACGCAAAGCGCTCCCCTCACTATGCACTAAGCACTATGCACTCGCAACTAAATCAACGCGGTGTTCTCCGGGTATCCGTACAGAATATTGAAATTCTGCAGCGCGGCGCCGGACGCGCCTTTAACGAGGTTGTCAATGCAGCTGAGCGTCATGACGCGGTTGCGAACGACGCGAACCGTCATGTCGCAGAAGTTGGTATGCGCTACCGCCTTGACGCAAGGCAGCGCATCCATAACGCGAACGAATTGCTCGTTCTTATAGAAATCTCGCAGACAGGCGATAAGTTCTTTTTCGTCTGCCGCCTTGGCGGGCAACGAGTACGTTGTTGTGAAAATGCCTCTGTCCATGGCGACCAGGTGGGGCGTGAAAATCACCGACGGCAGCGTCCCGGTTTTGCGGGCGATAACCTGTTCAATTTCCGGTCTGTGACGGTGTGTGCCAACGCCGTACGCCTGAAAGTTCTCGTTGACGGTGCAGTACATGTTCCCCGGCTTGAGGGATTTTCCCGCTCCGCTGGTTCCGGATTTGGAGTCGATAATAATGTCTTCCGGCTTGATGTACCCGTTGAGCAGCAAGGGCGTCAGCGGCAGAATCGACGATGTCGGATAGCAGCCGGGATTGGCAACCAGATTCGCGCCGACGATCTTGTCACGGAACAGTTCCGGCAGCCCGTAGGGCGTCTTGCCCAATCGGTCCGGATCGGGGTGGGTTTCGCCGTACCATTCCGTAAACGTCTGAGCGTCGTCCAGACGATAGTCGGCGGAGAGGTCGATAACCTTCATTCCTCGGTCCAGCAGCCCCGGTACGCGGTCAGCCGACGCCTTGTGCGGCAGACAGCAGAACACGCAGTCCGCGCGCGCCGCCAGTTCGTCGTCCGTGAGCGGTTCAAGATACAAGTCCAAAAGCCCGCGGACGGACGGATGGACGTCGGCAACGTGCGGACGGTCTTCGCTTCGCGTTGTCAATGCGGTGATTTCCGCGTACGGATGGCGGGCAAACAGGTGAATCAATTCGCTGGCGGTGTACCCCGTCGCGCCTAAAATTGCGACTCGCGTTTTAGTCATGGCTGAATCTTTCTCCGATAAAACCAAGGTTGTTGTAAATAATATAGATAAATGAATTATAGCAAGTTTTGAAGATTATTCAACCGGGCCGGCGGCGAGGCGCCGCTCCCGGGGTGCGTTCAGAATTTGGGAACATTGCTTACGGGGGGCGGGTATTACCCGCCAAAAATAACTAACATATTGTTTTTTCGCGGACAATGTCCGCTTCCCAGAAATCTCATCCTCCCGCCCGGGTATTAAAATGTAATTTGATAGAAAAGAATCCTTTTTAACTTTTGCCGCCCTGCCTTGCCCTGTTTGCCCCCTTGACAAAAAGCAATAATCAATATAATTAAATACTGAAATTTACATTTCGCAAAGGGCGATTAGCTCAGTTGGTTAGAGCGCTACCCTTACAAGGTAGATGTCGCTGGTTCGAGTCCAGTTTCGCCCATTTTTTTATTTCTTGAACGTCTCTCCAAAAGAAGAATCATATTCGGTTACTCGGGAATAAAAAAAGCGAGAGTTGCAAACGCGCCACTCTCGCTTTTTTTGTTTTTATACGTCCTGATAAGGACGCCGCCCAAAGCAGTGATTATTTCAGATACTTCTTGAGATCTGCTGCCTTGTCGGTCTTTTCCCAGGTGAAACCTTCGCGACCGAAATGTCCGCCAGCCGCGGTTTTGCGGAAGATGGGTTTGCGGAGGTCAAGGGTTTCAATGATGCCGCTCGGATTGAGCTTGAATTCCTTGCGGACAATCGCGGTGAGTTCTTCGTCGGTCAGTTTGCCGGTTCCGCGGGTGTCAACCAGAACGGAAACGGGTTCGGAAACGCCGATAGCGTAGGCGAGCTGAACTTCGCAGTGATCAGCCAAGCCGGCGGCAACGATGTTTTTGGCGATGTAACGAGCCATGTACGCTGCAGAACGGTCAACCTTCGTCGGGTCTTTTCCGGAGAACGCGCCGCCGCCGTGAGACGCCCAGCCGCCGTAGGTGTCGACGATGATTTTACGTCCTGTCAGACCGCAGTCGCCATGAGGTCCGCCAACGACAAATTTGCCGGTCGGGTTGATGTAATATTTAATGTCGCCCTTGTCCAGTTCCGGCGGCAAGCACGGTTTGATAACGTTCGGAATGACGAACTCGGCAATCTGCTTTTGGTCAACGGACGGGTCGTGCTGAGTTGAAACGACGACGGTGTCAATTCGAATCGGTTTGTTGTCTTCGAATTCGACTGTAACCTGGGATTTGCTGTCCGGACGCAGCCAGCTGACTTCGCCCTTCTGACGGGCTTCGGTCAGGCGGTTGGTGATTCGGTGAGCCAGAGCGATTGGCAACGGCATGAGTTCCGGGGTGTCGTTGCAGGCGTATCCAAACATGAGCCCTTGGTCGCCCGCGCCGTCTTTACCGGCAGAGGTCGTTTGGGAACCGACAGCGTTGTTGCTGAACGTATAGACAACGTTTTTGCCAGCGGCGTCTGCGTCGTTGACGCCCTGAGCGATGTCCGGGCTTTGCTTGTCCAGAGAGACCATGACAGCGCACGTGTCACCGCAGATGCCCATCTGATCGTCAGTGTATCCAACTTCGTTGATGACCTTGCGAACGACGTCCGGGTAATTGATAACCGCTTTTGTGGTGATTTCGCCAGCGATAACCGCAACGCCGGTGGTAACCATCGTTTCGCACGCGACGCGGCTCATCGGGTCTTGTTCCAAGCAGGCGTCCAAAACGCCGTCAGAAATCTGGTCAGCCAACTTGTCGGGATGTCCCATACTGACAGCTTCAGATGTAAACAGGTATCTGCCTTTTGCCATTTTAATTTCTCCTGTATAAATGAGTGGTTAGTGGTAAATGTTTATGTAATTAGCGGCAAGCGGTTAAACTTGCCGCATCGGTTTTTACTCTTCTTCTTTGACGCTTCCCAGCAACGCTGAGAAATCGGTTGCCCATTTTGAGCCGGAATTGGAAGCCGTTCCGCCTTTGAGGTTGTCGGTTTTGTTGTTGCGATATTTCTTCGCCAGCGGCTTGGCTTCGAGGTCTTCCGGATTCTCTTTCTTTTTCTTATGTCCAGGGTTGTCTTCGTCAGATTCTTCCTTAACCGGAGGAGCAATCAGAGCTTTGATGGAAAGCCCGATTTTGCGCGCCAGCGGATCCATGGAAATAACCTGAACCTGGACTTCCTGACCGATTTTGACGATGTCGGAAACGTGACCAACTCGCTGGTGAGCCAATTCGGAAATGTGAAGCAAACCTTCAACGCCCGGCTCCAGTTCGCAAAACGCGCCAAACTGTTCAACCTTGACGATTTTAGCCGTGCAAACCGTATTGACAGCGTACTTGACCGGCGCGGTTTCCCATGGACTTGCCATCGTTTCGCGGCGGGAGAAGCTCAGCTTGCCCTTGTCGTCCGTCTTGAGGTACATGACTTTAATCATCTCGCCCTCTTTAACGACTTCGTTGGGATCTGTAACGTGTCCCCAGGAAAGGCGGCTGATGTGAACCAGACCTTCAACGCCGTGACCGAGATCGACAAAGCAGCCAAAGGGCATAATCTTGCGAACAACCGCGTCGAAAACGTCGCCCTCTTTCATCGTGGCGAGGAATTCCTTCTTTTCGGCTTCCTGCTGACGGAATTCGTACGCCTTGTGACTGATAACCAGATTGCGCTTTTCCGGCTTCGCTTCCAGAACGACTGCCATCAGGTGCGTATTGATTAAGTCGTCGAAGTTGTCGCGATGATAAATGCTGACCTGTCCCGCCGGCATGAAGGCGCGAATATGAGCGACTTCACATTCCAGACCGCCGGTGTTCTGACCGGTAACGGCAGCGTCGACAACCATGCCTTCCTGAACCTCTGACCAGTCGCCGATAATAGCCGCGGCGTATGGCAGAGTTACTTCGTACAAGCCTTCTGCATCGTTATATCGAACGATTGAAACTTTGACTTTCGTTCCAATTTCAGGCGTTTCAGCAAACTGACGAAGCGAGACAACGCCCTGGTTAAAGTTGCCCAGGTCAAGAATGACGTCTTCGCGAGAAATGTGCTGAACGATGGCTTCAACTTTATCGTCCTGCTGGAATTCGACCCCAGCTTTATGTACAGTGTCGTTATCAAGAACCGCGTCAAAACCGTTATCTTCCGCTAAAGGACCCACAACGGCATCGAATACCTCTTGAAGTTCGTCTGGCAACGGCATTCGAGAGTTGGGAACGGGGATTTTGGAAACTTTTCCTACCGGACCGGCGGCAAGAATCTGCTGCGCCTTGCTGACTCTCGGTTCGCGTTTATTCCCACGTCGATCGCGGCGATCGGATTCGTCTTTGGATTCTGTCTTTTGATCTGTCGGTTCAGGCTTGGCTTGAGCGCTTGGTTCAGGCTGAACTTCCGGCTTCTGCTCGACGACTTCCGGCTTGACTTCAGCAACCGGCTCCGGTTTGACTTCCGCCTTCTGTTCGACGACTTCCGGCTTGACTTCAGCAACCGGTTCCGGTTTGACTTCCGCCTTCTGTTCGACGACTTCCGGCTCAGCTTGAACAACCGGTTCCGGTTTGACTTCAGGCTTCTGTTCGACGACTTCCGGCTTGGTTTGAACAACCGGTTCCGGCTGAACGACAGGCTTCTGCTCTACCGTTTCCGGTTTGGTTTGAGCAGCGGGAGCGGGCGACGCTTCTTTCTTACCTTCAGCAGCCTTTGCAGCTTCTGCACGGAAAGCCTCTAAAGCTCCCGGTCGCTGGGTTCCAATTAAAATTTTGCGACGCGGCGGCGCTGGTTTAAGCGGCGCAGTCTCTGGCGTAGGGGAATCTGATTCCGGGGTTTTTTCCGGGTTTTCCTCGCTCATGGCATAAAACCTCTGATATGATACAACACTTTAAAATAACCTGACAGTTCCGTTTGCAGTTTTCACAAATTACTCTGCAGTCCAAACGGAATACATCTGAAAAACTCCTTATTAAACAAGAGATTTCCTTAAAATTATACATATAAATATGGTTTCGTCAATTCCCCTGACCGAAAAGTCGGTAAAATCCTGAGATTTTTTGGAAAAAAATCCCAAAAAGAGCTTTTCGTTCTTTCCTTCATCGTTATTTTGGAGTATAATCATTTAAATAAGAAAGTAAAATTGAATAATGGATAATTATGTTTTAATATCCTTTTAGGAACTTTTTCAAATTACCCATTTTCTTTTAGACAAAATTACACGCCAATGCCATTTCAGTTTTATTGCCCTAATGGACATCTGCTTCAGGCAAATGAGAACCAAATCGGTCAACCTTGCGTTTGTCCACATTGTCAGATCGAAATTATAATCCCGGCTCCAGCTGGATACGCCCCTGCTGCGCCTCCGACGCCTCCGACTGCGCCAACAACGCAGCCTCCAGTAACGTCTTTTACCGGGTTCAATCCTCAAAACCAGACAGCCAATCCTCAGTTGGATTCTCTAAATTTTCAGAAAAAAAAGAAGAATTTCAATTTCGGAGCTTCTCAGGCTGCCGCTCAAGAGGCAGAAAACGCCGCTCAAAAACCGGAACAAAAAATGAATATTGGCGACCCGGATAAAGACGACAGACTCCACTGTTTGTGTCCGACGGGACATTCGCTGGAAATTGACAGAAAGATGATTGGGCAAAAGGCAATGTGCCCGTACTGTCAAAAGACGTTTGTTATCGCTCTGGAACGAACTGTTGAGTATATCAACAAAAGGAAACACGCAGAAGAACTCGAAGATAAAAAAATGGCAAAATTCTGGTTTCAATGGGCAATTGTCGCCATTGTACTTGCCGTCATTTTTATCGTTGTTATGATTGCGCTGTCCATGTCGCACTAAATCCAACTCCTTTTACAACTTTATTTTATAAACAAGATCAAAAGCATGAAAAAACTTATTTCTTTGATTTATGCAGTTGTTATTTTAGCTGTTACAGCTCTTGGTTGGCAGATTTTTACGTATCTTGACAACAACTTTGCAACTACGCAAAAACAGCTTAAAGACGCCGAGGAAAAGATTGCTCAGCTCGAGGTTACAAATCAAAAGCTGGAAATGGCAAACCTTTTCCTGAAAAAGACTCGCCGTCTGGCGGTCATTTCTGACATCGTCAAGGAAAATCAGGAAGGCTCAGACGCTGTCAAAACAACGTTTTCCTTTTCTGAAGTTGACCTGTCAGACAAGCCTATCGGAGAAAAACGCACGTTTACCATTGACGGCGACGTCCTTTACATTGACACGATGGTAATCAAATTTGAAGACGATTTTGTCGAACAAGGGGACGTCTTAAAAGGAAGCGCTCTGTGTCTGTTTAATCGTCTTTTCAGCGAAAAGCAAAAGCCCGAAGAAGGTTTCCGGCTTGACGCGGAAGGCGAAACTCCCAAACCGTACAAGCTGGACTCTCCAGATTCCACCGAATTCGAAAAAGAGCTTTGGGGGAATTTCTGGAAACTGGCTCAAGACCCGGCTTTTGCTAAAACAAAAGGCGTTAGAGCCGCTCACGGTCAAGCTCCTTCAATGAAACTTCAGGAAGGTTCAACCTACAAACTCGAAATGCGCAACACCGGCGAGCAATCTATTACAAAACAATAATAATCCGCTTAACACCACCAGGAGTTGTTCATCATGAAATACCTGTTAATGTTGAAAAACCTTTCTAACGGCGTTATCATTGCTGGAATTGGCATAGCGGTTCTGTTACTGTTTTTCTTGTTTGGATCGCTTCCCAAAGGATTGCCAACTTATCTCATCGCTATCGCCGTTGGAGGTCCGCTGATTTATCTGGGGCTGAAATCCTATTGGCAGGATCATGAAATTCAAAGGCTTCTTCAAGCCAACGCGTTCTTAAAAATGAGCAAGCGCATGGCTGTCATTTCCGATATTAAAAAATCGGAAGAGAACGGAACCGTAAAAACGACTTTTTCGTTCACCGAACTGGATCCGTCCGAAGAACCGTACGGTCAAAAAAGAGTGTTTACAATTGAAGGCTGCTGTCTTTACATTGACTCCATGGTCATCAAATTTGAAGACAAATACATCGAAAAAGGCGACGACTTCAAGGGAAAGGCGTTGTGTTTGATTCGCCGGCTTTTCAGCGAAAAAATCAGACCGGACGACGGATTTCCAATTGACCCGGAAGGGCAAACGCCTCAAGCCTGCATTTCAGACAACTCGCGTTTTCAGCAGTTTCAGGAGAATCTTTGGAAGGAGTTCTGGAAGCTGGCTCAAGACCCGGATTACGCTCACAAAAAAGGCGTTCGCGCCACTCACGGCACTGCTCCTTATATGCAGCTGGAAGAGGGAGCAACCTATAAACTGGAAATGCGTACTACCGGCGAGTTGACAATTAAAAGACAGTAAACAATTAAAAGACGTCAAACTGTCGAGAGGAGAACATTCTCGACTTGTCTGTTTTTACACCCTATTATGAAAATTATCCTTCTGGGCTATCCCAACCGCGCAGGAATTGAAAAAATCGCTCAGGATTTAACGCCTGAAATCAGCAAGGCCGCCGATATTGTTTGCTCAGATTTTACCGGTACCAAAAATCTCGCGCATTACAAGGCGGACGCCGTTGTCGTTTTGGGCGGAGACGGATCCATTTTTCGCGCTGTAAATCAGATGGGCGAAAAACAGCGGCCGTTAATAGCCGTCAATCTGGGCAGGCTTGGCTTCCTGGCAGACGTCGCTATTGAGGAACTGGTTCCGTTGCTGAAATTTTTCGACAAAAATCCGCTGCCCGTCGTCCCGTTGATGATGTATCAGTGCAGGATTCTGCGTAACGGAAAAGCGCTTAAAACGGTTCAGGGAGTCAACGAAGCGGCGATTCTTAACGGCGCGCCGTTTTCCATTATGGAAATCAAGCTGTACGCCGACAGAACGGATCCGACAACCCGGCAAACCCTGGCAGACGCCCCGCTTCCTTTTGATCGCCGCTTTGAACTGGTTACAACGTACAGTTGTGACGGCTTGATTATTTCAACGCCTGTCGGGTCAACGGCGCATAATCTGTCTGCCGGCGGTCCGATTTTGCATAAAACGATGCAGGCGTTTGTCGTCTGCCCGATTTCCGCTCATACGCTTACCAATCGCCCTGTTGTAGACGACGCCAATCGCGTTTTTGTTATGGAAATTGTCAATCCGAATCCGGAAACAAGCGTAGTCGTAGACGGTCAAATTCTCGACAGACTGGAACCGGGAGATCAGATTGAGATTCGAAAATCCCATCTAAGCGTTCAACTTGTCGCTGCGCCTAACAAAAGCTATTATCAAACTCTCAGAGAAAAACTCGGCTGGAGCGGACAGCCGATCTATCGGGTTCGGAACTAACGCTCAATACAGCCGATCAAATGACGATCGGCTGTTGTCAATCGGCGCAAATCTGTCACAATAGAATTAGGCGCGATTAGCACTTCATCGCTTCGACTTCGGCGGTTACGCCTTCGTATTTATCGTAGATGGGCTGCATGACTTCCGTCATGAATTCTACGACCTGTTCCGGGGCGCGGCCAACGTACTTGGACGGGTTGGTAACCTCGCCGAAATTCACGTTTGCGAACGCCGGGTCGTTCTTCAGACGTTCCAGCAGGTCGTTGGGGCGTCCTTCCTGTTTGACGACAGCGCCCGCCGCCTGAGCGTGCTGACGAATCAACTCGTGAAGCTCCTGTCGGTCGCCGCCCTGTTTGACCGCTTCCATCATGATGTTTTCGCTTGCCATGAACGGCAGTTCTTCTCTCAGGTTCTTCTCGATAACCTTCGGATAGACGACCAGACCGTCACAGACGTTGCGGAGAATAATCAGAATGGCGTCGATAGCCATAAACGCCTGCGGAATGACAAGGCGGCGGTTGGCGGAATCGTCCAGCGTCCGTTCAAACCATTGCGTTGCCAGCGTCATGCCGGGCGACGATTCCAGACTCATCACAAACCGCGCCAGAGAGCAAATGCGTTCGCTTCGCATCGGGTTGCGTTTGTACGGCATGGCGGACGACCCGATTTGACTCTTTTCAAACGGCTCTTCCATTTCCTTGCGGTGAGCCAAAATTCGGATGTCGGTCGCGATCTTGTGACACGTCTGCGCCAGCCCGGACAAGACGGCGAGAACCTGCGAGTCCAGCTTGCGCGGGGACGTCTGACCGGTAACGGCGTACGGTTCGTCGAAGCCCATCTTTTTGCAGACGCGTCTGTCCAGCTCGCGGACTTTTTCGTGATCCCCCTCAAAGATATCGAGGAAGCTTGCCTGGGTGCCGGTCGTGCCTTTAGCGCCGCGGGTTTTGATGGTCGCCAAGCGGTGTTCGAGGTCTTCCAGATCCATGGTCAGGTCGTACATCCAGAGCGTCGCGCGTTTGCCGATAGTCGTCGGCTGGGCGGGCTGAAGGTGAGTAAATCCCAGACAGGCGAGGTCTTTATTTTCCAGGGCGAACTTGCCCAGTACGCGGAGGACGTCAACCAGTCGGGCGCGGACGAGCTGCATCGCCTCCCGGGCGAGAATGCAGTCGGTGTTGTCCGTTACGTAACAGCTGGTCGCTCCCCAGTGAATAATCCCCTTCGCGTTGGGGCAGACGTCGCCGAAGGCGTGGTTGTGCGCCATGACGTCGTGCCGAAACTTTTTCTCGTATTCCGCCGCCGCATCGAAATCGATGTTGTCTACCTGAGAGCGGAGTTCGTCAACCTGTTCCTGAGTGATGGGCAGCCCCAACTCCATTTCCGTTTCCGCCAGAGCGACCCAAAGGCGCCGCCACGTGCTGAATTTCCGCTGCGGGGAAAACAGCTCGCTCATGGTGGAAGATGCGTAACGGGTAATTAACGGGTTGTCGTACTGATTGTAGTCCATGGTTTGTGAAAGGGGTAAAAGGTAAAAAGAAGTTGGGAACAGGAAAGAGGGAATAGATTTTAAAACGTCAAATGGAAAAAACTATTTCCTGTTCCCCATTCCCTATTTCCTTGTATTATCTCATATTAATAGATTCTTTCAAGGCGGGGGATAAAAATGGATCGTATTTAGGACGCATACTAATATTTCTTGTAAAGACAGATAAGATGAGAAGCTGAATCTCGTCCCGAAGGGACGTAACCCTTGTAACCGTGGGCTTCAGCCCACGGAATAGGCTCGATAATAACAAAATCGATAAATACCCTTTTCCTCCCCTCCAGCGCCGCTGGCGCAGGAGGGGAGGAAAAGGGGTCAATTCGATTAAAGGACTTGGTTTGTCTCCTTCCGGAGGTTGAAACCGCCGGTTATAGAGAGTTACGTCCCTTCGGGACTATGCGGCGGACTGCGTCCGCTGCCGCTATCGCGACGTATTATATCAGACGTTTTTGCAAAGTCAAAACTCTATTGAGCGCCGGAAAAATTTGCGTGCACCCTCGTGTTGTAAACGCGTAGGTATTTTTAACAGCCACAAAGAAAAAATATGGTTATCCTGATCCCCTCTCGAAAAAATTTCTCTTTTTTTCGCTTGCATTTTTTCTTCTAATCCGTAATAATAAGTAAAGCCCAGTTTGAAAAGGCAAAATTTTGACTCTTTCCCTCTTTTTTACAAGGAGAACAATTTATGAACAAGCGATTTTCCCTGTTGACAGCTCTGATTACAGCGGCGGCGGTTGTTTTGTGCGCCGTTGCGACGTACGCTCAGGGCGTTTTGGTTTCCGAAGACGCCCGATTGCCGCGTCCGGATATTATCATCATTCATCCGCCGTTTCCTCCGTTCCCGCCGCACCCGCCGATTATTCCCCCGCGACCTCGTCCGGAACGACCCGTTTTGGAATACAAGATCGACAGCATCGACGTTCACGTTACGATGACCGATCAGGCGGCAGAAGTCATGGTTTCACAAACGTTTACGAACGAAGGTTCCGTCCAGATGGAAGCGTCGTTCATGTTCCCGCTCCCGTACGACAGCGCAATTGATCAGCTGACGCTTATGGTAGACGGCAAAGAGTTCCCCGCTAAAATCATGGCGGCGGATAAAGCCCGCGAGGTTTACGAGAGCATCGTCCGGAAGAATCTGGACCCGGCGTTGCTGGAATGGATGGGATACGGCATGTTCAAGACAAGCGTTTTCCCGATCCCTCCCAAGGCGTCGAGAACGGTTTCCTTAAAGTACACTCAGCTTTGCAAACGGACGGACGGTCTGACGGACTTCCTCTTCCCGCTGGCAACGGCTAAGTATTCGACAAAGCCGGTCGGAAAGATCAGCGTTCATGTAACAATTGACAGCGCCGACCCGATTCGCAACGTCTATTCGCCCACGCAGGAAATCAAAATCCAGCGGCCGACGGAAAAGTCCGCGTCAATTTCCTGGGAAGTCGAAAAAATCGTGCCGGACGCCGATTTCCGTCTTCTGTTTGACGTCGGCACGGAAAAGCTGACAACGCGAACCGTCAGCTACATGCCCAACAAAGACGACGAGGAAGGATACTTCCTCCTTTTGGGCAGCCCGGAAATCAAGGCGAAAGACGAAAAGCCGCGCGCGAAAAACGTCGTCTTTGCTCTGGACACCTCCGGATCCATGATGGGCAAGAAAATCACTCAGGCGAAAGACGCTTTGAAATACGTCGTCAAGAACCTTCGCGACGGGGATTCGTTTAACATCCTGATTTACAACACGCACGTCAGGATGTACAAAGATTCCATGCAAGTCGCTTCCGAAGAAACCCGGAACGAGGCGCTGGTATTCATCGAAGGCATCTACGCCGGCGGCGGAACGGACATCAACTCCGCCATGACGATGTCGATTGAACAGCTCAAAAAGGCGTCTGCCGACAACCCGAATTACATTCTCTTCCTGACGGACGGCTGCCCGACCGTTGGAGAAACAAACGACGTTCAAATCGCTCTCAATGCGAAAAAAGCCAACGACTGCAAAGCCCGCGTGTTCTCCTTTGGCGTTGGATACGACCTCAACAGCCGACTGATGGACAAACTCGTCCGCGACAGCGCCGGTCAGAGCGAATTCGTCCGGGAAAACGAGAACATCGAAGACCGCGTCAGCCGTCTGTTTAACAAACTCCAGGCGCCCATCATGACCAACGTTCAGTTGACTTTCACGCCCGCCGACGATTCCGAGGCGAAAAAACAGGGCGTCCCACTGGTTAACCGTCTTTATCCAGACAGCGGCT
The DNA here is from genome assembly GCA_017557195.1 of Thermoguttaceae bacterium. GTDB lineage: Bacteria > Planctomycetota > Planctomycetia > Pirellulales > Thermoguttaceae > RUG11551. The sequence continues at coordinate 18,446 of JAFZAL010000053.1, read as the reverse complement.
TTGACATCTTCGCCGGCGAACAGCTTGTCATTTCCGGTCGATATCGATTCCCCGGCAAGGGAACGCTCAAGGTTTCCGGCAAGATCAACGCTGACGAAACACTCGAATTTACGTATCCGATTGAACTGACCGAGAAGACGTCCAACACCCGCTACGCGTTTACCGAAAAGCTGTGGGCGATGCGTCGAATCGGCGCCATTCTCGACGACCTCGACCTGAATGGCAAAAACAAGGAACTCATGGACGAGCTGATTCAGCTTTCGATTCAGCACGGAATTCTGACCCCGTACACGTCATTCCTTGCGGACGAAAACGCTCAGCTTGACGTTGCCAGCAACGCTCGCCGGGTTGAACGACGCGTCGACGCCCTGGCAGAGAACACGTCCAACGCCAGCGGAGTAACTCAGAGAGCTCTCAAAGGCGCGTTCAAGATGGCTCAGAACGTTGCGCCTCAAGCTCAACGCATGGCGGACGCCGACATGGCTTTGGATTCCGTCATGGCGGAAGAAGCGGCAGCCGCGCCCGCAGCGCCCTCATATCACGCTCGACCCTCATTCGGCGGCAGAGTCGCGCCGGCAGCAGCAGCCCCAGCCCCATCTGCCAAACAGGAAAAGGCGGCTATCGCTCAGAACCTGCGCCAGATTCACAACCGAACGTTCTTCTACAAGAACAATCAGTGGATCGATTCCTCTCTGACGGAAACGCAGCAGAACGCCGCTCCGCGCAAGATCAAGCAGTTCAGCGACGAATACTTCGCCCTGGCGAGAACCGCCGATCCGGAACTGGCAGCCTGCCTGACGTTTGAACAGCCCGTTCTGCTCAACGTCAACAATGAGCCGGTTTTGATTGAACCGTAAGAAAAGATTGTGGCTCAACTAATTACTGTATACCTTTAGTTGCGAGTAGCGAGTTGCGAGTTGCGAGAAGTTTTTATGAGGAACTTACGTTTCTCGCTTCTCGCAACTCGTTGCACATTTTTAAATGCTTTTGAACATTCCTGTATCTCTGATTACTGTCAGCTATTCTTGAGTTTTCTCTCTTTTCCCTGCCTACTTGTCAAATTTGAGATTTAATATATAATCTACAATAACGAAAAATTTGAAATGGTCGCATTTGCGTTGTCTGAGCGTGCAAACAGACATTTTCAGACAATCAAATGCTTAATATATTTTTCCTTTTATATTTTTATTGTGAGGGATTATCCCATGTCCGAAGAAAACACCCCCATCGACGCTGAAGAAACGGTAACCAAGCTCAATCAAAAAGTTACAGTCGAAACCGTTGGCGCTTGCGAGCGACACATCACCGTTGAAGTTTCAGCAGAAGACGTCAATCGCGTTTTCGAAGAAGAATTCTCCCAGGTTGCCAAGGACGCTCAGATTCACGGCTTCCGCGCTGGTCACGCACCCCGTAAACTGGTAGAACGCTTCTATCGCAAAGAAGTCAATCAGAAAGTCAAGGCTGACCTGCTTACCGCGTCTATCAGCCAGGTCAACGACGACGAAGAACTCGCTCCGATCAGCGAACCGGATTTCAAAATTGATTCCATCGTTCTGGTCGAAAACGCTCCGTTCATTTACGAGTACGATCTGGAAGTCCGCCCGGAATTCGACGTTCCGCAGTGGAAGGGTCTCAAACTCGAAAAGCCCGTTCGCGAATTCACCGACAAAGACGTCGACAACGCTCTGGAAAACTACCTCGCCCGCAAGGGAACGTTGGCTCCGATTGACGAACCGGCGAAGTCTGGCGATTACATCGTTACAAGTCTGTCGTTCACCTATGACGGCAACGTCATTTCCTCTGCTGACGACGAAACGATTCGCATTCGTCCGACGCTGTCGTTCCGCGACACCAACATTGAGAACTTCGACAAACTGATGGTCGGCGCCAAGCCCGGCGACGTCAAAACGGTTAAAGTTACGTTGTCTGACAACGCTCCCAACCCGCTTTTCCGCGGCAAGGAAGTTGAAGGGACGTTCAAAATTAAAGACGTCAAACGCATGGAACTGCCGGCTCTGGACGCTGAAATGCTCGAATCCCTCGGCGGATTTGAATCGGAATCCGAACTGCGCGACGCCGTTCTCGACAGTCTGAAGAATCAGCTTACCTACGCTCAAAATCAGAGCAAACGCGAAGGCATCACCTCTCAGCTGCTCAAAGACGCCAACTGGGATCTGCCCGCCAAGCTGTTGGAAAATCAGACCGAACGCGAAATGTATCGCAAAGCTCTGGAAATGCAGCGATCCGGTCTCAACGCTGAAATGATTCAGCTGGTTCAGAACCAACTGCGTCAAAACGCCAAAGAAGAAACGGCGAAGCTGCTGCGCGAACACTTCATTCTGGAAAAGATTGCTGAACAGGAAAAGATCGAAGCCACCGAAGACGACATCGATAAGGAAATCGAAACGATCGCCATTCAGATGGGAACCACTCCCCGACGCGTTCGTCTCCAGATTGAAAACGCCGGTCAGGAAGACGCTCTGCGAAATCAGATTGTCGAAAACAAAGTTATCGACCTGATTTCTGCTTCTGCGGAATTCGTTGAAGTTCCATACGAACTGCCGGGTTCGCTGTCAACCTCTGCTATCAATTACACGGCAGGCGGCGACAAGCCTGAAGAAACAGAAGAAAAGACTGAAGAAGCTCCGGCCGAAGAAGCTCCCGCTGAAGAAAAAGCCGAATAATTCTGAACAGTTTTGACTTTGGTTCGTATAATTTTAAGTGGTAAGTAGTTAGTTTTAAGCGATAAGGACGCAAGGCGTTTTATATCAAATGCTAACGGGAACTTCTAATAATTCAATTTCGAGTCAAGCAGGTTCTTTTTTCCGTCTGCTTTGAGTCGAAAAGCCCACTCGTATGTCTAATACTGGGGCTTTTCTCCTCTGTGCAGACGAAAAAAACTCCGTCGCTTGACAACGAAAGCAATTATTAGAAATCCCCTAACAACTTACCACTAATTACTAACCACTTATTACATATTGCTAATGATGAATTCACCTTATCCGTTTCAGATGTCAGGGTCGATTGACCCTCGCGCGGCGTTCTCTCCGATGGCGGAACGCGACTATCAGCGTCAGCGTACAATGACGCTGGGAGACTTGCTGCTGGAAAATCGCGTTGTCTTCCTTCAGGGCGAACTGTACGATGGGAACGCAAACGAGTTGGTTATGAAATTGCTGTATCTGCAAAGCGAAAACCGCCGAAAGGATATTCATTTTTACATCAATTCGCCTGGCGGGTCTGTTACAGCCGCGATGGCGATTTACGATACAATGCAGGTTCTGGCGTGCCCGGTTTGTACGTACTGCGTCGGCTTGGCTGCCAGCGCTGGCGCGGTTTTGCTGGCTGGCGGAGCGAAGGGAAAGCGTTTTGCTCTTCCGCACGCCAAAATCATGATTCACCAGCCGTGGGGACAGATCGGCGGGCAGGTTTCCGACATGGAAATTCAGGCGCGAGAACTGCAGCAAACGCGAGATTCGCTCAACGAAATTCTCGCCTTCCATACCGGGCAGACCATCGAACAGATTGCCAAAGATACGGATCGCGATAACTATATGACGGCTGAACAGGCGAAGGCTTACGGCTTGGTAGACAAGATTCTCACCAAACAGGAAAACGACGCTGAAGAAGAATAATTGAAGGAGTAAAGCATGCCAAATCTGATTCCATTTGTAATCGAACGCAACGGGCGCGAAGAGCGCTCGATGGACATCTACAGCCGACTGCTGTCAGACCGCATTATCTTCCTCGGCTCGGCGATCAACGACGAAGTTGCCAACAGCATCGTCGCCCAGCTGCTTTATCTGCAGGCGGAAGACCCCAAAAAAGACGTCCATATTTACATCAATTCGCCTGGCGGTTCCGTTTCAGCCGGATTGGCGATTTACGATACGATGCAGTTTATTTCCTGTGACGTCTGCACGTACTGCATTGGTCAGTGCGCTTCTATGGGAGCCGTTCTGCTTACTGCCGGAACAAAGGGAAAGCGCTTTGCCCTGCCCAACGGTCGGGTTATGATTCATCAGCCTCTGGCTGGCATGGAAGGCACAGCCGAAGAAATCCTTATTCACATGAAGGAGTTCAACAAAGTCAAAGAGAAGATTAACAACATTCTCATCAAGCACACCGGGCACGATTACGCCACGATTGAAAAAGACACCGATCGCGACAATTTCATGTCGGCGGAAGAAGCCGTCGCCTACGGTTTGATTGACCAGGTTCTCGAAAAGCGTAACGCATAACGTCTTGCGCGCAGACTAATACAGCGCATGGCGCGGACTATCTCAACGCCATGCGTTTTTTAATATATGTAAAATAAAACAGATGCAGGATTTACCCTATTATTCTTTCAAACACCGCGATTACACAATAGAAGGTTATTCTCGCGGAGCGGTTCAAACGTACTGGCGAATCCCGGAATTTCATCTGGGGTTTGACCTGGGCGCTCAGCCGTGGTCTTTTATGGGAACGCCAAACTGGATCATATCTCATTCCCACATGGATCACCTGGCGGCTCTGCCCCAGTACGTAACGCGCCGAAGAATGATGAAAATGACCCCGCCGACAATCTATCTGCCATCGGAGGCAAAAGCTCCCGCGGAGCAATTGCTGTTTCAATGGCAGCGTCTGGATCGTGGTCGGCTTCCCTGTACGCTCGTTCCGATTGATCCCAATAAGGAAATCGCGATTTCACGCAACGTTCTGGTCAAAACATTTCCAGCAAAACACAGTATCGACAACGCAATGGCGTTTATAGTCTATCAGGTCAAAACAAAGCTCAAGCCTGAATATCTGGACTTGTCGGGAGAACAGATTCGAGATTTGCGTCTGTCCGGTGCGGAAATAACGTATGAAGTCCGAACGCCGATTATTGCGTTTACCGGCGACAGCCGTCCGGATGTGTTGACGTCGCACCCGGATTTCCTGTCAGCTCAGGTTTTAATTGCAGAAATGACGTTTATTTCTCTGGAACATCCGTTGTCAACCATTCATAAATATGGTCATTCCGATTTGGCGGATTTCGTTGCGTTAAAAGACCAATTTAAAAACGAAGTGGTAATCGCCTCGCATTTCAGCACGCGATATTCCGAAAAACAGATTGAACGTCAGGTGGACAAATATCTGCCTGGGCGTCTGGATGGACGACTTAAGCTGTTTATTTAACGCAATTTACAGAGGAATCAAACATCGGTTTCATGTTTTTTCATTCTTTCTTGTAAAAATCGTTTTGAAATCGTTACTTTTTTATTGAAAAATGCGTATAAATACTATATAATAAGTTAACGTTATCCTTTGGATAATTGTTTCTTTTGTTTAATTTGCAAGTAAAAGCCCCGATTTGTCTGGTGGCAGCTTGCTAACCCTTAACCGTTTATTTTAGAAATCATGAAAAGAACAATCGCATTGAGTTTGTGTCTGGCGTTTGTTGCGTCAGTCGTCTTTGCATTTCCTCCGGGAATGCCTCCGAAAGAGAATCCGTTGGTAACCAAGGTTGCGCCAGATCAATTGGGCGGATTCTTAAGCTGGCAGGGAACGGTTCCCGCTGACGCTTCCTCGACCAATAAAGTCGAACAAGCTCTTGCAAAACCGGAAATTCAAAAAGAACTTTCAAAGATTCAGGCTTCTATTGTCGAAAGCTTTGGCTCTTCCAACCCCATTGCGAGTAAATGCATCGACCTGGCTTTTAAAAACGGCGCATGTTTCCTGGGAACGACGAAAGAAAATCTCGCCGGCATGGTTTCTTTAGACGAGAAAGGACCGGCTCTGGTTGAAAAATTAACCGCTGAAATGAAAAAGGACGCCGCATCAGGAGACATCCAGGTCAAGACGATCAACATTGGCAAGATGTCGTTCTACAAAGTTTCCTCAAACGCCGCTGATCAGGATTTTTACTGGGGAGCGTTGGGCAAAGGAAGAGTCCTTGTTATGGCTTCGAGTGAAGCAGGGCTGACCAAAATTTTAAATAACGCTCGAACTCCCGAACCCGCATGGGTTGCCGACGCTAAAAAGGAATTTGACATTCCTCGTTTATCCACTCTTTCAGGTTTTTCTGCAGAATTCATTAAAGAGAGCATGCCAAAGAGCGATGACTCTGCCGACGATGAAGACGCTTCCATGGCGGAATTCCAGAAAAAATTCCTGGGCGGCGATTATGTAGACAAAGTCGTTGCCGCTTCCGGTCTGGATAACGTTGGCGCCGTTCACAAGACCGCCGTTTACATGAAAGACGGCTGGAAGAACACGCTTCCAGGCGTTATGATTGACAAGTCCTTAACAGAAAAAGATTTGGCGGTCATTCCCAGCAACGCCGTTGTCGCTTTAGCTGGCAAGACGGATCTCAACGGATTGTTCAAGGCTGTGTCTCAAGCGGAAGGTCTTTCAGACGAAATGAAAATGCAAATTGCAATGGGAGGCATGGTTGTTACACCGTATTTGTCTTCCCTTGGCGATTCGTGGGCGTTCTTTATGACGGATGAAGGCGACGCTCCCGGCGGCGCGCTGGTATGGTCGCTTAAGAACTCGGCAATGGCTAAAATTCAGCTTAATCAGCTCATGGAAATGCTCAAGAAGAACATGCAGAGAACCGAACAAATGGAATTCGAAGACATGGGCTTCAACAACCGGGAAATGCGAGTAATTCCAACTCAGCTCAAGCTCTTTGGAGACGATGAAGACGAAGACGAAGACGACAACAATAACAACCTTCCACCCAACGCCAGAATTAAGATTCAAGGTCAAGGACAGGTTGTCATTCCCGGCGGTCAGCTTCCCAACGGAGCCGTCCCAATTCAGGTTATGCCCGGCGGTCAGCTTCCTCCTGGAGCCGCTCCGATGGGCGGAGGACGGGTTCAGCTTAACGCCGGAAACGTTGACCCGACCATGCTGATGGGACTTATTCCCGAATCTATCGAAAAGATTAAAATCGGCAGCTATGATTTCTGGCTGCTCAAAAATGGCGAAGACAATTCCAGCAACATCGTCATTGGCATTGTTGGGAAAAACCTTGTTTTTTCAACCAAGTCTTATGCTGAAAAGTACGTGACGTTTGACGGAACTAAAAACATCAGCTCCAATAAAGCTGTTGCCAAGATGATGTCCAACAACCCGTCTTACCTGATTTATTCTGATCCCAAGGCTATTGTTGGTTTCGCTGCATTAGCGATGTCGGCTTCTAGCGCCGAGCCTAACGAAGCCTTGATTAAAATGGTTGCAGAAAGCAATCTGCCGATCGTCATTGGCGTTTATTCAACAGACAACGCCGTTCGCATTGACGCCAATTCAGGATTGCCGCTGCCAGACCTGTTTATTTCTGCTGGCTATTTGGGCTTTTCCTCAATTCAAAGTAATGACGAAAACTAACGTTTTTCATTAATCAAACGTTTCAAGGGGGTTAGCGGTCAGCGTTCTTTTTGGGCGACAAACCGCTAACCTCTGGTTGTTTATATTATCATTCAAAAACCATCATACAAAAAGGGTATGTATATGTCGAATAAAGTTGCCCTTGTAACGGGAGGAGCGCGCGGAATCGGTTTGGGAATTTCCAAACAGCTGGCAAAAGAAGGCTGGGACGTCGTCTGCTGTGGAACGCGGCAAAAAGCCGACTGTCAGGACGCGTTAAATCAGATTCTCGACGCCGCCAAGCAGGCAGGAAAAGAGATTCGCCTGGAATATTATACGTGTAACGTTTCCGATGCCTCCGCTCGCGCGGCTTTGCTGGAAAACGTCCGCCGCGATTTCGGCAAAATCAACGCTCTGGTCAACAACGCCGGCGTTGGGGCGAAGGTTCGCGCCGACGTTTTGGAAATGGCGGAAGAGAATTTTGAATGGCTGATGAAAATCAACCTGCAAGGTCCGTTCTTTCTCACGCAGGCGGTTCTTCGCTGGATGCTGGAAGAAAAGAAAGCCGATCCGGACTTCCCCGCCGCGGTAATTAACGTCTCGTCCATCAGTGCGACGGTTGCGTCTATCAGCCGGGGAGAATACTGCATTTCCAAAGCCGGCGTGAGCATGGCAACCCAGCTTTGGGCGGCGCGCGTCGCTCCGGAAGGAATCGGCGTATACGAAATTCGTCCGGGAATCATTCACTCCGACATGACAGCCGTTGTTACACAAAAGTACGACAAACTCATTGCCGAAGGGCTGACGCTTCAACCCCGCTGGGGAGAACCGGAAGACGTCGGCAAGGCGGCGGCAATGCTTCTCCGCGGCGACATCGCCTACAGTCCTGGACAGGTTATCATGGTCGACGGCGGAATGTCGGTTATCAGATTATAGTTTAGGCAATAGACAATAGGCAGTAGGCAGTAGTTAGGCGCGTTGCGTCTGTTACGCATTTTGAATTAAACATTCGGAATTGAATTATCATGAGCAAAACCAAAACGTTAGATGAATTCGTCGAGCAGTTTCGCGTCAAGCCGGGGAAGAACGTCAATTTGAAAAAGGATTTTGACCCCGGATTTCACGGCGATTATTTCGATAAAAACTCTGCCGCCGACGCGCTGCAGGAAGGGATTGTCCATTTGGCTCAATGGCAGGAAAAGCTCTATGCGGAAGGAACGCGGAGTCTGCTGATTATCTTTCAGGCAATGGATGCCGCCGGGAAGGACTCAACGATTAAACACGTCATGTCCGGGCTGAATCCGCAGGGCTGTCAGGTTACCAGCTTCAAAACGCCCACAGCGCAGGAACTGTCGTACGGATACCTGTGGCGATGCGCCAAAGCCGTCCCGCCCAAAGGGTTCATCGGGATTTTCAACCGTTCGTATTACGAGGAGGTTCTTGTAACAAAAGTTCACCCGGAAATCCTCGACGCTCAAAAGCTTCCAGATAAAGAATACGACAAAAAATTCTGGGCGCGCCGTTACAATCAGATAAACGTCTTTGAGGATTATCTGACGTCAACCGGCACAACGATTTTGAAGTTCTTCCTCAACGTCTCAGCGGAAGAGCAGAAAAAACGGTTTCTGGAACGTCTGAAAAACGAGGAGAAAAACTGGAAGTTCTCGACGTCCGATCTCAAAGAGCGCGCTTGCTGGGACGAGTATCAAGCCGCCTTTAACGACATGCTCAGCGCAACCAGCACCGCCGCCGCGCCGTGGTACGTCATTCCTGCCGACAAAAAGTGGTTTACCCGTTTGGCGGTTGCAGCAACGATTTACCTGACCCTGGAAGACCTCAACCCCCAATTCCCCGCCGTTTCCGAGATTCAAAAAGCTGCGTTCGCCGACGCGCGAAAGGCGCTGGAGAATTAAGGCAGTAGGCAGTAGGCAAGAGGCAGTAGTTTAAAAAACTCTACTGCCTACTGCCTATTGCCTATTGCCTCCCCCCCCATTGACTTTTCTTTAATGGGGCGATATGTTTAAAGGGTTATGAAAAGCAAATATCTATTTCTGTCGATATCTTTGTTTGCGTTGATGGCGTCCAGTTTGCTGGCGCAGACGTCAACGCATTTAACTGGTCAGATGTTCCAGACGCAGCTGTCGGCTCCCATTGCCGGGACGACGTACAACGAGGCGGTTTCCGGGACGTCGCTGGCGCGGTTTGCTCAGGTGAACTCGCTGGGATTTTATCTTGATCGCCGCTGTCCGTCGGACAAGATGTTCTCTCTTAACGCGAATAATATTTGCGTTCGAGAGTTCTTCGATCAGGCGGCGGATCAGCTGGACTGGGGAGTTTCGTATCCCAACGGGCTGGTTTACGTTGGACCGAAAGAGTATACTGCGATTTTACGGACTCTGTTTGTTCTCCGGGGCGAGGACGCTCGCAAGCTGCCGTCTGACGCAGCGAAAATCTGGGCGAGACATCAAAACCTGCAATGGGAAGAGGGAACGAATCCCAAAAAGCTTTTGGAATCGCTGGCTGACGAGGCGGGGGTTCAGATTTACGGTCTGGATAAAATCCCGCACGACATTTGGGGCGCCGGCTGGACGCCATCGTTGTCGCTGGCAAATCGAGTTCAGTTTATCGTCGGTCAATTTGGATTTACGTTTAAATTTGATTCCACCGGTTTGAAAATTGCTCTGATTCCGATTAAAATAGATAGTGTTGCAACGGTGCGTTCTTTGCCGGACGGCGGTCAGGCGCAGCAACGAATCGAATCGTGGAAGATGGAACTGCCCCGCTGTCAGTTTGTCGCCAAAAACGGCAAGGTTTACGTTCGCGGACTGGTCGAAGACCTGGAACGGATTCTTCCCAACGGAACCGTCAAACCCGTTTATGTCGCACAAACTCAAAATGCAGCGCAGCCGGGGCAGAACTATCGCGTCGTGTCGAAACAACCGGCTCCAACAGCCGATTTGGATAAACAGCGCTTGACCTTGCCGAAGGTCTCCGTTCCCCCGATAATTTTGGCGCAAAAGATTGCTGATCGCCTTGGTCTTCAGGTGGAAGTCAATGTGGAACAGCTTCGCGCTGCGGGAATGGCTCCAGAAAAGGTCATCGAATTTGAAATTCAAGACGCAACCGTCGACCAGTTTTTTGACGCCCTGGGTCAGAAAGCCGGCTGTAAAATGACGCGTCAGGGAAACAAGATTATTATTACGCCGTAATAGGGAATAGGAAATGGGGAATAGGGAATAGTTATTCGCCTAAAGGAGAATTTAAAAACTACTCCCTACTCCCTATTCCCTACTCCCCAAATCATCATGCCAAACTCCTATTTTTCTCCCGAAACGATAAGCCGAATCGCTCGATTGCAGGTTCGCGCCCGATATGTGGTGGAAGGGTTCCTTTCCGGTCAGCACAGAAGCCCCTTTTTTGGTTCCTCGGTCGACTTCAAACAGCACCGTCAGTACGTGCCCGGCGACGACCTGAGAAACCTCGACTGGAAGGTGTTGGCAAAGCAGGACAAATTCTATATCAAGCAGTACGAAGCGCAAACAAACCTCAACGCGGCTTTGATTGTGGACTCGTCCAACAGCATGAACTATCAGGGCGCGAAATCTGCAATGAACAAATACGACTACGCCTGCACCGCCGCCGTCAGTCTGGGGCATTTGCTGCTCCGTCAGTCCGACGCCGTCGGCTGCGCCCGATTCAACGCAGATATAGATTCGCTTATTCCTCAGCATTCCCAGGGCAATCAGCTCGATACAATCTGCGCCATGCTGGAAGAGGGTCAGCCGATCAAACGCGGCAAGGCGGCGATGTCCGAGCAGGATTCTCAGTTCTGGCCCAAACCGGTCTTTTCCCGACTGGCTCAGACGTATTCCCGAAAAGGGATGTTCTTTATCTTTTCAGACCTGTTCGTCAATCGTGACGATCTGTTTGAGGGAATTAAAGCCCTTCGCGCCCGCGGCAGCGACGTGGTCATCTTCCATATTTTAGACGACGACGAAATGGACTTCGAGTTCTCCGGTCCCACTCGATTTGAAGGGCTGGAAATGCCGCAGACGCTGCGCTGCAACCCCCGAGCGCTCCGCGACGGATACATAGAAGCGCTTAACGATTATTTGAAAGAAGTTGCCAAAGGCTGCGCCGCCAACCAGGTTCAGTACAACCTCGTTAAGACGTCAACGCCTCTGGACGCAGTTTTGGCGCAGGCGTTACAGTATGGGAGGCAGTAGGCAGTAAGAATTCGGAATGCGGAATTATTGAACCGCTTCGCGGTTTTTCCGGGGCTAAGCGCCCCGGCTCGCCTATCTATTTCTTTGCGATGCTCTTGTAAAAGTCAATCGCCAGTTCAAGACCTTTGGCGAATCGGACGGTTGGTTCGTATCCGAGAACTTCTTTTGCTCTGGAAATGTCCGCCAGCGAATGTTTGACGTCTCCAACGCGCGGCGGTTCGTAAATCGGCTCAATATCTGAACAGAGCAATTCTTTGAGCGTTTTGAGAATCACGTTTAACGAAACAGCTTCGGCGCAGGCGATGTTAATCGGTTTGCCGTCACATTTCTCGGCGGGAGCGTTCATCGCCAACCAATTGGCGCGGCAGACGTTTTCGATAAAGCAGAAATCCCGGGTCTGTTCGCCGTCCCCGTAAACAACGGGACGCTGACCGGCGATGAGTTTGCAGACAAAAGCTGGAATGACGGCGGCGTATGCGCCTTTTGGGTCTTGACGAGGTCCAAAGATATTGAAATATCGCAGACAAATCGTTTCCAGACCGTAGCTGTTGTGGTACGCCTGCATATACGCTTCGCAGGCAATTTTGTCTGCTGCGTAGGGCGACAGCGGCTCGACGGGCATCGATTCCGTTTTGGGCGTCTGAGGCTGATTGCCGTACGCCGCTGCAGACGCCGCCAGAACGACTCGTCGAATCCCCTGCTCTTTCATGGATTCCAAAACGTTGAGCGTTCCGCCGACGTTAATCGCGTGAGCGTCTTTCGGATGGTCAATGCTTTTTTGTACAGACGCCATCGCCGCCAGATGAAACACGCCGCTGCAGCCAGTCATGGCGCGGCTGACGGCGCATTTGTCTCGAACGTCGCCCTGAACGAATTCGATTTTGTTACAGATATCGGCAAGGTTGACCGCCTTGCCGGTTGACAGGTCGTCAAAGACAACGACCGACTGTCCCTGTTCGAGTAAAAAATGCGTTAAATTGGAACCGATAAATCCGGCGCCGCCGGTTACAAGGTATTTCATAATCAGGCAGTAGGCAGTAGGCAATAGGCAGTAGCGATTTTAATACTACTGTCTATTGTCACTTTCCTTATCTTTCAATTTTAACTCTCGATCCAACGGATAAAATATCGTACAAATTATTAATGTCGAGATCTCCCAGACAGATAAATCCGTATGGAACTGAATGACGAATATACTGTGAATTGTTTGTACCGTGAATGCCAATCTTAACGTGGTTCGGATCGGTAACGCACGTCAGCGACAAGAGTCGTTTTCCATACGGATTATTGGCGTCGCCCGGACCAAAGGTCGTTGGATTGTTAGAAATTTTCGGGTATTCCGGATTGATGAATTTGCCGTCTACAATATAATCTCCCTGTAATCTGGGGCAGTCGCCTCCCAGCCCAATGGGAAACGTTCCAGCATATAACGAATCGCTGCAGTCTGTTCCGATTGGCAGCCAAAGAGTCAATTCAAATTTATCCAGATGAACTTCAGCGTTGAACGGACCAGGCACAACTTTAATCTGTTCGCCCGGCTGAACGTGAAATGGAGCTGTCATTCCGTTGATTTTGGCGATAAACTGCCAGGGAACCTGATATTGTTTGGCAATAGTCGTTATTGTATCTCCCGGTTGAACCGTATGCGTATTAAAGTACTTTTCTGGATGAAGATAAATAACTTCTCCAGCCAACTGCATGAGCAAATAATGAACTTCCTGAGCTTCATTCGGCGTGAACTCAGGCGCGTTGTAAAATTGACTGAGTTTGACAAGAGTATTATAAATATCCCCGTTGTTAATTCTTTGTTTAGCTTCTTCAATAAAAGCGGCAACTTTTGCCCGGTCGTCGTTGACCTGAGATGGATTGACGTTGTTCGAAATAATTTGTACAGGCGGCGTTGGTACAGGCGGCGTAACAACGTTGGCGTTGGACGCTTCCGGGTCAATTGGACCAACAACAGCATCCATAGAAACGTCTGGCGCAAGCGGTTCTACAACAGGCGATTCCGGCATGAGCGGAGCAGCGTTATCTGCTGCAGCGTGAACGGAAGACCCGTACGGCGCGGACGGCGTAGCCGATTGACTTTCCGGCGCCAATAACGGAAGCGTCATGTCTGACGCTCTGTTGTCAAGCGGAGCGGACGGAGATTCATGAAAAGTTTGAGACGTCAGCGACGCAGACGAATCCGTTGTACCAAACGGAAAGCTCTCGTCTGTAGGCGCCGACGCATTTTCGTCCTGTTGATCAGAACCGCCTCCAAAAAATGACGTGATGGAATTCTCCCGATCGTCTGCCGTGGAATTGACGTAGTTATACGCGCATAAAAATACGGTAGAAAGAAAGGCCGCCGAAAATAATATGCGTAAGGTTTCTTTCATAAGTATAATAAATGGTTAAAGTCGAATTGATTTGAGTAAGGAGCGAGTGGTCAGGAGTTCACAAAACCTTCTCGAAACTTGGCGCCTCGCAGCTAACAGCGCTCTCATAATACCGAATTATTACAAATAAATCCAGAGCAATTTTGCATCATTTTTTATTTAATGAGCAAATTTTCAAATTTTTCAGACCATTCAGCGCCGCCCAAGTCAGGTCGAAGCAGTTTAAGAAGACGAATCATTTCCGCTGCTTTATCTCTTTGCCCTGTTTTAACAAGCAGCGAAGCGACTTCGTACTTGGCGCGATACCATTGCGGAGAATACTGTTTGACGTTTTGAGCGACTTTTCGCCATTGATCCAGCGCGTCCTGGTCTGCGTTTGCCGCAGACAACGATTCCGCAAACCCGATCTGAACGTCCTCGGCATTGGGGAACTCTTTAGCCAACGGCTTGAACAGCGCGACCGCTTCCTCTGGACGGTTTTCCTTCAGCGCGCTTTGTGCCTCGGAAAGCCGCTCAGCCGGCGACTTGGGAATGGCTTTAACCGCGTCGGCAAGACGCTGTTTTTGCTGACGAATCAAATTGACGTCCGGAGAATCAGGAAACGTCTTGAGGAACTCGTCCAGCATGGCGGAATAGCGTTCAATCGTTTCCGGCTTGCTGACGTCAACCAGCTTTCCAGCATGAAACAGAGCCGTTTTGAACGCCGCGCCGGCTTTGGGATTGTTTGGATTGTCAATCGCCGCCTGACGAAACAGCTGCGCCGCCTGATCGTGGTCGTTGAGTTTATGAGCAATTGCCGCCGCAACGTACTGATACTGGAAAACGTTACTGGAATCGGAACCGTCAGCGCGGAGAACCAATTCCGCCTTTGCCGCTTTCAAATAGGCGTCAATCGCTTTTTGATACTGTCCTTCTCTAAAGAGGTTTTCTGCCGCCAGAGCAATCGCTGCCGGCGACTGGTTATTTGTAACATTCTCGCCAGCGGATTCTTCTTCCAGGCTTTTAACCGCCAGAGCCGCCAAAACCTGCTGAGCGCTTCGGGCGTAAAAACCTCTGTCGTACAGACGCATTTTTTCCGCCCATTGAGCCGTTTTGTCGCGCCAGACCTTTTGCTCGTTTTTGTCGCCCCGCGCCGACGCCTCTTTTTCAAATATAACGTAAGCGTCCAGAACCGCCAAATGCGCTGAGTCGTCTGAGGAATCCGTATTGGAAAACGAATCGCCAAAAGAGCGTTCCATTTCAGACAGCGTTTGAACGGCGGCGGGGCGGTTGACAGCCATGAGCGTATACAGTTTCTCCGCTTGCAATTCCGGAAGAAATTCCGTCGGCGGCTTTTGCTGGTCGAGCATGAATTCCAGCGCGTTAAGAGCCGCTTGAGCGTCGCCGGACATTCTCTCCGCACGAACTCGAAGCAACCGCGACTGCCAGCATAAAGGGTCTGTGGACGGAATCGATCCCAACGTTTTGAGTTCAGCGTTTGCCTGAACAACGCAGTCAGAGAATTCCGGGCTTCCCGATGGATAGCATTTCGCCATTGCCAAAGCCCGCCGAGCGGACAGAAACGACGTTTGATTTTTGATTCTCTGCCAAAGGTCGTCAGAAAAAGCTTTTTGATTTGTTTTCGGGTCAATCGCGTTAGAGGGCGTATTGAGTATTCGCAGCAATTCGCGAATCTGGTCGTCGCTTTGACGCAGCCGCGTTAACGCCGCCTGACGCATTGACTCGTCGTCAGGACGCAGTTGGACGTTCATCGCGCTTAACTCGCCCGCCTTGACGCCGTTGAGAGTCAACGCCAGCAGAACCCGAATTCTGAAGGGGCTGTCGCCATGCGATTTAAGATACTCGTCTGCAATTTGCTGCGTTTTATCGACGATTTCGCCCTGTTTATCGGAAGAAACGCAAAGGCTTTCTTCTCCCAGCAGTTCGATCAACGCGCTTGTCAACTCAGCCGACTGACTGTCTGACAATTCGTCCTGAAGTATTTTCTCCGTCAGATAGGATTCCCCCAGCCGATAAAGCCGCATTTCTCGCAGCGTTTTGACAAAATCCGCATCGTAAGACGCCGGCGGAGCGGCGTAACAAACCAGCGTCACAGACAATACGGCAGAAATCAATAACGCCAGCGCACGCATTACTTTTCTCCCTTAAATATTTTCCGCTGCAGCGACGGAACGTAACACGTCCAGTTGGAATCCTCGTTGAGGTCTTCCTGGATGAGCTGAGCGAATCCGACGATTTTGGAGTCCATGCAATCCAAATGATGGAGCGTTATCGCCTCGAGCGTCATTGGCAGTTTGGGAGAGCCGAACTCGTACTCCCCATGATGGCTGATGATGAGATGTTTAAGCTGCGTTTTGAGGTATTCCGGCATGTCTTCGCCCGACATCCGCTCTGATTCCGCAATCTTTTCGTTGAGCTTTTCAACGCCCATAACCAGATGCCCCAGCAGCTGCCCTTCGTCCGAATAGGCAATCTCAACGTCAAAGCGAATCTCGTCAATTTTGCTGATGTCGTGAACCAGCGCGCCGGTAAGAAGCAAATCCCGATTCAAAATCGGATACAGAGCCGCCGTCTTGTCCGCCAGTTCCATAACCGACAAGGTGTGTTCCAGCAGCCCGCCCTTGTAAGCGTGATGGTTTTTGACCCCGGCGGGAGCGTCGCAGAACTGCGTCATGAACTCGTTGTCGACCAGTAAACAGTCCGCCAGATTCCGAAGCGCAGGCGTTTTAATTGTTTCAACAAGCTGTTTAAGGCGTTTGACAAGTTTCGCGACGTCAATTCCCGACTGCTTGACGTAGTCGTCCGGATTGTAAGAGTCCTCCTCTGCGTGAACCAATTTTTTGGCAATAATCTGCAAATTCCCCTGAAAAACCTGAGCTTTCCCAAAAACCTGAGCGTAATCGCCTGCTTCAAACATGCGCGCGACGTTTTCGCCAGCGTTCCACATGCGAACGGTCAGCGTCCCGGTCTTATCATAAATTTCAATTTGAAGATACGAGTCTCCGTTTCTGTTAAGACGAACCTGTTTGTTGGCGATACGGTATACGGAACAGACTTCTGCTTTATCGGCAAGGTCTTTGATAAACTGATGTTCAGGCATCTGAGGACTCTTAAAAGGGATTATTCAGGCAGTAGGCAGTAGGCAGTAGTTAGTAGTAAGTAGTTAGTGGAAAGTGGTAAGTTAGATGAACGCTTGCGTCCTAACCACTAACCACTAGCGCTCGCAACTTAAAGTACGCTTGAGTATATCCGAAATTCCTCTATTAGGAAACTGTAATTTGACGTTTTCTGATTAAAATTAAAAAATTTTTGGAAAAAAACCTGAAAAAAACGGGCTCTCCCACTGGAAAAAACTGTAGAAATGCTGTAATATATTATAATCGTTTAGAATAGACTTATTACGATACTGAGAACCTGTTTCGTTCTAAGCCTGTTCCGATAGCGCTATGATTCAATCCGGTTATTACTTCGATATAAACCTGCGTCAATACCTGTATCTGTTGAAACGCTCAACTGTTTTTAATTTTTATGGCGTTCTATCCGACAGACGTATGAGAATGGCAATATCGAACGGTTATATTTTTGGTATGCGGCATATTAGTCCGGCGCATTTGTTTCCTCAAACAACGCGTCTATTGCTATCCCGCTAACGCTTTGGCAGAAATAACTCTTACAGGAGTTTTGTTACGTTCTGCATTGCGTTTTGACCCTTCACAGAGGTATCCTAAATGAGTACGAAGGCCAAACCTGCTGCGGCTCCCGACAAAAAGACGTCTGCAAAAAAATCAGACGCGTCCAAAGCCGCTAAATCAACCTCAGTAGCCGGAAAGAAGACGTCTGCATCTGCTTCAACCGCTAAAAAGTCAGCAAAAAAGGCAGACGTTTCGTCAGAGAAACCCACAAAAAAGACTGCGAAAAAATCCATGACTGCTGATATCGAAGAAGAAAAAACTGCCGCTCCAAAAACAAAAAAGACAGCGGCGAAAAAAGCTGGAGTCAAGTCTTCAGCAAAAGAATCGAAGACTGCAAAAGCTCCTGTCTCAAAGACCTCAGAAGATAAAAAGGCTGCCAAAAAAACAACGGCTAAAAAAGCTGCGGTCAAAACGCCAGTAGAAGAATCGACGGCGAAAACAACAAAAGCTAAAAAAACTTCTGCAAAGAAAACTGCTAAAGCCGATAAAGAAGTTCAGCAAACGCTCGATGTAACGGAAGACGCTCCCAAGAAGTCTACCATTCGCGAAAAAGTCGAACAAAAACGACGCAAGAAAGCTGAAAGCGAAAAGTCTGAGCCGGAAATTGAACTCATTAAGAAAAGCATCGAACCGGAACAGATTCCTCTGGAAGACGACTACGCTGACGAACTCGAAATCGACGAAGAAGAGGACGAAGAAGATTCTTTTGAAGAAGACAATTACGACGACTCCTCAGACGATTTTGAAGACGACCTGAGCGATTTGTCAGACGATTCGCTGGACGCCTTCGACGAAGACTCCGACTTCTT
>JAFZAL010000052.1 GCA_017557195.1 Thermoguttaceae bacterium | reverse complement strand
GAATCCCGCCGATTCTACTATCACTGTGACAAACTCGGCTTGCTCGTCTGGCAGGACATACCCTCCGGCAGCAACGCCGTTGGACGTCCTGAAGCTCCCGAAGCCTCTAAGAACTACTACAACGAATGGACGGACATCATGACCGAGCTGCAAAACTCGCCGTCTGTTATTATGTGGGTTCCGTTCAACGAAGGCTGGGGACAGTTCGACACGGAAAAGGTTGTCGCGTACACGAAGGACTTCGACCCGACCCGCGTCGTCAACTGCGCCAGCGGCTGGACGTTTAAGAACTGCGGCGACGTCCACGACATGCACTCTTATCCCGGTCCGAACCGTCCCGCCAACAGCGACGAATTTGCTATCGTGCTGGGCGAATTCGGCGGCCTGGGGCTTCCGTTACAGGGTCACTTCTGGAAAACCGACGGCAACTGGGGCTACGTCAACATGGGCGACAGCGCCGCGCTGCTGGAACGTTACACCGGATTGATGAAGCGGCTTCGCACGCTGATTGACGAAGGGCTTTCCGCCGGCGTTTATACGCAGACGACCGACGTCGAAACGGAGTCCAACGGTCTGATGACCTACGACCGCGAGGTTAACAAGATGGGCGAAGAAAACGTCGCCAAGGCGAACTCGATTCTCTTCCGCCCTGCTCCGGTTGTCAAGCGCGTTCTTTTCGACGACGCCCGCAAGGGAAAGCCGACCTGGAAGTTCACCACCGAACAGCCCTCAGACGACTGGACTCAGCCCGCGTTTGACGATTCCAAATGGGAAGAAGGCGTTGCGGGATTCGGCAGACAAGACCAGTACAATGTTCCGACAACGAAATGGGAAACGTCCGACATCTGGCTTCGCAAGACGTTTGAATTCGACGGGAATCTGGATGGGTTCCTCGCCGCGACGCTCTTCCATGACGAAGACTGCGACGTCTATATCAACGGCGTCAAAGCGTTCAGCTTGACCGGATACGTAACCGCCTATACCGTTCAGGACGTTTCTCCCGAAGCCTGCAAAGCTCTTAAGAAAGGAACGAACGTCATCGCTGTCCACGTCAAACAGACCGGCGGCGGACAGTTCATCGACCTCGGCTTGGCGGAAATGGTCGAAGGGAAATAAATTAGTAATTGTGACAATTTCGGGGAGTGCGGCGCCCATAGGCGCCGCCTTGTCCAACGACCCGCTATTCCCCGTAGACGCAGTCGAATCCCGTTCACGGATCGCGAGCGAAGCTCGCCGAAGAAATTTTAACCACAAAGAACACAAAGAACACAAAGAAATCTTTAAAACTTCGCGAACTTTCTCCGCGTCTCCGCGGCTCCGCGTGAGATTTTTCCGGGGGCTTACGCACCCCGGCTCGCCTATCGTTTTTTCTACTGCTCGTACTTCTTTAGCGCGGCTTGCAGGTCGGCGGCGATTTCGTCTCGGAGGAAGGCGGGTTTTAATACTTCTGCGTGGGCGCCGAAACTCATAATCCAGTTTTTGACTTCCACGGTGTTGTTGAGCTGCAATTCCAGAACGACGGAGCCGTCCGGCTGTGACGTTATCTTCTGCGAGTTCGACCAGACGTGTTCGCTGACGTATCGGGCGACGGATTCGTCAAACCGGATTTTTACCTTCTGCAGCTTTTCCGTGGGGAAATGAATCACGCCGAACGAGCCAGACATGTATTTCCCGATATTGAAACTGGGGTCTTTGTTGAATTTGACGTTGTAAAGCAGTTCCGTCTGTTCCACTCTGTTGAGCTTCCAGTGCCGCATGGCGTTGACTTTGTGAGAATAGCCGATGATGTAAATCGACCCCTTGTGAAGCATGATGTGGTACGGGTCAATGGAATAGGATTCTGCCTTGGTCGATTCCTGTGACCGGTACTTGATAACGACGCTGCACTGCGATTCCATGGCAGAGTATATGTCGTCCAAAATGGACGTGTATTCGTTGGACTGGTAATTGCTGCTGCCGACGTGAGTAATAAACGCCGACTTCGCCATGGCGTCGAATTTGTCAATGACGTCTTTGCCGAGCTGAGAGCGAATCTTTTTAATCCCGGCGCTGGCGGACTTCCAAATCGGCGTTCCGATAAGCGGCTGCAGGAACTGGTATCCGATGCACAGCGCGATAGCCTCGTCGTAACGGAGGTTGACGGTGCTCTCTCCCGAGAGGAAATCGATTTTCCACAGCTGCTTTCCGGAACCGGGAACGGGGCGGCATTCGAGGAGAATCTTGCCCGTTTTTAAGATTTCGCTCATAACGCTCAAGTCGCGCTGAATGGTTCGGGGAGAAACGCCCATTCTCTTTGACAGTTCGTCGATAGCGTATCCGTTTTTATGTTTGGGATCGTTTGAAGTGAGAATCTTCAGCAGTTCCCATTGCCGGGTTTTGGAAGTGGCTTCGTTCATTGGATTATTGCGTTGAGACCGTTGTGTGACGTTTCAAAAGACTGTTTAATAATTCAAAAAAACGTTGATGGCGATTTTGACCCAGGAATCGTTTTGCTCTACCGCGTCCACATCGGCGTAGAGCAGCAGTCCTTCGTCCATCATTTTCGCCAACAAGGGGTTTTTGGCTTTGGGAATGTATCCCAGCTTTTGTTCTTTTTGATTCAAAACCATAATGGCGTTGGAATCGTACTCGTTATTCGGTTCTCGAATCAGGAAAAGCCGGTCGCCGGGCTTGAGCTGATTAGCGAGGGAAGCAACGTCCGGAACGTGAGCCGTTCCCGCTACGTTTGTTTTCATCAAATGTACAGACGCATTGACCGTTCGACGAGGCGTGATTTCCGCTCGCTTTTTGAATATCTTGGGCAGAGGTTTTCGCTTTGAGAGCCGATAGAGCGCAGTGAATTCGTTTCGCTTCTGCCGCCACTCAAGGACGTCCTTATGGGCTTTGAGAATCTTTTCGCTCAGTTCCTTAATGCAGCGCTCCTTCTCGTCGTCATATCTAATCTCGTCTTCTCTCGTAAAGGGGAATTGACGTTTAATCTGATCGATTTGAAGCCGCAGCTTGTCCCGCGCCGCCTGACACGCAGAAGTTACCTGGCGCATTTCCGCCGTTGAGTTAATCGGCTTGTACCAGTTGAGATTGCACTCATAGGCGTATTGTGCGATTTCTTTCAAGCCCTGCAAATTTTTGCTATAATAGTAATTGCTTGAAGGGGCTAACAGTATACGACTGTAGCCTTCCTTGAAGCCTGTTACAACTGGCTCGGCTTTAATCCAATCGTATATATTTTTTAGCTGTTTCTCTTTCTTCTTTGATATCTTAAACGTGAAGTCGCCTCCTGTTTTGATAGTCTTTTTCAGATGCTTTTTCCATTCTTTCAACTCGTTTTTAACGGCGGCGAAGTGACGCTTGCTCTGCTTGACAACGTCCTTTAACGACTTGTCCTGACCGTTGAGAATGGCTTGTATCTGCTTGATTTCGAATTTGTACTTTTCGATTTTCGCGGAAAGGAGCTTGAGCTTCTTTTCGTGACGAAATATGCTGGAATAAAAAATGCTCGTCAACCCCGGCTTTTCAAAAAAGAGTAAACTGCGTTTTGTATACAGCAGCTCAGCGACTTCTTTCTGTAAAGCGCGGATGTCCTTATAGCGTTCATCCAGCGAATCCGAGTCGATAAATTGATCGTCTGCAACAGTTCGATTTTCCGTCATGATATTTTCCCTCTATGATTTAGTTACTTATATTATAGTTAAGATTTCAACCGTTTCAATGGAGGTATGACAGAATCTGTCGTACCTGTTCAAAAATGTTGTTGGGGGAGGCGAGTTCGTAATTTTACATTCCCGATTAAATTCGTCTTCCTTTTTCGCCTCTTGACATAAGGCGTTGTGTTGTTTATAATGGGTAAAAAAAGTGAATTTAATAATTCCCTGTTCCCAAAGGAGCGCGATTCCATGAATTCAGGAAGAATATTTGTTTTAATACTGCTGGTTTTGACGGGTTTGGCGGCGTTCAGCCCCGTTCAAGCGTCTGATTCGGAAAAACTCGCCAACGACGCTCGAAGAAGATTTGGCAAATTGAATATCAGCCGTTTTGAAGAGATGTTTCAAACGGGAAAATTTGATTTTAGGGTTTATAAACATTTTACGGTTGTGGATTACGCTGCGTTTATGGGCGACCTGGATCGCGTTAAACAACTGGCGGAATACGCAGATAAAGTTAAATATTCAATCAGCTACAGCTATGATATGCTTCATTTTGCAGCGAAAAGCGGCAATTTAGAGTTGGTTCAATGGCTGGTGGAACAAGGGCTTGATATCAAAGCGGATGATACCGATGATTATCCAACGCTTTATTATGCGGTCAATTCCGGTAATTTTGAACTGGTTCAATGGCTTGTAGAACAAGGCGCCAGCATCTATTTCGACGGATCTGAATCGGACGAGATGCAATTGGACGACGAATCCGACGAGTCTGAATCTTCAGAAAAACGAGAAATAAGATATTTGAACAACGCCGTTCAAAGCGGTAATCTGAAAATGGTTCAGTGGTTCCTGGAACAGGGCGCGGAATTTGACGACATCGATTTGAGTTTTGCCGCTCAAAGCGGGTCGTTGGAGCTGGTTCAATGGCTTCATGAAAAAGGAACCTGTATCCTTGATGAGATAAACCACGCTGCTGGAAGCGGCAATTTTGAACTGGTTCAATGGATGTACGACCACGGCGCAGACCTGACCAGAGAGGACGAATTTTATGGCAATGCGCTGGAAGAAGCGGCGTCCAGCGGTAATTTAGATCTGGTTCAATGGTTGGCTGGTAAAGGCGTAAGCGTAACAGATCAAGCTCTGTGCAACGCGGCTGAAAGCGGTAATTTGGAACTGGTTCAATGGCTGGTCGATCAGGGAGTTGACATTCGCACTCCAGAAAGAAGACACGTATATTCCGCAATGTGTTGTGCAGTACGAAGCGGAAATTTGGATATTGTTCGCTATTTTGTTGAAGAAAAAGGCATAGGCGTCGATGAGACAGTCGCTAAATATGTTTATGCAACCGCGCTGCAGGTAGCCGCCGTTCATGACGACTTTGAAATAGTGCAATATCTTGTTGAGCATGGCGCGCGCGTCAATCCCGGCTTCCAAATTATACCGTACTGGTATTCGTTGTCTCGAAACGGCGGCGATCCGGAGATAGTTGAGTATCTCAAACAGCGCGATCATACGCTGATGTACTTGGCATCCGCGATAAGCTTGATTGTTTTGGCGATAGGCTCTTATATCGTTTACAGAAAACTCCGACCTCGACCGCTTGCGGAATCCGAATAGCATGCGAAACAATCGCGTTCGGAAATAATTTGATAAATCTTGGGTTGCGAAGATATTTAGTATTTTATTTTGAACGCAGAAACCGCAGAATCTGGGGAGCGGACATTGTCCGCGAAAATTTAATGTATTTTAGGCGGGTAATACCCGCCCCCCGTCAATTGCTCATTGCTAATTTTCTCAACTCCTCCCTCCTCACTCCTAACTCCTAACTAAAAAATAGCCCCCCCTTACGTTGAGTTGGAAGGGGAGTATAATATATAATCAGACAATATCAGGGCGGGTCAGGCTGGATCGGCGAAAGGTCTGTCGCTCTATATCCCATTTTAGTACGCATACAGGAGAATACGATGTCAGAATATATCCAGAACATGTTTGGTTACGACGGTCAGACGGTCGTGGTTATCGGCGGAGCCGGCGAGTTGGGCGGAGCGCTGTGCCGCGCGTTCGCTCAGGCGGGCGCGAACGTAGTTGTTGCGGACGTTACCGAAGCGGGCTGTCAGAAACGCGTCGCGGAACTGGAATCGCTGGGCGGAAAGGCGTTCTGGACGCTCATCGACGTTACCAAACGCGAGTCCATTGTCAACGCTCTGGACGAGGCGAAAAAGCCGACTGGCAGAGTCGACGTCCTGGTCAACGCGGCGGGCGTCAACTTCGCGTCCCAGACTTTTCTGGAACACCCGGAAGAAAAATGGGATTTCGTTATCAATATCAACCTGAAAGGCACGTTCCTGTCCTGCCAGGTCTTTGGCGAACACATGGCGGAAAACGGCGGCGGCGCGATCCTCAATTTCGGGTCGGTTACGTCCCTGCTCCCGCTGTCGAAGGTTTTCGGATACAGCGCGTCGAAGGCGGCGGTTCTCAACCTGTCCCGCAACATTGCTCAGGACATGGCTCTGAAGAACGTTCGCTGCAATACGATCTGTCCCGGATTCTTCCCGGCTGAACAGAACCGCAAGATTCTCGATCCGGAACGGGTTGAAAACATCATGCGCGGCACTCCGATGCGCCGATACGGGAACCCGGACGAACTGGCTGGCGCCGCGCTGCTGCTGTGCTCGCGAAACGCTGCTGGATTCATTACCGGAGCCGTCCTGAGCGTCGACGGCGGCTTTGCAGCTAATTGGTTCTAGCTCCTAGCTATTAGCTACTAGCTTTTAGCTTGTGGATTCGAAGTTCTTGCGGTTACGCCTGGAAACTAAATTAACCAAGCTAGCGGCTAGAGGCTAGAAGCTAGTAGCTTAATTCCGCATTCCGCATTCCGAATTAAAAATGCAGTACGTTCGAGACAACATCGCCCAGATGGGCGGATATATTTCTGGCGAACAGCCGCAAAGCGGCGACTTTATCAAGCTCAACACCAACGAGAACCCGTATCCGGCTTCGGAACGGGTTCGCGAGGCGATTGCAAAGGCGGCGCATACCCTCAACCTGTACCCCAACGCGATGGGAACGCCGTTTCGCAAGGCGGCGGCTGAGGTTTTAGGCGTCGACCCGTCCTGGATTATGTGCGGGAACGGGTCGGACGACATCCTGACGATTGTTACGCGCGCCCTTGTGGGAGAGCAGAACAAACTCCGTCTGCCGTATCCGAGCTATATTCTCTACAAGTCCCTGGCGGAACTGCAAGGGGCGCAGTGGGAAGAGGTTGACTATTCCCCCGACTGGAAAATAACCGACGCGTTCAGCCGCCCCGACGGCAACGTCAAGCTGTTTTTCCTGCCCAACCCCAACAGCCCCACCGGGACGACAGTCTCGCCGGACGACCTGCTGGCGCTGGCGGACAAGCTGTCCTGCCCGCTGCTGATCGACGAGGCGTACGCCGACTTCAACGAGTTCAACTGTCTGGAACTGGTCAAAGCGCGACCCAACATCATGGTGTCGAGAACGTTCAGCAAATCGTACGCTCTGGCGGGACTGCGTTTCGGGTTCCTCGTTGCGCGTCCGGAACTGATTGAGCAGTTCGTTAAGGTCAAGGACTCGTACAATTGCGACGCGCTGTCGATAGCGGCGGCGTCTGCGGCGATTCAGGATCAAGACTGGCTTCGTCAAACCGTGGCGAAAATCAAGGCGACCCGCGCCCGACTGACCGACAAGATGCGCGCGTTGGGATTTACCGTCCCGGACTCGCACGCCAACTTTACGTGGAACGTCTATCCCGGCAAACCGCTCAAACCGATTTACGAATACCTCAAAGAGCGCAACATTTTCGTTCGTTACATGGTCTACGACCGCTGGGGCGAAGGGCTTCGCATTTCCGTCGGCACGGACGAGCAGATAGATAAATGCGTTGCGACGATTGAAGAGGCGATGAAGAATGCGTAATTCGTAATGCGTAATTACGCAAGCGCTTATCTTGAGGGGATCGCTTGCGACTGGGAGTGCGGCGCCCATAGGCGCCGCCTTGTCCAATGCCTCGCTGAAAAACTTAGATGAGCCGGCGCTCGGCAGTCCCCTGCCGCATTGCTGGTATGACGGACAAACTCTTTCGCAGAACAACCCCACCGACCTGCTGGATCGCGGCTGTGTCAGCCGCCGAAGAAACCTCACGCAAAGTTCGCAAAGTACGCAAAGTTTTAAAGATTTTTGTGTTCTTTGTGTTCTTTGTGTTCTTTGTGGTAAAATTACTTCGGCGCCTGCCACGCCCGCCACCCGGTCTGAACGGCGTTTTTCTTTCCTCCCCCTGCTCTACACTACTATTTCTTTTCTGATTTTATCCATATTCACTATTTTCTCATAATATTTTAAAAAATTTCCCCTTAACTGCTTGCAGAATCAAAAATTGAGTGTATAATATAAATTTAGTAACGTATTTTTGATAATTGCGTCAAAATATGTACATACAGATTGTTCATCAACCCAATTTCCAAAATTTTCACCAATACAGAGAAAAATCATGACTAATTCTCAGAAACCGATTATTCTGCCCCCCCCCCG
>JAFZAL010000051.1 GCA_017557195.1 Thermoguttaceae bacterium | reverse complement strand
GTTATGGGGACATTTAATAAATCGCGTTGAACCAATTGCAAATTAATCAACTCCTGACTCACAACTCCCTCTGACTTTTAGAACCGCTAACGCGGTTTTACCGGGGGCTAACGCGCCCCGGCTCGCCTAATTACGCATTACGCATTAAGAATTACGAATTTCCATGTTTCCGTCTCAAGCTGCCGAATTCGACGCCTCAGATAGAATTGTCTGTTCGCATCTGGATAATTTTAAAATCCGAGCTGTTGCAGACTTTTGGAATTCCTGTCAGTATCCTCGCAATCGGCGAAAGCCCATCAATATTGACATGCTTGAACGACAGGTCTTTTCCAAAAACTATTTTGATCCCAACGGATTTATTATCGCCTGGCGGGGAGATAAAATTGTCGGGCTGGCTCACGCCGGGTTTGGATATTCAGACGACTGCGATTCCGTAGATTATTCCTGGGGCATAATTCCTCTGATTTGTTACAACGACGGCGACGATACAGACGACGTTCTCGACGCGCTGCTGATTTCAGCCGAACGGTATTTGCTTTCCAAAGGGGCGAAACGCATTCAAATCGGGACGTTTTATCCTCACGCGCCGTTTTATCTGGGACTGATTCATTCCAGCGATTTGCCGGGCGTTTATCTGGACGAATCCGCTTTGACTGCAGCAGCGCAGCGGCATGGTTATTCAATGACGTCCCCCTGCTCCCATTTTCGTCGAAATCTGGAAAACATCGATTGGCACGATCTGGAATTCAGCAATCTGCGCCGTCATTACAGCATTCAGATGGAATACTGCCCTACGCCGCCGCAATGGGGTCGAGCGATAGCCATGAACGGGATTATCTGGTCTCAGCTGTCGTTGATTGAAATCGGTCAGGGAATCGTCAATTCCAAAAATCCTGCGGCAAAATGCGCTCTATGGGTTATCGACGACCTTCCGGAAAGCGATATGATTGTCGTCGGGCTAAGTCAGTGCTTCGTACGTCCGGAATACCGCGGTCAACATCTGAGTTTCTTTCTTCTGACTGAAGCAATGAGACGCCTGACAGATCAGCAGGTCGCCAACATAGAAATCCAGGTTCCAGACGAATGGCAGAGTTTTACTCGTCTCCTGTCGGACCATCAGTTTGAACTGTTTGCTCATTCGGCGCTGTTTACAAAAGAAGTTTAGGCAATAGGCAAGAGGCAGTAGTTTAAACGTCTCTGCTTCCTACTGTCTATTGCCTACTGCCTACTGCCTACCATGCACTATTCCGACCTTCCTGACGAAGAACTTTACCAGCAATGCGAATCGCATCGCAGTCGGCGCGGCGGTCCGGGCGGTCAGCACCGGAACAAAGTCGAAACCTGCGTTTCGCTGCGGCACAAGCCGACGGGCGTTCGAGCGGAAGCATCTGAGCGGCGATCGCAGGAGGAGAACCGGCTCAAGGCGATTAAACGTCTGCGGTTCAATTTGGCGTTGGAATACCGCGCCGCTGAGACGCTGGATCAGATTGAACCGTCGCGTTGGGCAACGTGGAAACAGTACGTTCGAGACGGCGTTATCAGCGTCAACGAGTCCAACCGGGTTCGGCCGTCGCTGCTGGCGTTGGCGCTGGACGTCCTTCACGTCTGTAAAGGAGACGTCAAAAAAGCGTCGGAATTATTGGGCGTGTCGCCTACGCAAATCAGAAAATATATTGGACAGTACAAGCCCGATTAAGTAGCTATTAGCTTCTAGCTACTAGCATTTAGTTTATATTAATAGCTGGCTTTAAAAGCTAAAAGCCGAGAGTTTCAAACTACCAAGCTAATAGCTAGCGGCTAGCAGCTAATAGCTTTAATAAGGAGATTATCATGGACAACCTTTGGGCGCCGTGGCGAATGGCGTATATCAACACCCTCGATTCCGAGCAGATTCCTCTGCCCTGCGACGATAAATTCTATCCCGGGGCGGACAAAAACTGCTTTATCTGCCAGGCTCTGGCAGACGAAGCCCATCGAAAAGAGCGGCACGTCGTTCACGTTGGCGAACGCGTTCTGGTCGTGATGAACAAGTACCCGTACAACAACGGCCATCTGCTCGTTACGCCTAAACGTCACGTTGGCGACATTGCGCTGCTGACGCCGGAAGAACATCTGGAACTGATGGCAACCGTTACAAAAATGATCGAAAAGATCAAAGCGGTCATGAACCCGGACGGATTCAACGTAGGTCTGAATTTGGGCCGCGTTGCCGGCGCCGGACTGCCGGGGCATTTGCACTGGCATATCGTCCCCCGCTGGAACGGCGACACCAACTTCATGCCGGTTTTCGCCGACGTCAAAGTCATTCCGCAGTCGCTCGACGCGCTGTGGGAGTTATTAAATAAATAGAATATATTTAACGCAAAGCGTCCCTGAATGAGCCGCTTGGGCAGATGTAATATTCTGTCGTTTCAAAATTCCTCTTTCAACTATTATCGGGAAATTTTAATAAAGAAAGGAGTACTGTTAAGTACTATGAGCAGTTCCGAAATGCCAGATAAATCTTTAAATCCTGTGCATTCTTCCAATGGCATAGAGGATAACCAATCGTCTTTGCCTCCGGAAGAGGAATCGCCGGAAGAGGATATTGATATGACAGAAATGCGTCCTCTCTGTATGATACCAGAGGAGTTTGTTGACGCAATAGAAAAAACCGTCAAGGCATTTCGTGAAAAAAACTTTACGTGTATTGCGCCTGATTCAACTCAGATCGGCGCCAATTCACAAGGAGACAATATACTCAATAACGCTATATGGCAATTCTTTAAGATTTATACAGGAATGCCCAATTTTGCTGCAACATTGGGTCAAAAGCTGATAAATCTCGGGGTTGACGTAGATACCGAACAATTACAATTGTTTTCCAGGGCGGTCTTTCAATATTTCCCCAATACGCTCATTCGAACAGGTTGCTATTCTTCTTTGATCCACATGGTTCCTGTAGAATCATTTGATGAAGACGATCTGGATTTAAAGGTGAAAGTTTGTTTCAATGCTTCCGTCTGGATGTTTGCGATAGTCGAACAGGCAATTAAAATATGGAAGTTAAGATTTCTAACCAACACAGGATTTATTGCCAGTTCTCTTGTTCTTTATTCCAAAGATCCGAAGGTAACTGAGCAACTGATTGAGTATTGTAAAAAAGTATACTTACCCAGCGACCATATCGTAAAAAGACTGTTTACAGACGGTTTTCTGAACTGGAGAATGTATGTTTGCCTTTTGACCTTTACGACTGTTTATAGACCGTACATTGGAGTGAGGGAAATTATAGTCTATGATATTTCCCAAAACAAGTTTTTTTCTACTTGTCCGATGAGGAGCCTAAATATTTCATTGCCCTCATACAAGACGATTAGCGGCAGAATTCCTAAACAGACGTGGTGGGAAAAGCGTTTAACCGGCGTTTTCAATAATTGGATAGTGAAATTCAGTTTGAAAATCATTGGGTTTATTATTCTGCTTAGCGCTCTCTATCATCTGTATTGCTGGTTTTTTCACATAAAGCCGATCAATGTTTTCAATTATTTGTGGCAAATGTTTGGCAGTTTCATTAGTCATAATGGCATCATGAAGGGATAACATGAACGATAACTTTGAATCCTTCGAATCGGAAATTCCCCGGGAGGTAAAAGAGTATCTCGAAGGCGACATTCCTCCCCAACCGCCATTAATTCCTATAACCTGGGGCTTTTGGGTGCGTTTGTCGCTTATACCGGTAGTTATTGCGCTGTTCGTGTATTTCAATTTTATTGGAAAACCGGAATTTCTGCAAGACACTACGTGGCTTCTCGTACGTTTCGATAGTAATAATGAACCGATTTATATGCTCTGGGATTTTGATAAATCCGGCGATTTGCTAATCGTATCTCCTTCTCAGAAGGAAGATTATACACTTGAAGAAAATTGTATCAGGTACTCATTAGCAGGGGATAGTAGAATACAGATCAAGAAAAAAAACAATTGGCTGACATGGTTTGGGGAATATGAAGACGTCGCTAAACAGGAAGACGGTACTTTCCTTATAGAATTAAAGGGTGCAAATTGGCATGGATATCCTTTAGAAGATCGCTATCCAAAAGACGACTCTATGAACAGAAAATACCAATATTTTAGCGCTGCGCAGACTATGCATCGGTTAAAATATATTCTTCTGTAAAATTTTCATTTGAATTGCATAAGTCGTCCCAAGTTGCCGTCATACCATACTACAGCTAAACCACGCCAATATGCGCAGCTGTTTCAGCCAGCTTTGGATAAAAAACGATTTCGGTCGTTCAATTTAAAATATCAGGAATATATGTATACGCTGTATCGTTTCTGAAATTCAGTCGTTCGCACTTCCAGTTGAGAGGCGAATAATGAGTTGTCAAAAGCGAAAAGCTCTTCATAAATTCCTGTCGTAACTTTCAACGAAACTAACCACATCACACCACAATGTCAAACATTCGAACTGAAATAATCGCCGGATTTGTAACGTTTACCACGATGGCGTACGCGATTTGCGTTCAGCCTGCTATTATGAGCGGAACGATGCCAGGGCTGACGTCAACCGGCATGAACATGAACGCTCTGGTAACGACAACCTGCATTGCCGCGGCGCTGTCCTGTTTTGTAATGGGATTTTGGGCGCAATACCCCATCGCGCTGGCGCCGGGAATGGGCATGAACTTCCTGCTCGTCTTGAGCGTCATGCCGGCTTGCGCTCAGGCGCTCGGGTCGCACGTCGGCGCGGAAGACGTTTGGCGCTTGGCGCTGGGAACGGTTTTTGTTTCCGGCGCGATATTTGTTTTACTGGCGTCGCTGAAAATGTGTTCCGCGATGGTCAATATTATCAGCCCCAGTATGGTAAACGCGATGGCTGTCGCGCTGGGGATGTTTATCGCCTTTTTCGGCATGAAAAACGGCGGACTGATGACTGTAACAAGCAACGGTCTGGAAGTCGGAAACCTTTTATCGCCGGAAGTCGCCGTTTGCGTAATTGGTCTGATTTCCGGGTTTGTACTGCTGTACTGGAAAGTCCCCGGCGCTCTTTTGATTTCGATTATTATTTCCTCGTTCGCTGCGTTCCAGTTTCATCTGATTTCTTTTTCCAACGGGATTATTGGAATGCCAGCCGACCCCAGACCGGTTATCGGAATTGTTGACATTCCCGGCTTGAATATCAGCAAACATCTTGGCGTGGGCTCGATGGACGTTGTCGGCGTATGGAAACATCTTGACAAACTCTGGCCGTCGCTGCTGGTGTTGGCGTTTTTGGACTTTTTCGGCGCGTTCAGCACCTGTCTTGGCGTTTTACAGGGCGGCGGCGTTTTACCGAAGAACGACTCTTTCAAGGGAAATAACGAAGACAACTTCCCCCGTAGCAGGCGCGTTTTTGTAACAAACGGGCTGGGAACCATGATCGGCGCGGTCTTCGGACATTCAACGATTACCTCGTACGTCGAAAGCGCAGCGGGCGTCGGATCCGGAGGAAGAACCGGTCTGACGTCTATTGTCGTGGGGATTTTATTTCTCCTGGCTCTGCCTTTTGCTCCGTTTGTTGCCACGCTGGGAAGCTGCGCCCCGATTTGCGCTCCCGCTTTGATTATTGTGGGGTCCATGATGTTCCGGTGCGTTAAAGATATCGACTGGAACGACGTCTCGGAAGCCGCCCCGGCGTTTATTACCATCGTCGGAATGACGTATACCAACTCTATTACCAACGGCATTCTGATGGGGTTAATCATGTACCCGATCGTCAAACTGCTCACAGGCCGAGTTCGCGACATCCACCCCGGGCTTTGGATTCTCTTCGCCCTGCTGATCGGATACCTGTTTATTCCAAAATAAGGCGGCGAGGCGCCGCTCCCAATCCGCGCTACCGCGCGAGACGTATTATAACCGCTCCCGATGGTCGCTTTTGAAATTGGGCGAATCGTTAGGCAACATCCATAGGCGAACCAAAACGCTACTCAATCTTTTTCTCTCTAAACTTCCCCCAAAAAATTTCTTAAAAAATTTAATTATTACGCCTTGACAAGTATTTATTCCTGATGTATAATAGGAATACTATTAAAAATAGAGTGGCATACCCTTCGTTGAGGGAAACTGCGAAGTTTATACAATTCGTATAAAAGGAGACAATTTCGTGAAACGTATTATCAGTTTGATTCTGATTATTGGTTTGATAGCTGTAGTGTGCCTTTGCGGGACGTTTACAGGTTCTAAACAGGCGACTGCGGCAGATAAAAACGCTCCGGCGGCTGCCAGCCCAGCAAAAGCGGGAGTCTCGACTGCTCAATCGGGAGCCAAACAAACCGTCCCGGCAGGAAAAGACGCGAAAAATCCAGCGGCTGCGGCGATGGCGGCGATGCAAGAACCGCCCAAAGTCGTTGTTACAAAAGTTGCTATGCGCAAACCCGTTGTTCTGAAAAAATACGTCGGGACGTTCGAGCCGATTGAGAAATTTGTAACTCTGGCGCGCGTCTCCGGAAATATCGAAGAACAGCCGTTTAAGGAAGGCGACCTGATTGAAAAAGGCGCGGTTCTGTTTGAAATCGAAAAGATTCGTTATCAGGCGACTCTGGACGCCGCCACGGCGAAGATTGAGTCAATCAAAGCAAAAATTGAGTCCCTCAAGGCGCAGCAGCAAAAGGTAGTTGCTGACATCGACTACCATCAGAACAACTACGATCGTAATAGAGAATTGTATGAAGGCAGCAGAACCGTTGCTAAAGATACGATGGAAAACTCAAAAAGTAAACTTGACGGTTATAAGGCAGAATATAAGTCTTGTGAAGCTCAAATTAAAAGCGCGGAAGCGGAACTCCATGCTGCCGAAGCGGATATCAAGATTGTTGAAGACGACCTTGCTCACTGTACGATTCGTTCTGAAATTACCGGCCGCGCCGGACGTGTAAACCATACGCTGGGCAACTACATCACCCCCGCCAGCGGTCCGATGGTAACGATCGTTCAGATGGATCCGATTTACTTCCGATTCTCCATTTCAGAACGAGACTTTACAACGCTGTTTGGAAATCTGGACAGCTTAAAGCAAAACGCCAAAATCAAGATTGAACTGGCTAACGGACAGATGTATGACGAAGACGGCGAAATCGCCTTTATCGACAACCAACTGCAAGCGGCAACCAATACGCTATACGTTTGGACGACGTTCAAAAACAGTCAGGAAATTCTGCGTCCTGGAGGCGTTGCGACCATGTATCTGTCTAAAGAAGAAGATCAGCTTCGCCCCGCCGTTCCGGTTTCCGCCATTATGTTTGACGGTACAACGCATACGGTTTACATCGTCGGCCCAAACAACATGGTTGAAAGACGACGCGTTGAACTGGGACCGATTGACAACGGCTGGCAGGTCATTAACGCTGGCGTTAAAGCCGGAGAAACCGTCGTTTCCGAAGGCACTCATAAAATTATGATGGTTCCCGGCCCGGACGGCAAGATTCAGCCTGTCCCGATTACGCCGGACTGGAAGAATTCTCAATCAGCGCCCTCAATGGCGGCGCCCAACGTCAACCTGGCTCCTGCAATGAACGGAGGCGCGAAATAAATGATTTCCAAATTCTTTATTAACCGACCGAAATTCGCCATCGTCATCAGTATTTTGATGGTCTTGGCGGGATGTTTGGCGATTCCCAACATTCCGATTGCGGAATATCCGGAAATCGCGCCGCCGCAGGTAACCGTTCGCGCCAATTACGTTGGCGCCAGTTCAGAGGTTATCGCCGACACTGTCGCCGCACCGATTGAAGCTCAGGTCAACAGCGTCGAAAACCTGCTTTATTACACGTCGACGTCTACCAACAGCGGTTCGTATCAGCTCAACCTGACCTTCGCCTACGGCACCAATTCCGACATGGCGCAGGTCAACGTTCAAAACGCCGTTAAGCTGGCAGAACCCGTTTTGCCACAGGAAGTGCGAACTCGAGGCATTGTTACAACAAAACAGTCGACCGATATTTTGGGCATGTTCTCGTTTACCGCGGACACGGAAAAAATGAGCTTGCGCGAATTGGCGAACTACGTCAAGATGAACGTCAAAGACGAAGTCGCCCGCGTTGAAGGCGTCAGCTACGTTCAGGTGTTTACGCTCGACGACTACAGTATGCGAATCTGGCTGGACTCGCTTCGCATGTCCGCCATTGGCGTTTCGACTCAGGAAGTCGCGCAGGCGATTATGAGCCAAAACCAACAGGCGGCTGCCGGTTCCGTCGGCGTTGAACGTTCCAACGACTTGATGCAGTATAAAATCAACGTTCATGGACGTCTTAACGACCCGGAAGAATACAAAAACATCATCGTTCGTTCAGACGGTAAAGGCAACGTCATTCGACTGGGCGACATCGCCACTGTCGAGCTTGGCTCTGAAGGCTATGCGGCGTCCGCCAAAACCAACGGCAAACCGTCTGTCGCGATGGCGGTTTTCCGTCTTGACAAAGCCAACGCTCTGGATACGATTATGGGAATTCGTAACAGGCTGAAAGAATTGAGCGTTCGTTTTCCCGACGGCGTCCATTATTTTCAGGAATACGACCCGACCAAGTTCATTAAAATTTCGCTGGAAGAAATCGTCTGGACGTTGATTATCGCTTTGACGCTGGTTGTCGTCGTTACCTATCTTTTCCTTCAGAACTGGCGCGCAACCATTATTCCGGCTATCGCCATTCCCGTCTCGTTGTTGGGAACGTTCCCGTTCCTGCTGGCGTTGGGATTCAGCATCAACACGCTGACCATGTTCGGCTTGATTCTGGTTATCGGCTCGCTGGTTGACGACGCAATCGTCGTTGTCGAAAACGTTATGACGCACCTTGACCGGGGCGAATCGCCATACGAAGGCACGATTCAAGCCATGAAAGAAATTACCGGGCCGGTTATCGCCACGACGCTTGTTACGCTGGCGATTTACGTCCCGGTTTGCTTCTACGGCGGCATGGTTGGGCAGATTTACATCCAGTTTGCCGTTACAATGTGCATTGCTTTGTGTTTGTCGACCGTCAATGCATTGACGCTCTCTCCGGCGTTGTGCGTTTTGATTCTTCACAAGCAGAGCAAGCCCTTGTTCTTTTTCGCCCCGTTTAACTTCTTCCTGAATCAGTTTAAGAAACTTTTCCTTTCTGTTTCAGGGGTTTTGACGAAGAACCTGTGGCTGGCGCTCATTCTGTTTGGCGGAGTATTGTACCTGAATTACTTTTTCTTCACTCATACTCAATCCTCGCTGTTGCCGGAAGAAGACAAAGGCGCGGTTTTGTGTCACATTGAACTCCCGCCGGGCTCCTCGTTGGCGCGAACGGAAAAAGTTATGGACGAATTCCAGCAGCGCGTCAGCGCCATTGACGGCGTAAACAACATTATTACCGTTTGCGGATTCAGCTTCATGGCTGGTCAGGGCGAAAACCTCGCTGTTGCTATTGTCAGTTTGAAAGACTGGAGTCAGCGTAAAACGCCGGATTTGGCGGTTGAATCCATTCAGAAAAAGATTCAGGGCGAAATGGCTCAGCTTTCAGAAGCGAAAGGCATGGCGTTCGTCCCGCCTCCGATTATGGGATTGGGAATTGCCGGCGGCGTTACATTCAACCTGTGCGCCTCGGGCAGCAATATCAACTCTGCGGATTTGTCCCTGGAAGCCAAAAAGTTTACCGGCGCAATCAACAACAAACAACTGTTCCCCTCCTGCATGTACGGACAGTCAACCTATAACGCCGATACGCCGCAGCTGACGTTGGAAATTGACCGCGTCAAGGCGGAAATGCTCGGCGTTCCGATTTCAACGCTGTTCTCGACCCTGCAGTCCAAGCTGGCATCGTATTACGTCAACGACTTCAACATCGGCGGATACACGTTCAAAGTTCAGATTCAGTCCATCAGCAACGAACGTTCCATTCTGGACGACATTAACAACATCAACGTTACAAACGTCCGGGGCGAAACGGTTCCGTTCAGCTCGCTGGGTACGGTTAAATACACCGTCGGTCCGCAGCGAATTCTCCGATTCAACCAGCAGATGTGCGCTGACTTCAATACAAAAGTCATGCCCGGCAAGAGCACCGGCGACCTGATGGCGGAACTGGACGCGTTCCCGCTTCCGACAGGGTATCATATTGAATACGTCGATATGAGCTATCAGGAACGTCAAAACCAGGGCAAGATTGGTATGTTAATCGCCTTGGCTCTGACCTTCGGATACCTGTTCCTGGTCGCCCAGTACGAATCGTGGACGATTCCTATGCCGGTTATGATGTCAACCGCCGTTGCGACCCTGGGCGCTCTTATCGGCT
This sequence comes from Thermoguttaceae bacterium, assembly GCA_017557195.1. Taxonomy (GTDB): domain Bacteria; phylum Planctomycetota; class Planctomycetia; order Pirellulales; family Thermoguttaceae; genus RUG11551. Next base: position 21,028 of record JAFZAL010000051.1, on the reverse strand, counting down.
TGATGATATGGAAATACCCGTTGAGTATTTACGCTCAGCTGGGGTTGATCATGTTAATCGGCTTGGCAAGCAAAAACGCCATTTTGATGGTCGAGTTCGCCAAAGAACAGCGCGCCAGCGGGAAGTCGGTTTACGATTCCGCCATTACCGCGGCAGGCATGCGATTCCGCGCTGTTTTGATGACCGCATGGTCGTTCATTTTGGGCGTGTTGCCGTTGGTTATCGCCTCCGGCGCCGGCGCTGCAAGCCGTCGCGCAATTGGCGTTACCACCTTCTCCGGAATGCTTTTGGCGACGGTCGTCGGCATCGCGTTTATTCCGCCGCTGTACGCCATCTGCCAGAGTACGCGAGAACTGTTCCAGAGAACGTTCTCCCGCAGAACGGTTGACAACTCCCAGCCGCCGCAGAACTTCATGTAATAGTTTTGCTTGACGCGAATTTAAATTTGAAACGAGACGTTTGATTTCCGAACGTCTCGTTTTTTATTTTGATTTTTAAAATTATCATGAAACAAGTTTTGCCGGGGGGTATCTATTTAAATAAATTTATGATACAATAAGATTCTGTACAAAGGAGTTTGCGGTTTTGCAAACTATTCTCATGACCTTTTATTCACTTATGGAGTCAAACGATGAAGCATTTACGATTGTTATTTTTGGCGGCGCTTTTAGCGGCGTTTCCTGGTCCCGTTCAGGCGGCGACGTATTACGTCGACAGCGAGTCCGGCTCGGATTCCAACGACGGGTTGTCGGAATCGACGGCGTTTCAGACGCTCGAGAAAGTCAACGCGTTTCCGTTCCAGCCTGGCGACCGGGTTCTGTTCAAGTCAACGGGGCTGTGGCGCGGGACGTTCAAACCGCACAGCGGCGAACCGGGTCAGCCCATTTACTACGGCGCTTACGGCGTTACCGACGAGAATCTCAAGCAGACGGACAAACTCTCGGCTGAAGAACGCCGCGCCCTGCTCGATTCCGCCCAGCTGCCGCGATTCTACTGTTCCAAAGACTATTCCGATCCGTCGCTGTGGACGGAAGTCCAGCCGAATATTTGGGTCAGCAAGGAAGTCGACCCGTCTGACCCGCTCTATTTTCCTTGCGACGTTGGGAACATCATCTTTGCCATTACCGACTCGTACGGGAAAGAACTCAACTCTGACCATCTGCTTTGCGGCGTGAAAAAGTGGTCGCTGGACAACCTCAAGCAGCCGCACGACTACTACTACAATCCGGAAGATCACCGCGTTTACATTTACCATCAAGGCAACCCGACGGCGGACTGTCCGATGTTTGAAATGGCTCTCCGCAAGCACGCTATCGACCAGGGCGGATGTCACGATATCGTTTACGAGAATCTGGCTCTCGCCTACGCCGCGGCGCACGGAATCGGCGGCGGAGGGGTAGCGCGGATTACGATTCAGAACTGCCGCGTCTCGTTTATCGGCGGCGGACATCAGTTCACAACGGAGAGCGGAAAACCCGTTCGGTTTGGAAACGGAATCGAATTCTGGAACTGCGCCGAAGACATGAAAATCGTCGGGAATCTGGTCTATCAGATTTACGATGCGGCGCTGACCAACCAGGGACGCGCTGCAGCCGATTCCCCCCACAAGTCGATTGAACGCAACATCCTTTGGACGAAAAACGTCATTTCCTTTGCCGAGTATTCCTTTGAGTATTGGAACGGCGACAACGCTCAGATTACGGAAAACGTTCAGTTTGTCGACAACGACTGTTACGACGCCGGATACGGCTGGGCGCACAATCAGCGACCGGACATCAACGGCGCCCATTTGATGTTCTATCACAACGCCGCCCAGACGAAGGATTTCGTCGTAGCCAACAACCGCTTTTTGCGATCAACGGAAGTCTGCGTCCGCATGGAAAATGACTGGCGATCCGGCTTGACGATGAAAGACAACGTCTATTCCCAGACGGAAAATCGCCCGGTTATCCGCTGGCTTTCCAAAATTTACTATGGCGTCGACGACTTCGAGAAATACCAGCAGGAAACCGGCATGGACGTTACTTCGAAAGCGAGTAAGGAATAATTGCGTTATGCAGCTACGTCCGCACACGGATTTAGGCGAGCCGGGGTGCGTAAGCCCCCGGGAAAATACGGATTCGCGCCGATTGGTTACTGGATGTTCGAAGGGTGAAATACCGTATTGCGTAGCCAAAAACGCCCCCTGGATGGCGCCCGCCCTCGGGCGCCTTAACTCTTCCTCTCCTCTTGCATTTTATTTTACGGCGCTGTATAATCGCTGGTAGTCGTTTGGAAATCAAACAAACTTACAACGATACACTTATTCCCATTCATTTTATCAGAGGTTTATTCATGAAAAAAATTCACCTTGCATTGTTTGTAACAGCGGCTTTTGCGGTCGCGGTTTCCCTCCTCTATGCGGAAGGATTTATTTTTGAAGAAGGCAGAATCGGGTACGATAACACGCCCAAGCAGCCGTGGAGCGAGTATCGCATTCACGACGCCGACCGTCCCCGTCCTGCCAAGGTTACGCCTGACCCCGCAAGCGTCTATTTTACCCCGGCGCCCAAAAACGCGACGGTTCTTTTTGACGGTTCCAATCTGGACAAGTGGCAGGAAACCAATTGGGTTATCAACAAGGACAAGAACCTGGAATGCACCGGCGGAAACATCACCACGAAAGAGGAATACGGCGACTTCCAGCTTCATCTGGAATACCGATCTCCCGCCAACTTCAAAGGCGATTGGGGCAATCAGGGCAACAACGGCGTTCTGATTTTCGACACTGTTGAAATTCAAATCTTCGACAACTACACCGTCAACTCCTATTCAGACGGTTTGTGCGGCTCCATTTACGGGCAGTTCCCGCCGCTGGTCAACGCCTGTCTGCCGCCGGGAAACTGGCAAACCTACGACATCTTCTTCCGCGCTCCCAAGTACGACGCCAAAGGCAAGATGACGGAACAGGCGCGTGTTACAGTTTTGCTCAACGGACAGATGGTTCAGTGTAACACTGCCATCTATGGCGGGACGGGACACGCCAGCATGCCGACATCGTTTAACGGACGCAAAACCGGTCACATCGGATTCGGCGGACACGGCTGCCCGGTCGAATTCCGCAACATTTGGGTCATTCCCGCTCAAACCGCGCCGTCGCCCGACCTCGACAGACAGGATCCGCTGTACAAACAGTATAAGCCAGAAACGACCAGCCGCATTCGAGAGAATATCGAATGGACGACGTCGTACATTCACAACTCGACCGACACCGTTCTGCCGCGCGCGATGTGCATCGGCGACTCCATCTGCAACGGCTATCAGAGCAGAGTCAACGGTCTGATTCACGGCAAATACTACCACGGATACTGGGCGTCGTCCAAGTGCGTTTCCGACGCCGACTACATGCGCTATCTCGACATTCTCCTTTCCCAGAACAAGTTTGACGTGATTACGTTCAACAACGGACTTCACAGCCTGCTGCAAACCAGCACGTCGACGGAAGAATATCGCAACTCGTACAAGCTGTGCGTCGAGTACCTCAAGGCGAAATGCCCCGGCGCCAGAATCTATCTCGTTACCAGCACCCCGGTCAGAGACGAAAAGAACAACGCCCGCGCCGTCGCGCTGAACGAAATCGTCAAACAGATCGCCAAGGAAGAGAATCTGCCGGTAATCGACCTGTATGAAATCACCAACGCGATGGATAAAAGCGACCTGTGGTCAGACGGCGTCCACTTCAAAGGACACGCCATCGACGCCCAGGCAAAAGCCATTGCCGACGCGATATTGAGCAAGTAGAGGCAGTAGGCAGGGGCGCTTGTATCTAGTAATTGACGCAAGCGCCTCTCTAACCCCGAAAGGGGTTACATTTCTATAACCGGCGGTTTTCAACCTCCGGGAAGGAGACGACAATAAAATAAAGAATCGACAAATACTCTTTTTTATCCCCCAGCGCCTGCGGCGCTGGGGGAGAAAAAAGAAACTGAATCGATTAGGGGGAGGTAGAGCGCTTCGCCGTCCGTAGACTAAAGTCGACGGTTATAGAAATGGCGCCCCTCCGGGATGCGGGGCTGCTTCCCAATTAAAACCATAATAACCGGCAATTTTGACTGAAAAGAGTCCGATAAATTTCGATTTTTCGGGCTTTTTTTATTTGACAATTTCAAAAAATAGATTATACTATATATTGAGTATAAATACACTAATACTCAAAATACATCAAATCAGTAAAACGTTTAACATACACAAGCAAATGAAACGTGCATTTACATTCGGATTGTTGATTGCTTTGGCTGTCGTAACGAGCGTTGCCAACGCAGAGATTATCGGTACGGACGATTTCGACGGAGGGAAAACCGGCTGGAATTACGGCGGCGGAACAGAGGCGAATTGGAGTTCCGATCTGATTCAGGACGGGAAAATGGTTGTTACCAATACAACCACCTACATCACGTTCGACGGAACGGAAGCCAATGGCAAAGTCCCGAGAGGTTCGACGACCGTCAAAGTGGATTACACCGTAACCGCTTTGAATACGGCGCAATGGTCTGGCGTTTCATTTTTCGCAACAGGAACTGAAACGTATTTTTGGGGTCGTTCCGGAAAGAACGAGTATCTCAACATCGCGCAAGCCAACGCCAACGTGAATTCTAACGTTAAAGCTGAACAAGGCAAGACGTACACAATTATCGGTTCGCGAATGGTGAGCAACCGGGCGTCTTACATGTGGGTTATCGAACCCGGCGCTGAACTGACGTACGACGATTACCGTCATCAGGCGGTTACGGTTGGAACCGGCAACACCTTCAACGATTTAACGCGAGTTCGACTGGGAGCGGGAACCAGTGAAACGATTTCCTACGACAATCTGACCGTCGCAACCAAAGTCTCCGATATTTTTGGAACTGTTACATTAGACGAAAACAAGCCGCTGTACAGCGAATCGTTTTCCGGCTACAAAACCGGGGCGGATATCGTTGGACAAAAATATACAAGTCAGGGCGGCTTGCCGGCTGCAACCTGGGGCGGCGACACAGGAAAAGCAACCGTTGCTGCAACGGGTTTGTCCTACGACGGCTATCAGTCGGCAGCTCAAACCGGTGGAATGATTTCGGTAAACGGACAAAACATTTACGTCGCGCCAGACGACATCCTCATGGACAGCGCAGGCTTGCTCGGGTCTGACGGCTACTACGGCGGTTCAGACGTCTCCGGCACGATGTATCTCGCTTTCCTCACGCAGTCAGACGCTTACCCCAGCTGGGGCGCTGCGATTCAGCTCTACAAAGACAGTGGGACTGAAGTTCTGGGCATTGGGAGAAGAGGCGGAACTGATAATTTCAGCACGTTCAGCAATGTTTCCTCCTCTGCCAGCGTGACTTTCAACGGAGCGCCGCTTAACGATCAAACGCACCTGATTATCGCCAAAATTGATTACAAGGCAAACGCTGACGACAACATCACGTTCTACTTTGACCCGGATTTGTCCAAGCCAGAATCAGAACAGGCGCCAGAGTCGATAACAACATGTACAGGCAACGCGGCTTTTAACACTTTGAGAATCCGCAACGGCGCAAACGCCTCTAACTGGAACGTCGACGAAATCCGACTCGGTACGACGTGGAACTCGCTGTTGCAAAGCAATGTCAACCCGTCGGAATCGTCTATATTCAAAACAACTCCGATTGTTACAGAATCGTTCTCTGGATATTCAGAAGGCGCGATTAACGGTCAAGCCTATCAGGGAACAGGCGAAGCGTACAAAGGTTCCTGGACAGCCAACAATGCGTCTATTGTTGACGGGCGATCGCTTGAGTTTGCCGGCTGGGAAAGCAAAGACGGTTTGTTGAGCGTTCCCGGAGGCGCCAGCGCGACGATGAATTTAGACAACGAACTGTTTTTAGCCGCCGGACTGGTTGACTCCAACGGCAACATCGGCGGCGAAAGCGTTCAGGGAACCGTTTATTACGGATTCCTGCTTAACGGTCACGGCGCTCGATCCTGGTCAGGCGGCGCGGAACTGTACCTCGACGGCGCCGAAGTTCTCGGGTTGGGACAGTTTAGTGGAGCGTCGGCGTTCAGCGGATTTGCCAAAAGTCCAAGCGGTAGAAACTTTGACCTGAATTCCGCCAATCACGAAGCAACCGCGGCATACGAATGGGTAGACAACGACGATCACCTGATTATCGCTCGCATAGACTTCAATCCGAACTCAACGGATATTTTGACGGTCTACTTTGACCCAGACTTGACGCTTTCTGAAGCCGAACAGGATGCCGCATTAAAAACGGTTCTGGAGGGCTACAATCTGGCGTTTGATCAAATTATCTTCCGCAACGGCGCGGCGTGGGACTACGACGAATTCCGCATGGGCTTGACGTGGGACTCGATTGTTGGAGCCGCTAATAATCCCGATGTTCCGGAGCCGTCGACGTGGGCGCTGCTGATTCTCGGCTCTGCCGGGCTGCTGCTCATTCGCCGCCGTAAGACAAGCAAATAAACGATTTTCGCGTCCTGAAACGCGTCTAAATTGAAATTTGTAAAAAAATCGCCGTCCCATCGTGGACGGCGCTTTACTTTTGGCGGAGAATTTGTTATAATAGAAGAAACAATAATTCGCAACCAATCATACTTTTTATTCAGGACGCATAAATATGAGACGTTTTTCTCTCGCTTTAATTTTGGTTCTTACGTTCGCGTTAACCGCATTTGGTCAGAAATTTCATTTCGGTTACGACGAAGACGATTTTGGAATTCCGGACGCGCCGGCGAGAACGAATCCGTTTGAAAATGCGTCCTCGGAGTTGTCGAAGCCGAACGTCCCCTCGCGAAAAGACCCGTTCCGCAATCCCAACTTCGTCAAAACGCCAACTCAGCTGGCGGCGGAATTTGCCGCAATTAAAAAGGCGAAAATCCAGTTTACCGGGGCTATGCCCAACGCGCCGCAGCCCGTACTTAACGCTGCGTTTTCGGTCGTTCCCATGAAACGCGGACAGGAAGAACTGCGTTCTTTGATGCTCTTTCGCGCTGTGGTTGGTCTGCCGTTTGCCGATATGACACTGGACAAAACGCAAACTGCTCATGCCGCAGCTGGAGCGGGTATTCTGTCCGTTATTGGACATTTGGATCACACGCCAGAAAAGCCGTCCGGCATGAACGACGAAGTCTATAAATGGGGGTACAAGGGAACGTCCTCCGGAAACCTCCACATGGCGGGCGGGGACAGCGGAAGCCAAGGCAGCGTCCGGGCGTACATGAACGACTCTGACCCCAACAACATTAAATGTCTGGGACACCGTCGATGGTGCATCAACCCGTACATGAAAACAACCGGATTCGGCGAAAAGGGTCGCTGGAGCGTGATGTACTCCTTTGACTCCTCGCGTCCGAAAAACGAATTCGATTACAATTACTTCTCTTTCCCCGCCTGCGGTCTGACGCCGGTGAACATGTTTGAAGCGAAATGGGCGTGGAGTTTGGTTCTCAACCCCGGGAAATACCGCTATTTAGGCGACGACCAGTTCAAAATCAGCGTTAGACCCGCCATGTTCAACGCCAAGACAGCGGCGTTAAAACGGCTGGACGTCCAACCGCTGGAACTGGACAGCGTCAAAGTCGATCAGGCGGGCTACGGCGTTCCGCTGTGCGTTATTTTCAGACCGTCTCCGGTTCAGGTTTCTCCCGGCATGGCGTACTGCGTTGACATCGACGGCTTCGCCACCCCGCAAGGTCCGACGCACATTCAGTACTTTGTCGTGTTCTGCAAGGGACTATAGAGTAAATTAGCAATTGTCAATTAGCAATTGAAGAAGTGGTAAGTGGTTAGTTGTAAGTGGTAAGTGGTAAGTTAGATGAGCGCTTGCGCCCTAACCACTAACCACTAATAACTTACTACTATTCCCCATTCCCTACTGCCTCTTGTCTACTGCCTACTGCCTCACTTCTCGCCCATCGTCGCGCTAAAATGCTCACGATTATCAGCTGCAAGGCGTGATAGAGCATCGTCGGCAGGAGCAGAATTCCAGCCATGGCAGGGTCGGTCAGAATAATCTGTGACATTACTGCGCCGTGTACGAGCGATTTCTTTGATCCGCAAAACAGAGCGGTAATCGTATCTTCCCGATTAAATCTCAGCGTTCGGCAGATAACGCCCATGATCGTATAGGCGACAAAGAACAGCGCGATCATTCCCGCCGACAGCGCAAAAAGCGTCGGTGTTGACATGGTCGCGAACTGTCCTTCTTTGAACGAGCCGCAAAAAGACGTATAGACAATCAGAATAATAACGGTCTGATCAAACTTGCTCAAGAGCTTTTTATGCGTTCGGGCGAATTCCCCCCAGTATCGGTTCAGACTCACACCGGCGACGATGGGAACAATCACCTGAATTATCAGAGAAATAAATATGGAGTGCAACTCCCGCCCTGCCCCGGACTGAGCGTTGACGAAAATCGACATCCACAGCGGCGTAATAAACACGCCCAGCAGGCTGGAAATGCTGGCGTTAAATATCGCGCCAGGCAGGTTCCCTCTGGCGATATTGACCATCACGACGGAAGACGACACGGTCGACGGCAACGCCGACAGGAAAAAAATCCCCAGCCACAGCGTCGAAATCGTCCCGTCCGGCTGACGTCCAAAATAGTACGTCATCGGCAACACCACCAGCGGGAAAATAATAAACACGCCGCTTTGCGTTACCAGATGGAGCTTGTAGTTACTCAAGCCGGAATAGATTTCAGACCAGTTCAGCCGCAATCCGTAGAGAAAGAAGATTACCGACACGCCCCAGTGCGCAACGTCCGACAGCGACACGCCATGCCATTTCACCGCGCCCGGCGCCGGATACAGCCACGCCAGAAAAATCGCGGTAAACAACAGGACGATAAACCCGTCCAGCCCGAATCGTTTTAGTAAATCTTTCATAACTTCATATTGTATCGCATTTGAAAATTTCGGGAATAGGGGCTGGGAATGGGTCAAACGCCGTACAGTCCAGAACAAAAAAATTTGAAAAATTTTTGAAAAATCGACAAAAAATCTAAAAAAGCGCCTTGTGGAAGAAACTGGATTATAGTATTATAATTATAATAAAATTGTCAGCAGTGAGAAACTACCTACTCTGAGCGCATGGCTCTACGGTTAAAAAATGTTTCCCGAAATGATTCGGCTATAATCGCTGCTTTTATATTTTCATGGTTTAACAGAAAGGTTTTTATCACGATGTCCCAAGGACGTCCTTCCTATCCACGTAAAGATTCGTCTCCTAAACAGCGAATTAACGAACAGATTCGCATTTCCGAAGTCCTCGTCATTGACGAGAAGGGAGTTTCACGCGGCGTTATGCCTACAAAAGAGGCTCTTAAGCTGGCAGACTCCGTTCAGTTGGATCTTGTAGAAGTTGCTCCAAACGCCAAACCGCCAGTATGTCGAATTCTGGACTACGGCAAGTACAAGTACGAACAAAACAAAAAAGCCAAAAGTCCTCAAAGCAACCAAATTAAAACCAAAGAAATTCGGCTTAGTCCCAACATTGGCGCTCACGACATGATGGTGCGCGTCAATCAGGCGAAAGGTTTTATCAACGACAAGTGTAAAGTTCAGGTTACCATGTCTTTTTCCGGTCGACAAATCATCTACGTAGACGACGGGGAAAAGAAAATGCAGGAGCTGGTTGAACAGCTCAAGGACATTGCCCGGGTTGACTCTCCTCCCAAACGCCTGGGACGTAAAATTCTGTGCATTCTCGCTCCGTTGAGCATGCCCAAGTCCAGTTCCAGCGACAAGCAGTCAGACGCCTCGTCAGAACAAGGCGCAGCCGCCTCTCGTCAAGCAGACGGCGCCCCTCGTCCACCGCGCCCGATGGGAGATAAACCTCGTCCTCCGCGACCAGCTGGAGACAAACCACGTCGCCCCGGCGGCGCTCCCCATCCAAACAACGGCGGAAACGGCGGTTCCAGTTCAAGACGACCGCAATAAAAGCAAACGTTTCCAATACAATTTCAGCTCGCGGATTACCTGTCTGCGGGCTGTTTTTATGCGATTTCCGATTTTAAAAGAGTTTTTTCAAAGAGGATTATCCATGTATACTCGTTCTTTTTTCAAACGTTTCTCTATTGCCATGGTTGCAGCGCTGATTTGCGCTCCGCTGTTTGCTCAGACGATTGCGCCGGACGAACAGAAGCTGGCGGACGTCGCAGCTGGCAAGGTTGCTCAGGCGCACGCGATTTGGTGGGGATTCGACGCCAACGATTCCACCGCTCAGTTACAGGCAGCTTTGGACTGCAACGCGCCGGTAATCATCGTGGACTGTCCCGTTATCGACGGCAAGGCGTATCCCTGGATTGTTCGACCGCTGACCGTCAAGGGAAATCGGGAGATCGTCTTCGCTCAAAACGCGGAACTATTCGCCAAACAGGGAGAGTTTCTCAAAAGAAACGATTGTCTGGTCAGCGTCGTGGGTCAGGAAAACGTAACGCTTCGCGCTGAAAAAGCCGGGACGGCAACGCTCCGCATGAGAAAGACCGACTACCATAAAGAGCCGTACCTGAAAGCCGAATGGCGTCACGCGCTGAATATTAAAAGCTCGACCAATATCGTCGTGGACGGCTTGAACATGGTCGATTCCGGCGGCGACGGCATCTATCTGGGTACGTCAATACGCGGCGTTACCAACAAAAACGTAACAATTCGCAACGTCGTCTGCGATGGTAACAACCGGCAGGGAATCAGCGTCATCACCGCCGAAAACCTGCTCATTGAAAATACGATTCTCCGCAACACGTGGGGAACCGCGCCGCAGGCGGGAATCGACTTCGAGCCGAATCTGGACGACGAAAAGCTCGCCAACTGCGTCATGCGAAACTGCGTCTGCGAAAACAACGCCGGCGCGGGAATTGACATGTATCTTCCCAATCTCAAACGCAAATCCGGCGACGTCAGCATAGTTCTGGACAACGTCGTTTCCCGCAACAACGGCAGAGCGTCTGTCGCGCTGACGGTCAACAATTCGGAAGACGAGTCGCTCACTGGGAAAATCGTTATTCGCAGCTGCCGCTTTGAAAATGATCGCGGCGGAATTCAGCTTCGCTCTTTGGCGCAAAACGGCGCAACCGTTGATATTGAGAACACAACGCTCAAAGGCTGCGCTATTCAACCCGACGATAAAGCGGTCTATCAAAGCCCGATTCATTTATCTTCCAGAGCGATTGACGAAACCGCGTTTGGAACTGTTACAATTAAGAACGTAACGATTATCGACGACTGCACCGGGATCAGCGGCGTGCGACCTGTCATGGATTACTCCGACGCGTCTATCAACGGATACGGTATTTCCAACGTCTGCGCTTCAATTAAGCTTGTTTCCAACGGATCTGAACAAATCTTTACGCTTGACAAACTCGACGTTCAAAGGCTCTTTCCGACGATTAACAGCCGACAGATTCCCCGTTTAAAACCAGACGCTCAAGCGCTTGTTCCCGTAAACGAATCATCCAGCGACGCAAAGGAATTCGATCGGATTTATTGCCGCTCGAAGACGCAGTACTTGCTCTACGCGAAAAGCGGGCAGGAGATTCGCTTCGTCCTGGAACAGCGCCGCGTCGGACGTTCTGAACCCGCCGTCAAGCCGGTTCTGCTCACAGCCCCATCCGGCAAAACGACCAAACTCCCATCTACCGAGATGGGCAAGCAGAAGGAATACGTCTTTACTGCAACCGAAACCGGCGTTTACAAACTTGACATAGACGTCGGCGCTCACGCTGTCGCGATGAGAGAATGTAACGCCCCCGCCGCGATTAACGGCGAGAAAGCGGTTCATCTGGTTTACTCTGTCGGAAGCCTGTATTTTTACGTCCCGGAGGGAACGAAAGAATTCGGCGTGAAGGTATTCGGCGCAGGCTCGGAATGTGTCAAAGCAATCCTTTTCGACCCGGCTGGAAATCAGGTTTGGCAGCAAGACAGCATCTCCTCAGCCGTCGGCTACTTTACAGACGAAGGAACGACACCGCCCGCCGGCGTCTGGAGAATTCAGTTTGACCGTCCATCCCAGGGCGTTCTGGAAGACAACGGATTTACCTTCTTCGGAATCCCAACTCTGCCGGGACCGAACCCCGATGCGCTGCTAAAATGCAAGGAGTAAAAAATCATGAAATACATACTCAGCGAAAAGTACAATACGCCAGCGTTGCAATCCCGAATTATGGGACCGAACCCCGTCAAGCTGGAAGAGGAGCTGCTGCAGGGTTGTCAGATTCCCTCCGGCGCCGTCGTCTGCGATCTGGGCAGCGGCATGGGGCTGACGTCAGTTTTTCTGGCAAAGGAGTACGGAGTTACCGTCTACGCCTGCGACCTGTGGAGCGACCCGGCGGAGAACCAAGCGTTCTTCGACGCTATGGGCGTTCCCCGCGGTCAGATCGTACCCGTCAAAGCCGACGCGACCAGCTTGTCCTTTGAAAAGGACTTTTTCGACGCTGTCGTCTGCGTCGATTCCTACAACTACTTCGGGCGCGATCCCGATTATCTGGACGAGAAACTTCTCCCGTTTGTCAAACCCGGCGCGATGATCTATATCGCCATTCCAGGCATGAAGCGGGACTGTCACAACAATCTTCCTCCGGAACTGCTCCTGTCCTGGACGCCGGATCAGCTGGACTACATTCACGATATCGCGTACTGGACAAAGATCATGGAAAGCTCCAAAGACGCCGAGATTCTTTCTATAAAAGAGATGGACAGTAACGAAGAAGTTTGGACGGACTGGCTCCGTCAGGAAAACGAGTACGCCATCGGCGACCGAAAAGCCATCGAAGCCGGAGGCGGAAAATACCTGAATTTTATCGCTATCGTGTTGAAAAAGAGGGACGAGTGAGACGGACAATCCGGCGTTTGGGCGTAATAGAACTCGAAGCGGCTAACCGATTTTGCTATTGCGCCCAATCTGTGCATTTAAGCAAATAAAATGCAGGCGTCCGCATTTTACCTGTCTCATAACGCCCCTTGTATTATTCTCGAGTTCCAGTATAATAAAAATCAAAGTGGAATTTTTATTATATGCCTTGGATTATACGCGTCAAAGAAAGAATTCCTTTATTCCAATGTTAGATTATATCCAGTAATTGGTTTTCTGGATATATCTTGTTTATTTCTGACAAGAAAGCTTTGGCTTTATTATTGCAATGAACATTTTAATAACTGGCGCAGATGGTTTTATCGGTTCAAGACTGATGCGTTTTCTGCTCAACGATAATGCCGGGAATTCTGTTACGGGAATTGATATTAATCATTCCTCGTGGAATAAGGATTTGCCCATTTCAATTTGCGACTTGACAGATAATGACGCAGTTAACTCCATTTTAGAAACGCGCCGTCCTGAAACCATTGTTCTCAATGGAGCGATAAAAGGGCTGGAACTTTGCCAAAAAGATACGTATAAAGCTGGTTTAGTTAACGTATTTTCCTTAAAACCGTTTGTTTTATACGCTCTTCAAAACCCTGACGTCCATCTGATTTTTATTTCATCGGACATGGCTTTTGGCAAGCGCTCAGCGCCGTCATTTACAGAAGATACGCTCCCAAAAGCGGCAAACGCCTACGGTCAGATGAAAGTGATTGGCGAAGAGATTGTCAAACTAACGTCCCGATGGGCTGTTGTTCGCACCGCTCTAGTTTACGGCCCGTTACTGCCTGAAGAACGCAAAAGCCTGCAGTCGATACTTCAGCAAGATACAATCGACAATCAGTCGCTGCTGGTTCACTGGTGTTCTGAAAGAACGTTGCATGGCAAAAGCGTCGCTTTAGCGGACAACGTCTTTTGCACTCCAACGTATATTAACGATTTGGTTCTCGGATTGTCAAAAATAATCTACAACGGCAAAACGGGAATATTTCACTGTTCCGGCAGCGACCGCATTTCCCGCTATAATTTGGGCGTTTTAGCGGCTTCAATGCGCGGCGCTCCGAATTTGGTTCAAAGCTTTTCATCCGAACGAACGGCGATTCGTCCGCTGGACGTGTCGTTAAACAATCAAAAAACCAATCAGGAATTGGGAATTGAGCCGGTTTCGTTGGCGGATGGAATCAGAATGACCCTGTCGTATGAGGACAACTGATGAATCAAATACGCGCCATCTATTTGAATACGCTGCCGTCTGCGCTTCCCATGGTTACTGTGAAATGCGGGGACAGCGCTATTCGCCTTGGCTGTAACATAGAACCCATATTTAGCTGGTACGTTAAGAATTTATCGGCTGAAATAACAGACAACGCGCCGGATGCTGAAGTATTCTATGTAACGCCGTCTTTGCATCCTCGCATTCTCGCTAAAGAAGAAAACTTCGCAGTCGATTTTACTCATAATCGTCTTCTGTTTGCCGGAAAAGAACATTATGGTAAAATGAAAAGCCTGGTTTCCGCCATGGCAAGCTCCTGTCGCGCTTCGCAATATCGGCAGGGAGTTCACGCATGCGCTTTTTCAATGAACAATCGGGGAAAGCTGCTGCTTGGCGATGCGTGCGCCGGGAAATCGTTTGTTTTTTTAAATCTGCTAAAATACTGCGACTTTGTCGTTACTGACGACTGGTGCGACATCATTCTCGAAAATGACAACGTCATGTCTGCGCAGTGTCTGGAAAAGAACATGTCTGTAAACTGTAACGACGTCAACAATCTGGTTAATCTCAAACTGTTGTCTCGATCCATGCTGAAATTGCCTGCAATTCCCCATGGTTTTCGCGATAAAATCGTTTTTCCTCTAGATAAACTCGAAACGCCGGTCAGAGATCGCGTTACAATTAAAGATATTTATTTTCTTGTATCAAGCGACGAACTTCGTCTGTCGTCAAAGCCCAATGCAGAAAAACTGAATCAGGCATTTATGCATATTTCAAAACACATTCCATTTTGCTGTTTGTCGGATAATAAATATCCGTTTGAGAAAGTCAGAAGCGTTCGTCAGAAGAACATGATTCATTCTATAAGCCAGGACAGACAGAGGTTCTTTCAATCTCTGGCGCGAAGCATTCGCAGCGGAGCGGTGAACTTTTATGCTATTCCCTATCAAAAGAACGCCGAATCGTTAAAAACAGCCGTTGATATTATTCGCAGGAGTTAACATGTTCGATACAGTTTTCAAAAAGCTTCAGGCAAAACGCAGTAAACTTGTCGCCTCCTGGAATGACCGGTTTTCACAAACGCACGAATTGTTTTGCCGCGCGCTGAAGTCAAACGATTGGAGCTTTACTAAATCGTTTTCATCAATTACACAAAAGAACGTTCAGGTCGCTCTTGACTTTCGAATCATGCTGGAAACAGAGCTTGATTTCAACGCGAATGAGGAATCTATGTGTCTAATCTTGCATGGCTCAACAGCTCACGGCAAAGGGCGAACCGCTCCGAACATTGATCACAGGATTATTTCTGGAGCAAACCCACAAATGGTAACAACGGTTATTCCCAAATGCCGAGACGACGTGGATTTAATATTGCTGGTTAATCGTCCAAAAATGTTCGAAAAACCCGTCCGGGATTTTGTGAATCGTAATCATCAAAATGGAATTGACATTACGATTAATCTTGTATCGTGGACTGTTCTTTGGAAGGAACTTCAAGACGCTGGCTCTCCGGCAATTCGCCGCATTTTCATGTATAATTATCCGGTTTTTTTAATTGGAGAGGAATATCGTACTTCAATCCTTGAAAAAGCCCGCGCGTTTGAAACCTGGCTGGATATTCCTCATGAACTGGATTTCCGTTTGCTGATGAAGCTGGCAGAAACGCTTTCAGCTGAAAACATTTCCGAGTATACGTTTTCAACACCTGAACTGTTAGAATTGTTCCCGACGTTCTATTTGGCGGGAAGAGACAATATCCATATTGGCTTTCCTAAAAAAAGAATTAAAATCAAGGGACAAACTCAATGAATTCAATTTTATAAACCGGATTTAGTATGGAACAAGCCATCGTTCAAACTGGTCTTTTTCCAGGACGATTTCAGCCGTTTACCAACGCTCATCTGGAACGCATCAAAAGCATTTGCAGCGCGTATCCGGATATAACGTTGTGTGTACTGATTGGGGACGTTGGAGAACTGAACAAATCCAATTTCTTGACTGTCTCAGAACGCGAATTCATGATAAATGAGGTTTTGCAAAACAACGATTTGACAAATCGCGTTGTTGTACGCCATCTCAAGGGAGCCGAGCCGGAGACATGGGTTTCAAACGTATTAAAGACCGTACAAAATCTGAAAATTGTTTTTAGCGACAACCCGTTTGTATACCAACCATTCATCAAGGCTGGAATTCACTGTGTAATTCACCGCCGGGCAGGCGTCAATTCCTGCGATTTAAGAACATATCCCTTTGAAACGTGGAAAGATTACGTCCCAAAGGAAGTTTTTGAATTCATTGCAAATAATAAATTGTATAAAAGAATTCAGGAATTGGAGAGTTCGGAAAAGTATCCCTTTTTAACTCGGGAGAATTCAGAATCTTGACTCGATGACATCTCAATGGGAGCTGTCCGTGGGCGTAAAAAATACTTTGCGAACTTCGCGAACTTTGCGTGAGGCTTCTTTTGCGGCAGAGGACTGCCGCGATCCGTGCTTACCGAAGTTTTTCAGCGGGTCATTGGACAAGGCGACGTCAAGCCGCCGCAGTCCCCGTCGCAAGCGTCACATAGTCTACTTCTCGAATCGCAGTTCGACGGGGCCGATTAAGCCGGACTTGTACGTCGGGCCGTGGTAGTTGGTCGGAATGCTTCGATAATGGTTCGCCAACGTGTTGTAGACCTCAATCTCGATTCGGTTTTCGCCTTCGGTTAAGAAGCCTGTTACGTCGAGTTCCCACGGCTGGCAGACCAGGACGCCGACGGATTTCCCGTTGATTCGAACTTCCGCCGTCGCGCAGACGTCGCCCAGCGACAGGATGGCTTTTGTCTGCGCCTGCTCTTTTGTAACAGTAATCGTTTTTCCGTAGACGGCGCCGCCGGAATAGTAGTTCAGTCCGGTTCCGTTCCAGCTCCAGTCGGTCAAGGCGTCAACTTCGCCCTGCTTGGTTGAGAAAACAATCGGTTCCGCAAACGCGGCTCCGCCCTGAACTGGGCAGTCCGGCAGGACAATCTCGACATAGGACGGTTTCACCGCCCCGATGCCGGAGCAGACCCAGCGTCGCGTTTTGAGTTCAACCGGCGCCGTTGACTTCACTGGGAATTCCTTGCCGTCAACGAATACTTGGGGCGTCGATGTAACAGCTTCCGCCATCGTGAGCGTCAAACCGTCCAAGCCGGCGGGCGCGTCAAAGCGGTATCTCGTTGTTGTCGGTTTGACAGCGCTGAACTCGACGGCGTCGAGAACGAACCAGCTCATCGAATTCGGGAACGCCTTTTCTTTGACCTGTCGAGGCTGATCGTCCCATTCCGGCTGCGCCTGACGCAGTTCATGTACACCCGACAAGGTCGGTTCCTGATTGGACGCGGGTAGCGCCAAAACCGGCTGTTTCGGAGGCATAACCTCGTCCACTCGCCCGTGCGGCTTCGCACCCTTTTCCAGGAACCAGAACCCGCGCCCCGCCATCGGATACGAGAGCGTCAGAACCTGCGGTTTTCCAGATAGCTCAATCGTTTTCGCGTCGAGCGGAACGGGTTTGTCGTCCAGGAAAACGGCGTCAGGCAGGTTCCCGCCCTTTTGAATGGTCGCCGTTCCCTTCCAGCAAACTGTAGTCGTCAAATAGTAGCGCTTTTGCGGTTTTTCGTCGACGAACAGCGTTTCGTTATGTCCGCGTTGCGTCGCGCCCAGAGCGATGAAATGGTCGCTAAAGTTCTCCTTCAAACCGTGCCAGCCCTGATGTCCCGGATTGCCTTCAATACCCCATCGCCAGGAGAACTCGTACGGCGACCAAGAGGAATCCAGCGACTCCATCGACTTCACCGGATTGGACGTCGGCGCGGCTGTCGTCGGAACGGACTTGAGCCAGAACCGCTGTCCGTAGCCAACGGAACACGGCTTCCAGTTCTCTGTTTCCGAAACGCGATAATACAATCGGCGCGCTTCCGCCCCGATCATGCGGTTGTCGGGCGTTACAGGAAGACGGAAATCGCCCCACTGGTTGTCCATGGTCGGAATGAGCTTGAACGTCCACGACCCCGACAGTGGGACGACGTCAAGCTCTTTCTGTTCAACCGGCGCGGAGACTTGCGCCTTTTGCGTTGAATCAAAGACAAACAAACACGCCTCGCTGGCGGTAACTGGAATCTGAATGGACGTATACCCGTCTTTGACTTCTGTAACAGTCGCGGGAGAGACAGCGCCCGTCATCGGATTCCAGCGTTCCGGACGTCCCGTACAGCGGAACGACACGATGGAATTCTTCTCCGCGCCCATGACCATATAGACGTCGTACTTGCCAGCTTTGCGGTGCAGATATTTAATCGGCGAGGCGGCGCGGACGTCTTGCGGGAACAGGTAAACCTGTTTGTCCAGCTCAGCCGATCCCGTTGTGTATCGGGGAAACCGAACGTTGATTTTGCCGAATCGGTGCAGGTCGTGAACGTTGAACTGGTCAAGCGGTTTGACTGTGTCGTTGTCGTTAATCTTGTATCCCAGATCAAGCGTTGTAAAAAGCGTCTTTTCTCCATCGGAGACGGCGAAGAAAATGCCCGCCGTTTGATTCCCGTATGGGTCGTCGTCTTTAGCGACGATTTTGATTTTGTCGCCGTTTTTGAGCGTCAGCGTTCCCGTCCAGCCGGATGTATAATTGACGTTGGAGCAAACGCGCTTGTCGTTGACGTACAGGTCGCCGTGATTGTCGGTAAAGAACTTGACCTGATACTCAGCCGGCTGGTTGGAAAGCCCTTTGAGCGTTCCCACCGCCTGAATGTTGGTAACACATTCCTTCGACCACGCCCAGTACCCGGTAAACCCGCCGGGATAAACTCGCGGCTCGGCATCGGGTTCAGTAAACTTGCGGTTTGTTTCGACGTCGGCGATGCGTTCCTGCGCCGTCTGAATAATCTCGTCTACCAACTTGTTCAGAACCGGGTCGTTAGCCCCGGCGCGATCCGAAACAATCGGCTTCTTTCCGTAGATATAAACCGTCCCGCCGGCAAGCTGGAATTGACGCAGTTTGGTCAACACGTCCCAGCGCAGGGCTTCCATAGACGGAATGACGACAGCGGCGAAATTCATGTTGGAAACGGACAGTTTCGCCGGCTCCGCACCTTTTGAAGGAACGATCGACGCGCGAAGAATCGACTGCTCGTCTATAAAGGCGATGTCACGATTTGTCGCATAGATCTGTTTTGCCAAGTTGAACGCCGCTGACGTCGCTTCGTTCTGGTTGGCTTGCAGCCCGGCGTAGTACGGCGCGACGGGATAGATAATCGCGACTTCCGCCTGCCATGTTCCCTGGCTGAGGACGTACGACAGACGCTCGTAGTATTTCAGAAAGACGTCCATGTGCTTCCAGTACGGCATGCGGAAATGGTAGCACGGCGGCGCCCATTCCCAGTAACTGCCGTGAGTGGTGTAGTACAACCCATGCAGATTGAACAGCGTCGTTCCGAAAACGTAGTTCTCGTTGGTTGCGTACATCAATCCGTTGGGATTGGCGCCCCATCCGAGGGAATGATAGCCCTCCAGCCAAACGCGCGGACGCTGATACAGGTTGCTGATGGACGCCGAAACCTTGTCTTTGATGAAGTCGGCGCTGCCGCCCGGCGTGTCGTGCCCGGGCGCCGTATACCATCGAATCGCGCGAAAATAGTCGTGATACACACTCGGTTGTTTTCCTCGCCCGAGGTTGTCACAACCGAACGTCAGCCCGCGGGAATAATGCCACATAAAAACGGGTTTGAAGTACCGCAGCTCGCCCAGATAAACCTGAACGTCCATGACGTCCATTTTGACTTTTGAGGTTATATCTCCAAGGTCCGTAAACAGCCCCGGCGCGACGCTGTAGAAGTCGTATCCCTTCACCTCCGCAAAGCGTTCGGCAAAGTCGTCCGTCCACTGCCAGCCGTCGTATCCAATTCTCAATTCGTCGTAAAAGAAATAGTTCAAACCGGCGGAAGAACCTCCATTATGATCTTCAAACGGCTGGAAGAACTTGTCGATAACCCGCTGACCGGACTGCGGATGAATTGGGTTAATCGTGCCGGGCTGAACTTCGTATCGATATTCCCAAATTGTATATTGTGACGCTGGGGCGTCTGCTGGAATATGATATTTCCCGTTCTCGTCCGCTTCCAGCTTGAACCCGGGACCGGAAATGCGGCTGTTTTCTAACGGATAGGCGGCGAACGCAATATGGTTTTCCGATTCTCTGAGCTCAAACGTCGCGCCAGGTTTAGCCATGTTGACCTGGTTCCCTTTCAGGGCGCGGGCGTTGAATTCTTTTTCGTTGTAGACAATGTCGTTGAACAGGTTTTTGGTGTTGTTCCAGTCGAGCGTGTACGTGCTCAAGCCGATTCCCATGTTGTACTTTGCCGCAACCTTGGAGGCGTAAGAATAGAAGTCCCACCATTCGTCCGAGAAGATGGGCGGATCGTTGTTGTACGCGCCCCATCCTTCAGTGTCTTTGTGAGCGTAATTGACCTGCACTCCGGAAATGCCTTTGTTATGAAGCTGTTCAAGCTGCCATTCCAGACGCTTCTTGTCCAGTCGGTCGCCAGTCCACCACCAGAACGGGACTTCGCCGTACCCGGCAGGCGGGTTCTGGAAATTCTCCAGCAGACGCTGAGGATTCCGCTCCGGATACGCAATCGCTTTCGCCGGCGCCGGCGGCAGTTTGGACGGGTCGGAAAGATCAAGCGGGGATTCAAACGCGAACGCCGTCGCCAAGGTCGTTATGACGACCAACTGACATAACAGAAACGACTGAATTCTTGATTTTAACATAATCGTTCTTTTATAGGCAGGGGAAAGAAAACACGATAAACGCGTCAGACGCGTTTGTCAACATTCTACTATGTAAAATTATACCCGGTGTAAATTTTAAAGCAAGTCATCGGGAAATATCATTTTGCGACAGTGGGAAACCTCACGCGAAGTTCG
>JAFZAL010000050.1 GCA_017557195.1 Thermoguttaceae bacterium | reverse complement strand
TCCGGCGCTCAATAGAGTTTTGACTCTGCAAAAACGTCTGATATAATACGTCGCGATAGCGGCAGCGGACGCAGTCCGCCGCATAGTCCCGAAGGGACGTAACTCTCTATAACCGGCGGTTTCAACCGCCGGAGGAGACAAACCAAGTCCTTTAATCGAGTTAACCCCTTTTCCTCCCCTCCAGCGCCGCTGGCGCTGGAGGGGAGGAAAAGGGTATTTATCGATTTTGTTATTATCGAGCCTATCCCGTGGGCTGAAGCCCACGGTTACAAGGGTTGCGTCCCTCCGGGACGCGTTCCTGCTTCTCAGCTTATCTATCTTCGCAAGAAAATTTTGCGTGCACCCTTTGTTTTTTCTAAACAGACGCCCCCTGTTTTTTGTTTTCAAAATATAGTAAAATATATTCAAATAACAATTGAGGAGCGTTGAATTATGAATTGTATTTTGATTTTTTTAATGGCGGCGCTGACGGCTCAACCGGCGGAAGATTGGAATGCGTTGACGAATCAAACCAGCGGTTGGCTTGGCGCGGACGGCGTTTACAGCGTAAAAAATCCGGCGAACGGTAATCTGTATTTCTGGTTTAGCGATACGCTTTGCGGTACGACTCAAGACAACGGACAACGGTTCAAAGACATTTACATGGTCAACCATTCGTTTTGGTATAAACCGGCGAACGGAAATCTCGAGACTTTTGTTCCAGAAAAAGGGAGCAATCTTTTTCCGGATCGGTACTGGATTCAAGACGGCGTATTCCTCAATAGGACGCTGCATCTGTTTGCAATGAGATGCGGCAAGAACTGGAAGCCGGAGAGAATCGACTTGATATCTCTGCCGATTCGTGATGATGGACGACCGGATTTCGCTCACGCGGTTATTAAGAGAGACGTCCCGCTGCAGTCGCCCAACGAGAAAGGGCAAATCGTTTTCGGCGGAGCGGTTCTCGACAAGCCTGTAGATGGGTACTATTATATTTACGGCTATCAGGACAACGCCCGGGAACGTTCGCGTAAAGATATGGTTGCCGCTCGGGTTCCAGTTGAAAAATTTTGTGACGTCTCCGCATGGCGATTTTGGGACGGCCAAGACTGGGTCGAGGACTTAAAACGCTGCGCTCCTTTAGCGAAAGGGATTTCTTGCGAGTTCTCCGTTTCTCCAATTCCATCCGGACCGGAGAAAGGACGATACATACAAGTCAATACAAGACGCGGCATCTCCCCGCTTGTAGAATATCGAATCGGCGATTCCCCGATTGGTCCGTTTTCTGAACCGACGGTAATCTATCGCGCTCCAGAACACAAAGACGGCGTGAGCGTTTACAACGGCAAAGGACACCCCGATTTATCGACAGACGAATACCTGATTATTTCGTACAACGTCAACCGACTGGGACGTCTTCCGCGCAATCCAATGGAATATCGACCGCGGTTTATTCGATTGAGATACGAAGATCTTGAGAGTAAGCAATAGATGAAAGGCGGTAATGAAGCGACCAACGGGAGCGGAATTACGCATTCGCCGTCAGGCGAACAAAATCGACGATCGTAAATAAATACGCCATGCAGTCCAGCTGTTCCCTTTAGCCTTTCTGCATGGCGCAACGGAAGAATATGGGTGATCGCTTGCGTAATTACGAATTACGAATTAATTTTCTTTGCCTTTTCAACCAGCTTGACGAATTTCTCTTGCTGTTCGGTTCGGTTTTCTGGAATGAGCTTGAGGACGTCGTCGAATTTAGCGTTGCAGGTGTAATTCCCGTTAGCCAGAATCTGGGCGAACAAGGCGACAGCGTAGGCGAACCTGAAGTCTGGGCTGACGTTCGCCTTTTCCTCGGCGGTCGGATCGCCAACCGGGAAATCCTGATACTGTGACGCATCAGCATCCGGTTCCTTCCAGCGAATCTTTACCAGGAACAGCTCGTTCGACAGAGGGTCGAAAGACGCCGTTGTTTGCTCTTCGCCCTGCTCTGCTTTCTGTTCTGTCTGATGGAACTTCTCGTATCGGGATTTATCGACGGACGGTTCCAGTTCGTTGACCACTCCAACGGGAACAATCTCGTACAGAGCCAACACGTTCTGTCCTGCCCCGATGGCGCCGGACTCTTTTTTGTCGTTATTAAAGTCCTGAGCTTCCATGACGCGGTTTTCGTAGCCGATAAGCCGATACGACTGGACTCTCGCCGGGTTGAAGTCAATTTGAATTTTGACGTCTTTGGCAATGGCCAGCATGGAGCCGAAGTTTTCGTCTTCCAGAATCCGTTTCGCTTCTTTTTTGCTGTTGATGTAATGGTACGAACCCTGACCGTAATTGGCGAGCGTTTCCATCGTGTTGTCTTTATAGTTCCCCATGCCGAAGCCGAGAACGGTAAGGAAAACGCCGGACTGCGCCTGTTGTTTAATGAGGCTCTTGAGTTCGTCTCTGTCTGTTACGCCAACGTTGAAATCGCCGTCTGAGCAGAGGATAACCCGGTTGACGCCTTTGGAATCAAACCGCTTTTTGTTTTCCCGATACGCCAAAACCAGACCGTCAGACGCGTTCGTGCAGCCGTCGGCGTACAGGGAATGGATTACCGATTTGATTTCCTTTCGATTTTTAACCGGGGTTGAACTCAACAGGACTTTGGCAGTATCGCTGTACGTTACGATGGAAATGGAATCCTCTTCCCGAAGGAAATCAACTTGATTGCACAGCGACTTTTTAATCAGTTCCAGTTTGTTTTCAGCGCCCATTGACCCGGAGACGTCAATCAGGTACGTCAGGTTGATTGCGGGGACGTTTTCTCTGGACTGCGTTTTTCCCTGAATGCCAATTTTCGCCAAAAGCAGATTCGGTTTAAGCGGATGAGGTCCGATTTCAACAGTTGGTTTGAACGGGCAGACGCTGTCTTTTTCCGGTTTGGGCAAACACCAGTCAAAGAAGTTGATATACTCTTCTTCCCGAACAGATTCCGGCGGCGGCAGCTGATTGCGTTTTTTGATGTACTGTTTCGCCAAGGTATACGAAGCGGTGTCAACGTCCAAGCCAAAGGTCGAAAATGGGTTGTCTGTTACGGTCAAAAAGACGTTTTTCTTTTCTGCGGTGAAACCGTCAAGCGCGTTGGGAATGAACTGTGGAACGGGCGGCTCGAAAGACGACGGCATCGAGCAGCAACAGCAGACGTCATGCAAGACGGGGCTCCTTAAACTGAATAACGCGCGTCCCAAGCCAAATGATCTGCCAGTTCTTTTGGCTTCGTATGAAAAGCCGAACTCGTCCAAGCCGTCCTCCGGTTCTGGCTCCACATTTCGCGTCCACTCCTGGAACTTTTGTTTGATTGCTGCCAGAAGGGAAGTCTTTTTGCCGTTCTTTTGACGCCACGGCCAGAGCTTGTTTCCAAAACTCGCCAGGAAGATCAAAAATTCAGCCAAAACGCCGGGATCTTCCAATGCCTGCTGAAGTTCAGGGGAGCTTTCGATAAGGTCAACAATTTCCAAAAGACCTTCCAGTTTGGCGTTGGTTTCAGGATGAGTAAAAGCGTATTCGTCGATGTCAGCCATTTCGTCAGCTGTCAGTTCGCCGATGGCGTAGAGAACGAGTCGGTCATCGTCAATTTTCAACTCTGAAACATTTTTTGTAGTGTTGTTATTCGTATTGTTTGTGAAGTTGCCAGCCATGATTATTCTCTCAATTATTCTTGTTGGGGTTAAAAGGGATAAAGAATTGTTAAAACGCAAGGAGCTTCAGGGAAGCTGATAACGGCGACTTTCGTCAGCCGACGGCTCCCATCTTTTGAAAAGCCTCGCGAAATTCCTGAAGTTTACCCAAAAGAATCTTGCGAACGGTACTGGAAGATATTCCGACTTGATTTCCGATTTCTGAAGAAGATTTATTTTCGTAGAATTTAAGTCGGAAGATCTCTCGAGTTCTCTTGTCGCAATTATTCAACGCAGACAAAACATTTTGAATCAAGTCCTGCTGCTCTGCCATGGCCGCAGGATTGACGGATTTGCGGTCAGGCATATCCGCCAACTGCATTCCTTCGACATCCGGAGATATTCTTTCCGGATGTTTGGCGCGAAGCCTGTCGATTACCAGGTTTCGCGCAACGCGAAAGAGCCAGTGACGCAAATGCGCTCCTTCCAGAGTGCGATTTGATTGGCACAAACGGACGTAGACTTCCTGCGCAAGGTCTGACGCCTCAGTTTCCGAATTGGTTAATCGGAAACAATATCGACGAATTTCTTCGTAATGCGGAGCGTCTGTTGGGATTGAATTTTGATTCATCGGGTAAAACAGGGGTAAAAGGGAACAATCGTAATGGACAGTGGAGCAAGCTCCATACCGGTGTCGTCTCTCCAATACTAAAACGGAAAATTGAGCATTCTCCCGACCTCAATGTTCGTTCTGTCTTCTAATAACGAAAAACACGCCTTGGTTGTTACCAATTTTTTAGAAAATTTTTAAAATTTTTAAGAAATAAGCGCTAGAACGGCCTATATACAACAATTATACTTGTACTTATTGACTTTTTAACGCTTCTTCCAGCCGACGAAGGTATTCTTTGCGGGGTATTTCAATCGTTCCGAATTGTCTCGTGTGGTCGTTAATAACTTGCAAGTCAAAAAGAAGGAACCCGTTTTCGTTAAGCGTTTTAACCAGATACCAGAGCGCGGCTTTCGACGCGTCGGTTACGGTATGGAACATGGACTCGCCGGCAAAAAAGCGATTGAACGCCAACCCATAGACGCCGCCGATGAGGCTGCGTTCTTCCCCGTTCTGCTCCCAGACCTCGAAACTGTGAGCGTAACCAAGCCGATGCATTTCGCAATAGGCGCGAATCATTTTAGAGGTAATCCATGTTCCCGGTTCGTCTTTCCGATCGGCAGCGCAGCCGCGAATGACGTCTTCAAATGCGTTGTCGATGCTGTAAAGCCAGTTTTTGCTCCGAATTGTTCTCAAAAGACGACGGGAGAAATGCGCCTTGTCCAGCGGCAAAATGGCGCGAGGGTCGGGAGAAAACCACGTTATCGGAAAGTCCTCGTTCATCGGCCACGGAAAAATCCCGTGAGTATACGCATCAATGAGCCAGTCTGGTTTCAGCGTTCCGCCGACGGCAATCAAACCGTCTTCATCGGCAGTCTCGACAGAAGGAAATCGGGATTTCATAGGTAGGGTAGGAGGGAGTGGGGAGTAGGGAGTAGGGAGTAGGGAGTAGGGAATAGGGAGTAGGGAGTGGGGAGTAGGGAGTAATCTTAAAATTCGCCATAGGCGAATTACTATTCCCTATTTCCTATTCCCTTATCCCTAAACAGCCGAAGGCGAAGTACCATTCCCTATTCCCCATTCCCTATTCCCTTATATTATAATCTCAAAACTCATTTTTTTCAATCCTGTCCCCAGCGTCTTGCATAATTTTTAATTCCGTATACAATATAATAAGAGTTGCGAGTAACGAGTAGCGAGTAGCGAGATACGCAAAGCGCTCCACAAAATTCTCTCGCAACTCGCACCGACAGGGTCGGTTCCCAATTGGAATTGGGTAGCGCCGAAAACAGTTTTTTCGGTCGCAAAACCTCGTCATTTCGCCCGTGCGGCTCCGCACCGCAACTCGCAACTAACATCTCGCAACTTTTAAAACATCATGAGCGAATTAAAATTTTTGCCGCCAGAAACGGTCGTAACCGGTTGGGATTTTAGTACAGGCGCGGTCAAGTGCCTCGCGTTCGATATTAACGGAAACGTCCTTGCGTCGTCCCGATTCCCGACGGACTTGACGTACGGAGATTCAATTGACGATCCCGGAGCGATTGAACTTAACCTGCTCCAACTGGAAGGTCAGGCGCGTGCGACAACTCGCGACATTGCCAATCAGCTTCGCGACCTGGGACGTCTGAAAGACTGGGCGGGCGGCGGCATTTCCGCAACCCATCATACGTGCGGACGAATCGACCGAAACAACAATCAGGTTCGACGCGCGATTTGCTGGAACGACCAGACGCTGGCGAAGTACTGCCAACTCGGTACAGAGCGTATCGGCGGCGCTGAAAAGGTGAAGGAACTCATCGGAGGTCCTTGGGCGGTTCGATATTCGTTGTCACATCTGGTTAAAGACGAGCAGACGCTGTCAAAGGAAGACTGGCTTCGCACGCGTCGTCTGGCAACGCATGGGGTTCTTTCCGCCGGGTATTTGACGGGAAACTTTGACGTCATAAGCGTTTCTTCCGCCGCCAGCACCGGTATGATGGACTTCCGAACCAAAGAATGGCGCAAGGGAATGCTCAACGCGATTGAGAATGAGGAATACCGCGCTTTGGCGTGGGACGCTCTGCCGGAAATTATTGACCAGTATATTCCTGTCGGACGCATTTCCGAGTCGCTTGCGGTTGAATGCAACCTGCCGTCAACAATGCTTCGTCCCCTGATTTTCCCAACCAGCGACGATCAGCAAGCGGGTCTTATCGGCGGCGGCGCGGTCGAAGCCGGGCAGATGGCGATTATCCTCGGAAACTCTGCCGTCGTGAATTCCTCATGTTCAACCATTCCGGCAGACGACGTCAACCTGGACGTCATGTCCCTCAACTGGGGACCGTATCTGCTGATGAGATGTTATTCCAACGGCGCGTATTTTATCGATCGCGTTATGGGCAAAAACGTCGATTACGCTCAGCTGGAAGCGGCGGCGAACGCTGTCGTCCCCGGCTGTTCCGGCGGGGCGATTGATCCGTTTATCGTTTCCGAACCGTCGATTGGAATTACCGAACCGCATTTGTCGTGGATCGGCGCAGAACCGCAGGAGATTGGCGTTCGCTATCGAGCTTGTCTGGAAGCGTTGGCGTATTTAATCGCCCTGGGCGTAGAAGAGCACAAACGCGCCGGTCAGGAAATCAATCAAATTACCATTTCCGGCGGGACGTCAAAGAGCTTGCTGATGTGCAAGATTCTCGCTTCCGTTTTGAACATGCCGCTCAAACGACTTGTCAGTTCGGAAGGCCCGGCGCTGGGCGCGGCTGTTACAGCGCTGGCGGCGTTGGAAAACTACCGTCGCGCCGAGGCTATGATGAGCCGAACCGCCGCTGACGGCGCGTTCCCCTACGCTCCCACTTCCGGATTGATGGAAGAATACACGCCCTCGGAAGCCGTCAAACAGATGGTTCAGTTCAAAGACGTCGTCGAACCCGTTGCAGAATGGATTCCTGCCTATCAAGCTGGTTTGGAAGCGTTCAAAGCAAGATTGAAAAGCTACTAGCTATTAGCCGCTAGCTATTAGCTTGTGCATTTGTAGTTCTCGGCGTTAATTGTTAAAGCTGGAAGCTAAAATCACCAAGCTAGGAACTAGGAGCTAGAAGCTAAAAGCTGACTCGCAATTCGCAATCAATATTAATCTAATATCACAATGTCACAAGATAATACTCAAAAGGCGTGGGGGGGAGTCTTTACTGGAAAGACCGACCCTCTGATGGAAAAGTTCAGCGAAAGCATTTCGTTTGATAAACGCATGTACAAACAAGACGTTGCCGGGTCGATTGCGCACGCGCGGATGCTGGCGGACGTCGGCGTTTTGACGACTGAGGAATTTCAGGCGATCGAGTCCGGTTTGCTGGAAATTCAGGGACAGATCGAACGCGGCGAGTTTGTTTTCTCGATTGAAAAAGAAGACATTCACATGCACATCGAGTCCGCTCTGACGGACAAGCTGGGCGACGTCGGGCGAAAGCTCCATACCGGGCGAAGCCGTAACGACCAGGTATCGACCGATTTCCGTCTTTGGGTTCGAGACGCCATCGACCAAATCGACGCGCGGCTGGCGGAAGTTCAAAAGGCGTTCGTCGGACGCTGCGCTGCCGACATGGACGTCATTCTGCCGGGCTACACTCATACGCAGCGAGCGCAGCCGGTTCTGGCTCCGCATTACTGGCTTTGTTATACGGAAAAATTCCAGCGCGACAGAGAGCGTCTGGCAGACTGTCGAAAGCGTGTCAATACACTCTCGCTGGGCGCCGCCGCCATGGCGGGAACGTCAATTCCCATCGATCGATTCAAAACGGCGGAGTATCTCGGTTTTGAAGCAGTCGCCGGCAACAGCATGGACGTTTCCAGCGACCGCGACTTTGCGATTGAGTTTGTTTTCTGTCTGGCGTTGATTGCCGAGCATTTAAGTACGCTGGCGGAAGAATGGATTTGGTGGTTCTCCAGCGAATTCCAGTTCATCAAACTGCCGCAGCGGTTCTGCACCGGGTCGTCGATTATGCCGCAGAAAATCAATCCGGACGCCATGGAGCTTATCCGCGGCAAAACGGGTAAAACGATTGGCGCGCTTCAAACGCTGCTCGTTCTGGTTAAAGGGCTGACGCTGGCGTACAACCGCGACCTTCAGGAAGACAAACCGGCGGTTTTCGACGCCTTCGATTCCGTCGACGCCTGTCTGGAACTGGTTGCTCCGATTATTCGCGACGCCCAGCTCAACCGCCAGCGCATTGAAGACAAACTCGACCGCGGACATCTCGACGCCACGACGTTTATGGAATACCTTATCGGCAAGGGAATCCCGCAGCGAACCGCGCACCACATTGTCGGACGTCTGGTTCGACTTTGTCTGGAACGAGACTGCCGGCTGTCCGACTTGCCGCTGTCGGAATTCCAGACGGAAGACCCCGCTCTGACTGAAGACCTCTACAACGTCCTCGGCGTGAAAAATGCGATTTCAGCGTTTAAGTCCTACGGCTCCACCGCTCCGGCGGAAGTCGCCAAACAGGTTGAAAGCTGGAAAAAGAGATTGAACGTTGAGTAAAAACGTCAATCAATAAAACGCCCGGGAACTGACGTTCCCGGGGTTATCTAAGAGTCTATTTTTTTAACAAAAAAGCGGGAGTTTCCTCCCGCTTTTAAGCGTAACTACGCTTACTGCGTTCGCTTCGTTACCGCCTTTCATTTATTTCGCTTACGCATATACAGCAAGCCCGCAGCTCCGAGAATCAGCAGCGCCCACGTTGACGGTTCCGGGACGCCAGAGCCGGGTTCCGGTTCAGATCCAGGAGCGTAAAGACCGATCAGCCACAGACCGTCGCCTCTGCCTTCCAGATCAAACCAGCTTAGGTAATTCCCAAGCTTCGGGATATCGCTGTCAAAGTCCTGGTCGGAAACCAGCCGGTATTCTGATCCTTCCGCCGCCCAGAGTTTAGCGTCGTCATTGCTTACAAAGAACAGCTTGATAATCGAGTTTTCGTCGATTACAAACGCGCCATCGTTGACGGTAAGCGTATCGTATTGCAGATTGTTCTCGTCATACGGGCTGAACTCGAACAAACCTGTCGCGCGGGCGTCAATTTTGACGTTGCCGTAGACGGTCAGGTCGCCAACCGAGTTGCCAGGCGAAAGCGTAGCTCCTTCTTTGACTTCAATATCGCCGCGATACGTTCCCTTGAAGTCCAGTTCGCCAGCTTCTACTGCGAAATTATCGGATTCGAACAGACCGTCAGTTGCGAGAATCTTGAGCGTTCCCTTGCCTGTCTTGATAACGTTTCCCTTACCGGTAACGGAGGTCGTACCTTCGTCTGTGAACGCCAGCTGTCTGGTTTTGTTAGCGGCAACGTTGTATTCCAAAGTGGCGTCGTCCGCAATTTCAATCGAGCTGTTTGCCTTGACGGCGGCGTCGGTCAGAGTAAGCTTGCCTTCGGAAACCGTTGTCTTGCCGGTATACATGTTGTCGCCAGAAAGAGTCAAAGTACCTTTGCCGGTCTTTTCAACATCGCCTTCGCTGGAAACGACGCCAGCCAGCGTCAGATTCTTATTATCAGCAACTTCGACAGTTCCGCTGACGTTCATTTCAACTTCGCCGGTATAGGTTGCCGCATTGTTGTCGCCTTCGGTAAACGTAATGCCCTGTTTGTTCGTTCCGTCAATCGTCCATGCGTCTTCAGCCAGAGCTTCCGGCGAGTTGGCGCGATAATACTGGTCAATTACCGGCGGTTCGACAGCTTGATTCTTCAAAACGATTGACGTGCCAACCGTATCGAGATACCAGGCGTCCGTCGTCGAGGAATTGACTAAAAGCTGGATGTTGTCCAGGTTCGCGTTCAAAGACGTTGTTTCAAGAAGAACGTAACCGTTTTCGGTGTTGTTGTTCCACCAATCGGTTTGATCGCCCTTGTTAAACGCAACGCTGATTGTACCAGTTGTGAACGTCGCCGCATTGACGGTCAAGCGGTCGTAGTCCGTACTGGATGAGCTGTTGTTGAAATCGAAGAAAATCGAGCCGTTGTCAACAGCCAAATCTCCGATGGCGATTTGAGTCGAGTCGGTCGTTTCTCCGATAACCAGCGAACCGCCGTTGAGCGTTACGTTGGACGAAATCGTGGGCGCAGCGTCGATAAACGAGGCTCCTGCGGCAACTGTTACATCGGAGACGAGGCTTCCTGTGCTGGCTAACGCCAACGCGCCGGCAGAGACGGTTGTCGCGCCGGTGTATTCGTTAGCGGCGGTCAGTCTGACTGTACCAGCCCCGGTCTTGGTCAGAGAGTTGTTTGTAACAACGCTTTCGCTCTTGTTGCCCAACTTGACGTTGACAACGAGGTCAGCAGCGGAACTCTTGGTGATGTCGTCTACATTTAAAGTCGCTGTGTCGAGAACAAAAATAACGCCTTCCGCCCCGTTGAAGTTAACTGGTTGTTCCGGGGTTGAACCGTTGCCAGCAAAGGTTACGTTGTTTGTTCCCATGAGCCAGAACGAACGCCAGATGTCTCGATTGTTGTTACCGTAAACCTCTGCGCCGTTTTGGAACGTCGCGTTGCACAGCGGGTTGTTATTCGTGCCGGACAGCTTACCGCCGTTGACAATCAATCTGACGCTGTTCTCGTTAAATTGGGAAAGAGTGCATCCGCCGAGAACGTCGTTCGTTCCCAAAGACAATTCAGCGCCAGAATTAACGGTAATCGTTCTGCCGCCTGTGGTGGAGAACGCGCCCAAAGCTGTTGACGCGTAGTTGTTATGATTCACGGTAGTTGCAACAGTACCGCCATTAATAACGACATTTCCGGTAAACGTACTGCCTTTATTGTTAAACGTCTGCTTGCCAGCGCCGTCTGAATTGACAACAAGCTCAATATTGCCGTTGATAACGCCCTCGTATGAGTTATCGGCGCCGGTAATATTCAGGGTCAACGTTGACAAGTTGTTTGTATTGTTGACAATCGTTCCCTTTTGAGTACTGGTAGACGTGTCCACGTCGCTGGTAATTCCTTTGAAAGCCTGAGAATAACCGTTCATGTCGAGCTGACCGTAGATGTTGGCTCGACCGGCGTTGGGACCGAAGGGCTGTTCAGCGTCCAGCTTCAATTTTCCGTAACTGGTGGCGCTTCCCCAACTGGTCTGAACTGCGCCTGTAAAGGAGCCGTCTGATTTGGTTTTTGCAATAACCCAGCCGGAATCAGACGCAACAACAAAATTGCCGCTGCCTTTAACATTTCCGGTTAAGGTGATGTCTTTGTTCCAACCCGCCATTATGTTTGTAGTGGCTGTAAAGTTCAAATCGTTCGGGAACGTCAGATAGGCATCATAGTTGTGAAGTTGACCGCCATCCATTTGAATTTCTTTGGAACCGATATAAGGAGCAGCGCTTGCCGGCTCAGCCGCAGTTCCAATATTTTTACCGGAGCCTCCAATACGAACTTTCCCTTTGACGATTAAAGAGCCGCCGTAGTCGCCTGTGCCGGTGATGTTAATCCAGCCCATGTTGGAGTCTGAATTGATAGTCAAATTGCCGTTGCCGTACAGACCGCCCGCCAATGTCAATTCGCCGCTCTTGGAACTGCTCCATCCGCACTGAACTTTACTGGCAGAGTTAACTATGACTGGAGAGTTAACAACGCCTTTGCCAGTTGCGCTGCTGTCGCTGTCGCCATCGTTGAACAGCGTACCGCCGTTGAGCGTGATTCCTTTAGGATAGCTAAACGTTCCGTAGATTCGCATCGTACCGCTGTTGACTGTGATGTTTCCGTTTCCAGTCCAATCTCCGCCGGCAGAAAAGTACGACGAATTAACGATAATATTACCGTCAACGCGAACGGCGCCGCCGTCTGTCTTAACCAGAGAGTTGGTTCCAATGTTGATTTCATTTCCAGGCGTTCCCAAAACCAGAGTTCCAGCTTTAGACGAAATCTTGGCGTTGGAAATATTACCGTTGAAAATCTGCGTACCAGCGCCGACGTATTCCACGACGTTTCCTTTGAGGTCGAAAGCGCCGTTATATGTAAAGGTCTTGTCGGCGGTTACGCCATTGCCGATGGAAATGCCTTTGCAGCTTGTCTTGCCGGAATCGTTGACAATCTTCGCGCCAGCTTCGCCCGTCAAACCGCCGACTTTCATTTGGGAACCGTCCCACAAATCGACTTTGCCGGTTGAGCCAATGTGCAGCGTTGCAAAGTTGCTGTCCCAGTTTTGGCTTTGATAACTGCCGTTGATAAACATGCCGCTCTTAACGTCAATAACAGAACTGGAATCCAACGCAAAGGTAAGGCTGGATTTACCAGAACCAGCGATAGCGGAAATCGTTCCTCCGCCGTCGATGAGAATCGTCGCGCCCGTTCCGTTGATAACAACGTCCTGCCCGGCAACGCCAGAGCAAATGCCGTTGTCACTGTTATGCGTTGTAACAGCGTTTGTGTTGTAAAATTCGAGCGTTCCGCCGTTGACGTTGAACGTCAAAGCGCTTGTATTGTGCGGAACCGTGTTGTTATACAGCATCGTCGCGCCTGCGCCAACGTTGATCGTTGTAGCCCCCAGCGTGCCCGCGCCGGTCAATTCCAGCGTTCCACCGGAAACGGTTGTAACCCCGGTAAAGTCGCTGTTGGCTGTCGTGATGGTTAACTTTCCAGCGTCGGTCTTTTCTAACGGGGCGGATCCGGATAAACCGCCGGAGAGCGTGAGAGTTAAATTCTCAGCGGCCTGAATTATACCTCCGTTAGCGGTCAATTCAACCGGATTGGAATACGTAGCGTTAGAGCCGGAAACCAGCTTGGCGCCCTCCTTGGTTGTTCCGTCAATCGTCCAACTCGAGAGACCAATATCCGTTGGATCAGCAGCGTTATACCATGTGTCTCCCGGTTCTGGTCCAGGTCCAGGACCCGGTCCCGGATCGTCGCTGCCTTCTACAGCCCAAAGCAAAATCGCGTCAGACTCCGCTGTGAGCGCCCATCTGTTTGACAATGTACCGTTCACAGTAACTTTAACGTTATTGCTATTATTGAAGTCTTCAATATCTTGAATAGCGCCCTCAATAAGGTACAAACCTTCTCCGGAAGCATTGAGGACGTTCCACCAATCTTCTGCGCTGCTGCTGTTGAACGTCAAATCAATATACCCGGAAATCAGACTGGCAGAAGAATAAACATAAAGCCAGTCGGTGTCTATAAGATACCCATTGCTGTTTACGCGAGCGCAGTCATTAAAATCGAAACTGATAGTTCCTCCGTTAAGAGTCAGCGAGTTTATCGTAATTTCACTTGACGTTGACGTTTCGCCAATTGCAAAAGTTCCGCCTTCAATACTGAAAGGAACATCCTCTAAATCTACTCCCGTCTGGAACGTTCCTCCTGTTGTAACTGTAACTTGGGGCGACGTAAAATGGCCGCCAGCAGGCACAAGGAGCGTTCCGCCAGATACAGTTGTACCGCCGTAATACGAATTGTAGCCGGACAGCGTTACTGTTCCTGATCCGGTTTTGGAAACAGGACCATGGCTGACAATATTGTTACTAATCGTCTGGTCTGATTCGTGAGCGAATTCCAAAGCCGCGTTATCGTATACTGTAACAGAACCTGATCCCAGCGTACCGGAACCGGTCAGTTTAACCGTTCCTTCGGAAATTATTGTTCCGCCGCCATACGTATTGGCTTTGGTCATTGTCAGCGTTCCATCGCCTGTCTTGGTAATGGCGCCGTTGCCGGATATGACGCCGGAAAGAGTCAGATTCTTTCCAGAGCCGATTTCAATCGTACCGTCTGAGTTAAATATTACAGGATTGGCAAACGTCGCCGTCGAGGCGCCGTCGGTAAAGATAACGCCCTTCTTAACGGAGCCGTCAATAGTCCAATTGGCAGCGGAAATGTCTGACGTGTTTGCATAATAATACGGTTCCTCCGCAACCTGATAGAATGCGATTTCCGTAAACCCAACGCGGTCGCCGCCAGTAAAACCCGGATAATAATCGTATCCATTATCCAGAGCCGTCAGAACAGCCGTTTTAAACGCGTACTTATCACCGCCGAAGGTAAACGTTGCGTATTGCGATTTATTGATGTATGAATCAATTAAATACTCGTCTGCATAAACCAGCTTGCCGGCGCTGTCATAGAGTTCCAAAGTAAAATCTGACATCAGATTCCCTTTATTGCCGTATCCCCAAATAGAGAAGCTGTCGTACGCCGCCTGTTCTGACATTGTGAACTCAATAACAGGCGTATAACCAACGGTATAATAATCTGAAATAACCGTGCTTCCCACTTTTGTATCAGTCGTATACCATTCATTTCCACCGGGGGAGCTTTCGGTACCGTCAAACAAATAAGTCAAAGCGCGAGCAGACGCTCTTGCTCCAGCGGGAGTAAGAAATTGCGCTGATGTTGGACGAACAAGAGTAGAATCAGTACTATATCGACCGTTATATACAACAGGCGTGGTCGGAGAGTCAAGTTCAACGGGAACAGTGAAAACGACTTCTGACATGCCAACCCGGTCGCCGCCGCTGCCGGTTCCTTTGTAGTTGCTGGTAATAGTCATTTCAATTTTCGACACATTTTCAACAGCTGGGAACGTAAATTCATCTCGGACGGCTCTTGCTGTTTGCGTCATGGTTAAGCTGTATTGGGTAGGATCAGCAACTGAAATCTCGGATCCGCTGGCGTCATAGAATTTCAAATTAAAGTCTTTAAGAGAGTTGCCGGAAACGTTATAGGGATTTACCCCAATGCCTGTAATCGTTTGAGGCGTACTATAATTAAAAGTTAATACCGGGTTTGGATTCGTTCCGTTATAATAGCCGTTAGTGGCATCTGCAGCATTGGTAACCCATTGTGTATTAGTATCGCTGTCAAACAGGTTGCTTACTGGCCAGCTGCTATAGGCTGCAACGTTGGCTGATCCGGAAGTTGGCTTTCCACCAGAGACAACGTCAAACATGAGGTTCCCAATGCCATAACGATCGCCGCCGTAATTTTCTGTCATTGTAATCTTGACAAATCTCGCA
Source organism: Thermoguttaceae bacterium (assembly GCA_017557195.1). Classification (GTDB taxonomy): domain Bacteria; phylum Planctomycetota; class Planctomycetia; order Pirellulales; family Thermoguttaceae; genus RUG11551. The sequence goes on along the minus strand of JAFZAL010000050.1, from coordinate 40,334 downwards.
TTCGTTGGCGTTGTGAGCGACAAGTTCGTAACACTTTGAGGAATACCAGTAAACGTTTGAGTAGCAATAGGCGTTGCATTGATCGCGGGAGAATCATAGAATTCCACCGTCATCGCCTTGACGTCATTGCTGGTCGCGCTGTATGGAGCAATATGAATAGCATTAATTGTTCGAACCGTTCCCAAATCGAAAAGCATGACTGGAATCGTATCGTCTGTAACAGTATAGGGCTTATTATTTGCCTGCGTAACCCATTGAACGGTTTTGGAATCGTCGTTCGTGCTGCAGTTATAATTGCTGTATGAATTATCGCTCGTACGATAATTCCAAGTACTCGCCGCATTCAATGCATTGACGCGAACTGCGTACATCAAATCCGCCTGCGCGTAACTCGACAGAATAAGCGTCAGCAAAAGGAAAGCGCTTCCAACATGCGTTAAAATGCGAGCAAGGAACGATACGGACTTAATTGAAGTATTAGCCATGTTTTTACTCCATTGAGTAAACAGATGAAAAGTTATATGCTAATCGATATTTCTGTCGTCTTCGCAACGACGGAAATCTGGATTATAGTATTATACATCAATATATATTATACACTAAATTTTTTAATTTTTAAGCGCTTTTAAAGAAAAAAATTAATTGACAAATAGAACAGATATTATAGAATGTTTTAGAATGCGACGGCTTGACGTCGGCGGCGAGGCGCCAAATTTAGTTAGACGTTTGCCCGCGCTACGAAGCCGAAAACCTCTCAGGATCGCGAGCGATGCTCGCTAAAAGAAAAAAGCGGGAGTTGCTTCCCGCTTTAAGTTTATTAATCAATCGACGCAATACATTTTTCCGGGGGCTTACGCACCCCGGCTCGCCTACGCCTTTGATTTATTTCGCTTACGCATATACAGCAAGCCCGCAGCGCCGAGAATCATCAGCGCCCACGTTGACGGTTCCGGGACGCCAGAGCCGGGTTCCGGTCCTGGCCCAGGAGCCAAAAGACCAATCAGATACAGACCGTCGCCATATTTGCCTTGAAGACTAAATATGCCGCCAAAGTCGTCGGCTAACAAGGAATCGTAATTCCCGTCAGTAAAACCTTCGTCGGAAACCAGCTTGTATTCAGATCCTTCCGCTGCCCAGAGGTTAGCGTCGTTACCTTCAAAGTATAGCTTGATAATCGAGTTTTCGTCGATTACAAACGCGCCGTCGGTTGTTCCAATAGTCAGTGTATCGAATTCCGGATCAGAGGCATTATACGGGCTGAACTCGAACAAGCCGGTCGCGCCGACGTCCATGATAACGCTGCCGTTGACGGTCATATCGCCAACGGAGTTGCCCGGCGAGAACGTTGAGCCGGTACCAACGTACAAATCGCCGTTGTACTGACCCTTGAAGTCCAGTTCGCCCGCGGAAACGTTTATTCTATCAAAAGTAACAGAGTCGTCCCCTTCAGCGCGAATCTTCAACGTTCCCTCGCCGGTCTTTTCAATGGTCTTGGCGGTGATTGATCCGACATACTGAGACGTTTCCGTATTGTTAAGCGTCAACGCCTGACCAGACGCGTCAAGATTTGCTGAAACGGCAACGCTTCCATCGTCGTTCAATTTTCCACCGGACAGGTTGTTGAGCTGTCCGCCAGCCGGCAACGCCATCGTACCTTCTTCAATGGTCGTTGAACCGGTATAAGCAGGCTGCTGAGACAGCGTCAGAGTTCCTTCGCCTTTCTTCGTGAATCCGCCAGCGGCGTCGCCTTCTTCCGTTCCCTGTTCAATATTGGCAGTAACCGTAACGTCATGACCGTTGGTGTCGAAAATGGCTCCACCCTGCTTGATATAATACTTCATATTGCCAGCAGGCGTAAAGAAATTGGTATTGTTGTCAGCAACCGCCTGAATGGTTCCGCCGTTGAAGTTGAACGTACTGGATGGCTTGGGTCCTCCGGCGGAGCTGACAATGCCATACATTGCTATCGTTCCGCCGTTGAGATTGACGGTACTGGTTCCCTGACCGAACCACAAAACGCCGCATGACGGGTCGGTAGCGGTCGTGTATGAGCCAGGAACGCCGAGCGTAAGAGTTCCGCCGTTCATGTTGAGCGTTCCCTTGGCGTCGTTATTGTTGGCAGAGAAAAGAATTCGACCGTCAACCTGCATCGTTCCGCCGTTAATGGTTAGAACGCCAGTGCAATTGCCGTTTGTTCCCAGCTGAATGCTGCCGGTGGTATTGTCGCCGTTGCGGATTGTTACATTTCCGGAGTTCAGGACAAGGGTTGCGTTAGAACCGCTTCCAATCTTGACAGAATTGTGGTATCCATCGGCAGACATATTGATAATTCCGTCGTCGCCAGCGTCAATGACGGCAGTTCCGCCGGTTTGGACAACAAGACGAGAATTAAATTTTGAACCGGTAATGTTAAGAACGCCTGCAGCAACAGTTGTTACTCCGGAATAGGTATTCTCGCCGGAAAGCGTCATGGTTCCAGCTCCGGTTTTGGTAAAGTTTCCTGATACGCCAACGCCGTTCCCGTCGGTAAGCTTGGCAGACACCAACAAGTCCGTTGAATCGTCCTGAGTAACGTCGGCAACGTTGAACGTTACACCGTTGGGAATAACGCCGTTGTTGACGCCAGCGGTTCCAATGCTGATGGTGGAAATCTGACTGGCGTCCAACTTAGAATCAGCGGTAACGTCTACCGTGCCGGTCAACTGGAACGACTGCCAGTTGACGTGTCCGTTGTTATCGATGATTTTAGCGCCGTTTTTGAGCGTAACGTGATTTAACGTATTAAACCAACCCGTTTCGTTGGCAATCGTTCCTCCGTCGACAATAATCTGGATGGGCGATCTGACGCCAGCCGTTCCCAAAACGTCATGGCTGGCAAACAGAAGCGTTGCGTCTTTATTGATTGTAACAGTCTTTTCTGTATTGATATCTCCCAGCGCTCCGGTTCCGCTGACTCTTAACGTACCGTCGTCTACTGTGATGTTTCCGGTAAACGCTTTACTGCCAGACAGCGTCAGCGTTCCTTCGCCCTTCTTGTTCAGCCCGCCAGCGCCGGTCATAGCGCCAGTAACTGTCAGACTATGTTCATCAGCAATATCAAACAGCGTGTTTGCGTTCATTTCCACCGGGTTGCCAAACGTGGCAGCGGCGCCGCCTTCGAGGAACTTGACGCCCTTCTTGTTGACGCCGTCAATCGTCCACTTGGCAGCGGAAATGTCTTCCGTATTGGCGTAATAGTACGGCTCAGTTACCGGCGGATCCACCGGCGTTGTTCCGTCCTGTTTCATCAGGATGAGGTTGTTGTTTGACGATGTCAAGTACCAGCTTTCTGTTGCAGCCGAATTGACTGTCAGCTGAATGCTGTCCAGGTCAACGCCCATCGCGTTGGCGTTAATCAAAACGTAGCCGCTTGATGTACTGTTTTCCCACCATGTGGTTTCGCTGCCGTTGTTAAACGTGAGGTTGACAATTCCGGAATTCAGCGTTGCGGTATTAACTGTCAGGAAATCGTAATCGTTTGCTGATGCAGTATAACCGTTGAAGTCGAAGTAAATCGCGCCGTCGCTCATAACCAAAGACGCTGAGGTGATGTTAGCCGAGGCGGCTGTGTCGCCAATGATAAACGAACCGCCATTGAGTGTTACATTTGTCGAAGCAATATTGGCTCCGGTCTGGAATGCTGCGTTTTCCCCAACTGTTACGTTAGGAGACGCCAGACTCCCTGTGCTTGACAGAAGCAGCGTACCGCCGGAAACCGTTGTATTTCCGGTATACGTATTGGCCGCAGTCAGTTCCATCGTACCCGCGCCGGCTTTAACGATTTCCGTTGAATGTTTCAGAGCGCTGCTTGTTTGGTAAACCGGATCTGCGATTACGGCTGAAATGACAAGATCAGCAACGTTGTCGTTAACCAGTTTGTCTTCGCTGGTAATTTCTGCGACATTGATTGTCGAAACCGAAGTTCCGCCTTTGACCGTATCGCTTTTCGCTCCAAAGGCGATTGTGGCGTTGGGTTTATCTGCAGCTGCTGTAATTGTTACCGGCGCGCCAGCAGTATCGTCAGCGTTGCGTTCGACGTTTAAGTTATGTAACTTGTACGTTTTCCATGTCGCATTGCCGTCGGCAGCGTGGAGATTTGCGCCGTTTCTCATTGTCAGGTTGGTAAGATAGTTGTACGTAGCGCCCTCGTTTGAAATCTTGCCGCCGTCAACAACGAATTGGAAATTGCTTTCGCTGTGAGCGTTAATGAAAGCGTCCTGAGCGCTGAAAATCAATTCACCATCTTTATTGACAGTAACAGTTTTTCCGCTGGTAACGCCGCCTAACGGAGACGCATTGGAATTGTTCCAGCCGGAGGTAACTTTGACAATCCCTTTGTTAATGGTAATGTTTCCAGTATACGTACTGCTGGAGTTGTTGAGAACCATCGTTCCTTCGCCAGTCTTGGTAAATGAACCGATAGTCTTGCTGTTGGCGCTGTCTTTCAAAAGGGCGGAAAGAGTCAACGTAGAACCCTTCGCAATGTCAAACGTTACGCCCGGGTTTGTTCCGTCTCGGTAACCGCGCAAAGAAATGCCGCGTCCTGAACTTGTCGACTGGATTGTCGCGTCGCCGCTGGTAACATAAACATCGCCATTGAAAATTGTCAACCAGGTGCTGTGTCCGCCGCGTTCTTCAAAAACGCCGCCGTTTTTAAATTCAAGATCTCCATAAGAGGTTAAATTGTCGGACGCCGTAGCCAGCGTGCCGCCATCGACAACAATTCTAAAAGACGGATGCGCTTCCGCGCCGCCGAAAACGTCAATGCCTCCGCTGCCATTGTTTGTCAGCAGCGTCGCTCCGGAATGAACTGTAATGCGACGAGTCTCAATTGAGGGGTCGCCAAGCGCCGTTGCGGTATCGGTTGTGTTTCCGGTTTTGGCGTTATAATTCATTACAACTGTTCCGCCTGTAATGTCCATATCTCCGGTAAAGGTGTTGCCCTTGGAAAGCGTCAACGATCCGTTCCCGGTCTTTTCCAATGAACCAGCGCCCGAAATAACGCCGGAAATGGTCATATCGCTGCCATTTGTATCAATCGTACCTTTTACGTCCGACTGTATTGACATATTCTTGGCAAAGGTTACAGGGGCGCCAATTTTTAAGGTTGACGTTCCCGCAAAATTAACGTTTCCCGTTCCAAAAGAATCTGCTGTTTCAAAGAACAGAACTCCATCAGATATGTTTGTAGCGCCTGAATATGTATTATTCCCAGACAAAGTCAACGTTCCTGCTCCAGTCTTGTTCAAACCGCCCACGCCGGTAACGTTGCCAGAAACAATCAGGTTGCGGTCTGCGCCAATGTCAAACAGACTGTTCGTATTCAATTCAACCGGATTGACAAACGTAGCGGCGTTAGCGCCTTCGAGGAACTTGACGCCCTTCTTGTTAACGCCGTCAATCGTCCACTTGGCAGCGGAAATGTCTTCCGTATTGGCGTAGTAGTACGGATCAGTTACCGGCGGATCCACCGGCGTTGAACCATCCTGTTTCTTCAAAACAAGATTATTGTCTGCCACTGTCAGATACCAGTTACTCGTTTCTGCCGAATTAACCAGCAGCTGAATGCTCTCCAAATCAGCGCCCATCGCGGATGAATTAATCAAAACGTACCCGCTGTCGGAGCTGTTGTTCAACCAGGCGTTTTCGTCGTTATTGTTAAACGTAAGATTGATCGAGCCTGTCATCAGAGCAGCCGCGGAGGCTGACAGATTATCGAAATTGAGATCGATAGTAGCGTCATTGAAATCAAAGTTGACAACGCCGCTGTTAAGGGTTAAATTACCGATAGCAATTCTTGCCGTCGAGCTGGTTTCGCCAATAGTCAGCGTTCCGCCCTCGAGAGATATGTTGGAAGTGATAGAATTTGAACCGTCTATAAATGTTGCGCCAGAGGCAACGGTTACGTCTGAAGAAGCCAAGGTTCCTGAATTTGAAATAATAAACGTACCTTCGGAAACGTTCGTTGCGCCAGTGTACGTATTGCCCGCTGTGAGCTTTAACGTTCCCGCGCCTGTCTTTGTAAATCCACCGGAGCCTTTAATAATACCGCTAATGGTCAACGCGTCAGACGGGACGTTATACGTTACCGTAGCAGTATTGTTGATATTGGTTCGGCATTTGATAATCGAATCTCCGGTTGACGTAATTGTACCAGTTCGAGCGCCGAAGTCCAGGCCCGTGCCGCCGGAGGCGTATGCGTATTCTTCTTCTATAACGCCGCCTTCCAGGGTTACGTTTGTAATATGAACGTATGTAGCGGGAATAAATGTACCGCGAATAATAACGTTGTTCGGCGAACCGTAGCCAAACGGGTTATGAGCGTGCGCTTCCAGCGTAGCCCCGGATTCAATCGTTACAACGCCAGACCCAAAAGAGCCAGTTGATTTATTGGGGGAATTAACAATAACAAGCCCTTCTGCAATTGTAAAGGGGTTAGAAAATGAGTTTGTATTATTTATGTACAAAGTTCCTTCGCCGAGCTTTTTAATAGTGCAGTTACCGGAGTACCGCGAAATTACGCCCGTCAAATTAAGCTGGGAATTTTTGGCAGTAGTAATTTCAAACGTTCCATCGGTGCGAAGTCTGATAGGACCGGAAATCGTTGAAACGGTGGGATTAGCAGCCGTCGCGCCGTCCAAAGCGTAAGAATAGAATTTAACGCCTGTATTTAAGACGTCGTACGTGCCGCCGCTGGTCGACGACGCCGTGCCGCCGTACATGTGAAGTTCTGTATTGTTGAGCGTTTCGTTGCCGACGCTGTTGTCCATCGTACCGTAGATGTACATTTTAGTCGTAGAATCCCCGTATCCCAGCGAGTCGTGAGTCGCGCATAACAGCGTCGCGCCTTCGGCAATTGTAATCTGACCGTTAAACCGTTTGCCGTTTCCCATATTGCCGGTAATTTCAAGGATACCTTCCTGAAGATCGACGTTATTATTAATCCATTTGCTGGTCGTCAACGTACCCGCTCCGGATTTAACCGTCTTGGCGGCGTCGCCGTTATTGGAAATGTTATAAGCAATCGACATGGTGTCCCCCTCGCCAGGAGCGTATTCCAAAATGCCGCTGTTGTTAACATCAGCAGTAGAAGTCCCGAGCGTACCTTCGCCGGTCAGCTTGAGCGTTCCAGCAGAAATCGTCGTTCCGCCGGCGTAGTCGTTAGCGCCAGACAGCGTCAGCGTTCCGTTTCCAGCTTTTGTCAAAGCTCCTGCGCCGGTAATAACGCCGGAGAACTGAGAGTTTTCCGTATTATTAATAGTAACCGCCTGACCGTTGTTGTCCAGATTTCCTTCGCCGGCAAGATTGTACAGCGTTCCGCCCGCCGACAGAACCAGCGTACCAGTAGAAATCTTTGTAGAGCCAGTGTACGCGGGCGCCTGAGACAGAATCAGCGTACCGTCGCCAATCTTATCAATCCCTCCTGAACCTGAAACCTGCCCGTTAAACGTCAATTCGTAGCCTTCAGCAACTTCAACAGAGCCGCTAGCGCTCATTATAACGGGATTGGGATAGGCAATATTATGGTCGTCGCCAGTAAGAAGCTTGGCGCCGTATTTTGTTAAGCCGTCAACCGTCCAATTTTCAGCACTGATATCGTCTGTATTGGCAAACCAGAACGGACCCTCTCCCGGGGGAACGTCCGTTGCCGACAGATAAATAATTGTCTCATCAGACGTCAGCTTCCAACTGGTTGTTGGAAAACCAGAGACAGTTACCTGCATATTGCTGACTTCCCCTATTGTACCGCTATAATTCTCTTTTAATGAAATAAGCTCAATAGGCGCTGAACCAGCTTTAGCCCACCATTTATCTTCATCTGCATAATTGAACGACAGATCAATTACGCCGGATTTCAAACTGGCAGATCCTGTATAAGTAATCCAGTCGGAATCATACCTTCCCTCGCTGTTGTTCATATCAAAGTGGATTGTCCCGCCATTGAGAGATAAAGAATTCACGTCAACTTCCGTTGTAGTTGTGGAACTGCCGAGAATTAAAGTTCCGCCTGTAATTGATACGTTTGTATTGGATAAATTAGTATCAGTAAGAAGCGTTCCGCCGCTCTGAACCGTCAGACTGGTCGAACTCATGGACGAATAACTCGGCAGAAAAAGCGTTCCTTCTGATACGGTCGTTGGTCCATTGTAATTTGCATGGTCGAGCGTTAACGTTCCTGCGCCAGTTTTTGTCAGTCCGCCATCTCCTTCCACATAGCTGGTAAATGTTACATTCTGACCATTAGTGTTAATCGTACCAACAGCGCCGGAATTAATTGTTACGTAGTTTGAAATTACAGGATTAGGGATATTAACCTGCAGTGTGGAATTACCGTTGAAGTTAATGGTTCCCGAACTAAGGGCTGTGGCGGAATTCATAGCCAACGTACCGGCAGTAAGAATCGTTCCGCCGGAATAAGTGTTTTCTCCGTTAAGGGTCAGCGTTCCCGATCCGATTTTTTCCAGCTGCATACCGCCCTGAATTTTACCGGAAAACGCAGACGAACTGTTGTCGGCGCCGACGCGCAGTTTACCGTAGCTTCCCTTGATAACGCTCAGCGTATCGGTGCAAACAAGACCGTTGACGGTTTCTGTATGACCGTTAAGATCCAACGTTGACGTCAATCGATCGCTGGCGTCCTCCCAGCTGTACATAACGAGTTTGCCGGTTGAGGTCGACCCAGCAGTGAGAACATCGGGAATCTGTTCGTCAGCTTCAAGAACCAGGGTTCCTGCATAGGTGGTTACGCCGCTGTTGTTATAAACGCCAGACGAACCAATCTGAGTGTTTCCCTGATAATTGTTTATCGACGACGTATTATTCAAATGAACTTGTGAAAGATAACCCGGTGAGACAATCAAAGAACCAACGCCGGTAATCTGACCATTGAAATACAAATAGCCCTGATTTGAACTCCAGTTATGAGACGCAATTTTTGTATTTCCAACCAGGTTCACAGTACCGTTCAGGTAGACTGGGACTGATTGATTCATCTGCATTCGGAATTTACCGGTTTTTTCACTCCCGTAGCTATCGCCGCTAATCTCAATATTGCAATTAAGCGTTACCGCTGAGCTCCCAATAAAATAAAGCTGTGCGTTAGCAGCTGTAACGTTGAGCGTGTCTGACGAAGTCAAATCACAATACGTTTTTCCAGCTGGCAGCCCGTTTGTTCCAACATCAGGAGGCTGAACACGGCTTGTCAGCGAGTACGTTTCAGCCGCGGCTGAACCGATAAACAGCGTCGCCGTCAGCGCGACAGCCAGCGCAAAGCGGACTGCGCCAATTACATTATTTGTAACGAACAAGTTAATACGTTTTTGAAATGTCGATTTCATTTCTCGAACCTTTATCTTATAAATCTATTGTATAAACAAGGATATAGTTACTCCTCGTTTTGTAAGTGTACAAATCTCCAAATAAATTTTCACCAATATATATTATACACAAAATTTTTGGGGATTTTTAACAATTTCAAAAATTCTTCTAAAATTGTTTGGTAAGATAGATAAATTTTCCAGTAATAACAATAATAGGGATTATAAGGATTGTAATGATTAGAGAACAGACAGATCTGATTCGTTCCGAGAATTATAAGAACGGTTATTAGACAGAAATAACTATCAATAAAAAGCGAGAGTTCCGCTTTCGCGTTACTCTCGCTCGTTCGATACTTTATTACGCTTGTGTAATTACGAATTACGCATTACGAATTACGCATTCTTTTTCTTCCGCCAGAATAGCAGTCCCAAAGCGCCGAGAATCATCAGCGCCCAGGTCGACGGTTCCGGAACGCTTTCAGGAGCGCCCAAGCCGACCAGGAAAAGACCTTCCGGTGTTCCTTGCAAGGCAAACAGGGTTTGATAGTTGCCAAGCAGGCCGCTCAGGTCAGTTTCCTCGCTGACAAAGCCGTTATCGAATACCAACTGATATCTGGCGTCTTTTTCTGCCCAACGGTTTTGATCGCCGTTTTCGAAGTAAAGCTGGATAATCGAACCCGCATCCAGCGTTAACGAGTTGTTGTCGTCTGCAATGGTCAGCGTATCGTATTCCTGAGATTCCGGTTCCGGGTTGTACGCTTTGAATTCAAACAGCCCCGTAGCGCCAGTCTCAATGATAACGTTGCCGTAGACGGACAGATCGCCAACCGAATTGCCGGGCGAAAGCGTTGAGCCCGTCTTGACAATCAAATCGCCGGTGAGTTCGCCTTTGAAGTCCAGCTCGCCAGCTTGAACCGTAAAGTCATTCGTGGCAAACTTACCTTCATCTGCAAATACCTTGAGCTTGCCGTCGCCTGTCTTGAGGACGTTTCCGCCGGAAAGGGTTACGTTATCAGAGAACGTCAGCTGCTTTGGATCCTCGTTAGCGTCTACGTTATAAACGATCGTTGTATCGTCGGTCAATTCCATTGGACCGTTGACGTTGACGGCTTCCCCTGTCAGCGTCAGCTTTCCTTCTGTAACAGTTGTCTTGCCGGTAAAGCCAGAACGGTTTCCAGTAAGCGTCAGTTCGCCAGAGCCGGTTTTGATCATCTCGCCGGAACCGGTAACGTCGCCGGTCAGAGTCAGCGAATAACCATCGCCAACTTCGACTGTACCGTCGCCAACCATCTGGATGGATTTGTCAACTTCGACCGAAGGATTGTCGCCGGAATTGAGCTTAATGCCCAGCTTGTATCCGCCGTTGACTTCCCATTCTGAAACGGCAAGCGCTTCTTCGGAATCGGCGCGCCAGTACTTGCGAAGCCCGACGATGCTTTCGCCCGCGGTTAACGCCCACAGACGACCGGCTTCTTTCAAGCCTTTATCGCTCAGGTGAATCGAGTTGCCGTTGGTTCCTCGCAACGTTTGGTAATCCGGGTCAGAGGCGTGTTCTCTGTCTATCTCGCAGAATTCATCTGTATTAACGCCCAGGAAGACATTCGGATCGTCCGCGATAACTCGCAGCTGAGCGTTGGTAACGTTGGAGTATGCGTTCCCGTTGGCGTCGGCAGAGGCAATCGCAACGCCCCACGGCAATTCGTCGTCGCCGGCAGCGGTACGAAAACGATCAATCAGCTGATTGAGTTTTTCATAGTAAACGTCTTCCGTGGTTCCCTTGTCGGATTCGCCCTGATGCCAGAGGATGCCAGCAAAGCCGTCGGCGTTTTCGTTGAGGAAATTAATCGCATTTATCATGTTGGTGGAAATGCCGCCTTTTTCATCATTAATCCATTGCGAGATGTTGGTTCCGCTGTATCCAACGGAATACGTCGCAACCGGAACGCCTTCTTCTTCCGCTAACGTATCAGCAAAAGACGGCCAGGTGGAGCCTTTGTTTGAACCGTCTAACGGACCAAACTGCTGGTCGACATTTTGTTCCCATTTTCCGGTTTTCGGGTTATACGCGAACGCCAAGCCGGAAGTTGACGTCTGACGGATGTCTCCGCAGTTGGTTGAGTTGGACTGCCCGGCGGTGATGAAGATTTCTCCAACGCCGATTTGTCCGGATTGCGTTGCCAGGACGGCGCCGCTGGCGTCTAACGCCTGATACGAAACGCTGTGCATGCCGCCCTTCAACGACATCGAATCTGAACTGAACGTGCCGTCCGCATTCATGACCATGTCAATCCAGTCTCCGCCGTCGACAGACGCCTGAACCGTGTCAATTGTAACGCCGTTTGTCGCCGCCCACGTACCGGAAAGAGTAATGTTGGCGTTATTCGCCAAATCTCGCTGATACATGGACATGGCGTTGGTCGTCAGCAACGCGTCAACCTGATGAACGTAGGTGTAGATGTTAGCAATCGCGTAACCCTTCTTGCTTTCGTCAAACGTGTAGTCCGCCTGAGCCTTGTTGCCGGTTGTATCGACAGCGGCGTTGGGATTTGTACCGATGCCGTAGCACTTGTTTCCGCCAAAGCGGTTAAGAGCGAAAATCGTCTGTCCCGTTTCCAGAGAGTGAACCTGCATGGAGCCGTAACCCGCATTGCCGGGAACGCCGGTAAGCGTGTCGCTGACGTCGTAAATGTCGCCAGACCCAGCTTCAATCGACGGGTTCTTCGCATTGGTATAGTCGTTAGACCAGAATTCAATATAACCCTGATTCTGCTTATAGGTCGTATTCGCCGTTACCTGAGCGCCCGTAGTCGGGTCATACAGTTTGCCCTGATTGGACGCAACATTCGTTGTGAATTCCAGGTTGTTCACCTTCTGAGCGTACAATTCTCCAGAGGTTGAAATCGGGACGCCGATCTTGGACAGGTCGCTTGTCATGGCGTCAAACGAAACGAAGACGTAGGTCAGCGGGTCGCTTGCGTTTTGAGCGTATTCCATGTAATACCCGACGCGGTCAAACAGAACGCCCTGCGACTGCAGCGTGGCAAGATTGTCGACAATATCGTAATTGACCCCGCTTGTATGCCAGTTCGTTCCCATTTGAGTCGTCAAACGAGCGCCCTGAACGAGCGTGTAATCAGACGCGTTGGCGACGTTATCCATGCCCGGAGCGATAGCGCGTTCCGCCATAATGTACAGAGTTCTGTTAGCGTACTGTGACGCGTTGGAGTTTGCGCCCGCCTCGCCGTTGAACGTGTAGTCAGGAGAACCGTGACCGGTGTTGTTTCCAATGCCGATGTCAATCGTTCTGGTCGCGGAATTGCCAACGCCGTTCCAGGCGTTGAGAGCCATAACCGTTTGCTCGTTGCCATAGTTATGAATCTGGAAAGAGGCGTAATTGCCACTGCCGCCGACTGTGTCTCCAAAGTCGAATTCAGAGCCGCTGGCGTTGGGGATGTTGGCGCTGTTGCCTTGAGTATAGTTTCGATTCCACATTTCGACGTTGCCCGACAGACCCGTTCCGTTAACAACGCCGTTGACGTTGGACGAAACCGTCAGATTGTTGACCGTCGTTTGACGAACAGACCCGTCAAAGGGCAGCCCGATCTGATTAATGTCGTTATTAATAGGATCGTAAGACGCGTAAGCGTAATCGACAGAGCCGTCTGCCTTTTCCAGCGTCATGTAGTACGCGACGCGTTTAAGCGGCATACCCTTCAAATCGCCGAGATTGTTTATATTGTTGACGACATAGTTATCCGTAGTGTACCCACTGGAATAAAGCGGGCAGTCCAGCTTGTAAACCAGATTCATGTTGGCGGCTTCAGCCTGAATTGCCGAGAAATGCTCCGCGTCCATGTCGGACAAAACCGGCTTGGCAAACGTGTAGACGTTGGCAATAGCGTAACCTTGTTTGGCATTGTTATTAGTCCAGTCAGGATCTCCGGAGGGGTTTTTACCAATGCCAAACTGTTTGCCGCCGTTAAAATGGTTCAAAGAGAAAATCGGCTGCTCGGTATCGAGCGAATGGACTTGCATGGAGCCGTGTCCGTAACTCGTGTTATTTCCTTGAGAGTCGTTGATGTCGTAGGAACTGTCGCTTCCCTGAGAAATAACGGTGTCTTTGACTTTGTTATAGTTGGACGGCCAGAATTCCAGATAGCCGTTGTTGTACGTAATCGTAGTATTGGCAGCGACCTGCTGTCCGGTGCTGGGGTCGGTAATCAGACCGTCAGACGTCGTCGCGTTGGTTGTTACATGCAAGTTCTTAACCGTCTGCTTGTAGAATTCGCCGGACGTAATCGTCGGAACGCCGATTTTGGAGATGTCGTTGGTCATTGCATCGAAAGACACAAAAACGTACTTCAGCGGGTCGCTGCCGGATTGAGCGTATTCCATATAATAACCGACGCGGTCAAACGGACCTAACGTCTGTTTTAATTCCGCAACGTTGTCGACAATGTCGTAGTCAACGCCGCCGAAGTCTGCGTTCCAGCCCGCATTCATTTGAGACGTCAAACGCGCGCCCTGAACGATTTGATACTTGGAGCCTTCCGCGACGTTTTTCATTTCCGGCGCAATCGCAGCTTCCGCCAGTACATACAGCGAACGATTCACATACTGTGACGCGTTGGAGTTATTGCCCTGATCGCCGTTGAACGTATAGTCTGGAGCGCCAGCGCCAGTATTGTTTCCAATTCCCATATCGATGGTTTTAGAGCCAGACGCCTGACCGTTCCACTTGTTCAACGCCATGATCGTTTGACTGGAGCCGTAGTTGTGAATCTGGAAAGAGCCGTAATCGCCTGCGCTGGGTTCGTCGCCGAAGTCAAAGCCGGAATCGTTGTTGGCGCTGCTGGCGTTTGGAACGTTGGCAGAGTTGTTTTGTCTGTAGTTGGTATTCCAAATTTCGATGTTGCCCGTTGCAATGTTCTTGCCGTTGACAACGCCGTTGACGTTGGACTGAACCGTCATGTTATTTACCGTCTGCTGAAAAGACCAGGTCGCGTCTCCTAAAGGCAGACCAACTTTGTTCAGGTCGTTGGTCGGGGCGTCAAAAGACGTATAGGCGTAATCGACAGAGCCGTCCGCCTTTTCCATGACCATATAATATCCGACTCGGCTTAACGGCATGCCGGAAATATCAGAACTGACAGCGTTATTGACCTGATAATTATTAGTGGAATACTTTCCTTGCAGAGGGCAGTCGAGCTTGTAGACCAGCTTCATGTTGGAAACTTCGCCTGAAATGGCGGAGTAATCCGACTCGCTCATCTTCAAAAAGACCGGCTTGGCGAACACGTCGAGCTGCTTCGTTTCGTAAGAAGCGGAGTTATAATTCATCGTCCAGTCCAAACCGTAGTTGGTATCTGAACAGTTCCCAATGCCGAGCGAGGCTTGTTGTCCATCGTTAAAACGGTTCAAGGCAAAGACCGTAGTTTTGTTTTGATAGTCGTGAACCTGCATTGAGCCGTGGGCGCCGCTCCAGCTGCATTGATCGCCAAAGTCGTAGTTTCGGTTTCCGCTTGCGCCGCTGGCTCCAGGGATGTTCGCCGCGTTGCCAGTTGAATAGTTCCACGGCCAGAATTCGATGTTGCCCTGAGCAACCGTCGTTCCCGTTGTGTTCAGCGTCGGAGACTTCGCTTCGTAATACAGATTCTGAACGTATCGCTGCATAACCGTTTGTGACGTAAACGTCGGAACGCCGATTCGTTTCAGATCGCTGGTAAACGCGCCAAAAGACGTATAGCAGAAATTGTTCTCGCCCAGATTGAGCCGGTACGCGACAGATTCAATCGGTCCCAAATTCAAATTGGAATTGTCGAGCGAATACGGCGCGCCGGTTCTGAAATTAGGCTCATCCGGAATTGTCAGCGAATAGATGTGGGTATACCCCATCGCCTCAATTTCCGCATCGGTTTTCAACGTCTGAGCAGACGCCCAGCCAACCAAACAAAACGCCAGCGCGACAGCGCTTAAAACAACGGATTTTATACGCATTTTAATTTTACTAAAACTGAAATATGACAAGGCTATTTCTCAAGAAATAGCTCGAAATACTAATGTACCTGATAATATATTATAACACGATTTTTAAAATCTTTTAGCGCTTTTGAAGAAAAATTTTAAAATAACAGGAATAGTAGATAATATTAAAAGAAATGGCATGACGTTGGGGAGTTTTGCTATCGCGAAACTCCTCACTGATCGCTTAATAATCCTGATTCCGTCTCGGTTTTTTGTCCGATTCGATCCAGAAATTCTTGTTCCGTCAAAACGGGAACGCCCAGCTGCTGTGCTTTGGTCAGTTTGCTGCCCGCCTCTTTTCCAGCAACGACGAACGCCGTCTTTTTGGAAACGGACGACGACGCTTTGCCGCCGAGCTTTTCGATTTCCTCTTCAATTTTCTGGCGCGTGTACTTTTCCAGCGTTCCAGTAACGACGATTGTCAGTCCTTCCAAAGAGGCGGGGCTGTCGTTGTCTTCTTCCGGAACGGATTCAACTTGAGAAACGCCTAATTCGAGCAGTTCCTTAAGAACCGTCGCGCCGTGAGCGTCGGAACCGTCGGGAAGATGGAAGAAGTTCCAAACGGACGCGGCGATAGTCGGTCCGACGTCGTTGATTTGTGACAGCTCGTCTACGGTTGCGGAAAGCAGATTTTCCGCGGTTTTGAACTTCCGAACGAGAATCGTCGCCGTCTTTTTCCCAACGTGTTGAATCGACAGCGCGGTTATCAACAGCGACAGCGGGCGGGTTTTGCTTCTGTCAATCGCATTTAGAAGGTTGTCGACATTTGCTGTGGATTTGGGCGCCCAGTCCGTTCCTGCCGACTTCGCCTTTTCCAGATCCTTGTCCGTCGGCTTGTAAAAGACGTTTATCAGTTCCGCCCGTCGGTCTTTAAGACGGTAGATGTCGGCGAAGGTTTCGATCAGCCCGGCGTCGACAATCGCCTCGACGTTTTTGTCGCCCAGGCCGGTGATGTCCATCGCGGTTCGGCTGGCGTAGAATCGGATTTTTTCCTTCAGCTGGGCGGGACAGTCCGGATTGACGCAGCGGAGAAAAACCGCGTCGACGTCTTTGACCAGCGGGGAGCCGCAGACTGGGCAATGCGTCGGCGGCTGATACGGCGGGAGTTCAACGTCCGGCTTTCGCAAATGCTTTTCTGCTCGAACGACGTGTGGAATAATCTTGCCCGCCTTTTCCATGATAACGACGTCGCCGACGCGGATGTCTTTTTCCGCAATCTGATCGAAGTTGTGAAGGCTTGCCCGGCTGACGGTCGTCCCGGCAATTTCCACCGGCGTGACATCGGCGACGGGAGTAATCGTCCCGTTTTTCCCGACCTGAACGCGAATGTCCAGCACGGTTGTGGGGGCTTCGTACTTTTGGAACTTGTACGCGATAACCCAGCGGGGCGACTTCATTGTCGTACCGAGAATTTCCCGCTGCGCCAGCGAATTGACTTTGATTACCAGCCCGTCAATTTCGACGTCGAACTGGTCGAGGTTTTCAATCATCGTTTCGCAATGCTGTTTGACTTTGTCGAAGGAGTCGAAAACCGCTGCCATCGGAGTCGGCTGCAGCCCCCAGGTCGAAACGAGGTTAAGAAAATCCATGTGCGTTTTGACTGGCAATCCGTCTGTGCGCCCGATGCTGTGACAATAAAACCCCAGCTTGCGCCGAGAGCGTTCCAGCCGAACTTTTTCCTGATCCCGCAGCAGTTTGTTTCTGTCCGCCTGATTGTCAAACTGATTCGGGTCGATGGACAGAATGTCCTGTCCTTTGTCGTCGTATCCCAGAGAAATGCTGCCGGAGGTGAGGTTGCGCGTGTTAGCGTACGGCGGTTCGCCTTCCTTCTCGCGAATCAGGTTCAGCTCAACCAGGTTGTCGTTTGTCATGAAGATTTCGCCGCGAATTTCAATCGAGTCCAACTCCTTGAGTTCCGGCGCGGACGCATAGTCGATTTGCAGCGTCTGCGGGACGTTTGTCAGCATGCAGGCGTTAGCGGAATCGTCGTCGCCTTCCTGACCGTTGCCGCGAGTTACCATCTGGGTCAGCGTTCCGTTTTTATAGATCAGCGCTCCGGAAACGCCGTCGATTTTCGGTTCGACAACCCACTCGATTTTATCGTTGGACGTTCGCTGAGAAAGATACTTTTGCGTTCGGATCGCCCAGTCGTCCAGCTCGCCGACGGAATACGTGTTGTCAATCGACAACATCGGAACGGCGTGAACGACGCGGTTGAGCTTTGCCGATTGCGAAGCGGGCGCAGGGGCGACGCGTTGAGCCGTCTTTTTCTTAGACTGCGTTTTGGGCTTTTCCGGTTCGATAACCTCCCCAAAGAGATTGTATTCCACATCCGGCGCTGGCTTGGCGTCTGGGTACTCGCCGCCGACAACCTGCGTGGGGCTGTCGGGCGTAACCCAGTCCGGGTGCGCTGCCTCGAGATCTTTGAGCTGACGCATGAGCGCGTCGTACTCGTGGTCTAAAATCTCCGGCTGCGCCTTGAGGTAATACAGTTCGTCGTGATGACGAATCTCGGCTTTGAGTTGGTTGTATAATTCTCGATCGTCCATGGCATTTGAGGCAGTAGGCAGTAGGCAGTAGGCAGTAGGGATTTTTAAACTACTGCCTATTGCCTCTTGCCTATTGCCTAACTCACATTCTTTCCACCGTTTCAATTCCCAGCAGTTCCAAGCCCTTTTGGATTGTTCGAGCGGTCAGGTCGCACAGAGCCAATCGGGTTGTTTTGGCTTCTTCCGATTCTGCCTTGAGAACGGGGCAGCGTTCAAAGAACGTGGAGTACCGAGCTGCCAGTTCAAATAGGTACGACGTCAGCTGATTGGGTCGGTAGTCGGAAACGGCGGACAGCAGGGCTTCTTCAAATCGTGACAATTCGATAACCAGCGCGCGTTCCGCCGGCTGAGTCAAAACGATAGCCGGGTTGGAGTTCCGGAACGCTTCGACGTCGATTCCGCCTTTGTCGAAAATGCTTCTGACTCGGGCGTAGGCGTACTGCATGTACGTTGCCGTGTTGCCGTTCATGGCGAGCATCTTTTCGTAGGAAAAGACGTAGTCCGAATCGCGGTTTTGGCTCAAGTCCGCGTACTTCAAAGCGCCGATGCCAACTTTTCGCGCCACGTCGCGCCGTTGTTCTTCCGTCATGGACTGGCACGCCTGCGACTGCTCGACGACTTTCCACGCGGCGGATTCCGCTTCGTCCAGCAGGCTTTCCAGCCCAACCGTGTCTCCGGAACGGGTTTTGAACGGTTTACCGTCGTCGCCCATGACGGTTCCGAACGAGACGTGTTTGAGTTCTACGTTTTCGTTAGCGGGATCCATGCGCCGCCACGTGCGGAAGAGCTGCTGGAAGTGTAACGCCTGACGGGAATCGACAACGTACAACACGGCGTCCGGATGGAAATGCGCCTTGCGGTATTCCAGCGTCGCGAGGTCGGTTGTGCCGTAGATAAACGCGCCGTCGCGCTTGCGGATTAAAAACGGGGCTTCGGAAATTTCCGGGTTAAACACGACCACCGCGCCTTCGCTGACCTGCGCCAGCCCGCTGGCGATCATGCTTTCAACCAGCGGTTCCAGCTGCGGCTGATACGAACTTTCCCCCAGCGTGTAGTCGAATCGAACTTTAAGCCGGCTGTAGACCTTGTCGATTTCCTTGTAACAGGACTGCATGATCTGTTTCCACAGAGCAATGTTTTCTTCGTCGCCGTGATGCAGTTTGGACGTCTCCATCAAAACGGCGTCGCCGACAAGCAAATCGCCGTCAGGCGAATCTACTGCCTCTTGCCTACTGCCTACTGCCTCTTTAACCGTCTTCTTTTCGTCTACCAGCTGACGCACCAGCCGATAAATCCGGGTCAGTTCCGCCACCGGGTTGGCTTGATACGCCTCCGGGTTAAGGAATCGGCGGTACCCCCAGATAATCATGCCGAACTGGGTTCCCCAGTCGCCCAGGTGGTTGTCGCTGATAACGTTGTGCCCGAGGAATTTCAGAATCTTGTACAGCGCGTCTCCGATGGACGTGGAGCGAATATGCCCAACGTGCATCGGCTTGGCGACGTTCGGCGCGGAGTAGTCGATGACGATTGTCCGGGGCTTTTCAACGGCGGGGACGCTCAGGCGTTCGTCGGTCAGCTGCGTCTGAACGCTCTTTTCCAGCCAGGCGTTGTTAATGCGAATATTGAGAAACCCGGGACCTGCGACTTCCGGCTTGGGGCAGAGGTCAAAATTCGTCCAGGCGTTGGCGATTTCTTCCGCAACGTCTCGAGGCTTTTTGCCCAGCTTTTTCGCCAGCGGCATAGCGAAATTCGCCTGATAATCGCCGAACTTGTCGTCTCCGGCGCGGCGGATCATGCCAAGATAGCTTTCAGCTTCAGGCGTAAGGGACTGCAAAATCGGACGGAAGGAACGAATCAGTTCTGATTGTATTGACATGGGGTTAATTGGTGGGTTAAACGCTAACGGGGAAGGAGTTCGAGAAACGCGTTTGACGTTCCCGCGCTCGCTATTTCCAGACAGTCCTATTATTATACAGTCAGAGTCGATTTTGTAAAGGAGCGGTTAGAGGCGGTTTGGATTACAGCGCCCCCGCGGTTGGTTTCTGCCCCTATCCGTCTTTACGAAATTTAGGATTGGGGTATAATCGTGAAACTAAGTGAATGGCGAAAGACATTTGTAAAATACAATCTACTGCCTATTGCCTACTGCCTACTGCCTTAATCCTTATGAACGGAAAACATTGGTCTGTCGTACTGGTTTTAATTTCCATAATCAGCGTCCAGGGCGGAGCGTCGATTGCCAAAGCGCTTTTTGGCGAAGTCGGTCCGGCTGGGGCGGCGACGCTTCGCATTGGATTGGCGGGGCTGATTTTATGGATGTTTAACCAAACCAACCTTCTGGCGGTTTCTAAAAAGCAATGGCTTGAATTGCTTGTATACGGGTTTTCTATCGGCGCCATGAACCTGTCGTTTTACTGCGGCATCAACCGCGTTCCGCTGGGCGTGGGCGTTACAATAGAATTCGTCGGTCCGCTGGGGCTGGCGATGGCGATGTCTCGCAAACCGCTCGACTTCCTCTGGGCGATTCTGGCGGGGCTGGGGATTCTCCTCATTTTTGACCTCGGCGGGGTCAAACAGGTTGACGTTATCGGGGCGGGGCTGGTCGCGTTTGCCGGGCTGATGTGGGCGCTGTATATCGTCATGATTGACAGACTCTCCCGGACGATGAAAAGCGCCGATTCCGTAACAATTGGAATGTTAATCGCCGCTGTTCTGGTCGCCCCGTTTGGCGTGGGAAGCGGGAATCTGAACACGGTAAGCGCAAACGCCTTGTGGATGGGTTTGGGCGTTGCCGTCTTTTCCAGCGCGCTCCCGTTTACGCTTGACATGATCGCGTTGAAAAAACTGCCCGCCAAGACGTACAGCATTTTAGAGAGCCTCTCGCCCGCCTTTGCCGCTCTGTCCGGACTGATCTTTCTCGGAGAAGCCCTGAGCGCAATTCAATGGCTGGCGATTACGTTTATTATCGTCGCCAGTATCGGGTCAACCGTCTGCGCGCCAGAAAAGGGGGCGTAATAATGCGGAATTCGGAATGTGCACCCCGCTCTGAAAAATTTTCCTCACTCACTTGACTTTTCCTCCCTGGTCGATTATAATGAAGGCAATCGTCTTTTTTAATTGAAATTTGATAAAGAGTCACTTGGAGTGTGTCATGACGCCGATCGAAGAAATACTCAAAATCTCGCAAAATCTGGAGCAGATTCTGGAAAATCAATACGGCGCTGTTGGCCGCGGCCTTCGTGAGAAGGTGGACAGCGTTGCCAATCAGCTTCCCGAAGATACCGTCCGAAAAATCGGCAAACTTGCAGCGATGCGTAACAAGGCCACCCATGAAAATATTGCGTTAGCGGATGAAAAAATAGCCGCTTTCCGACGGATTGCCGGGGAAGTTATGGTCAGTCTGATGCTTTACAGACCGTTTGAGGCGACTCAAACGGCTGCAAAATCTGAAGATGAAACACGCCCTGCAAGTGATTATGGCAAGCATACGGCGGTGACTCAAACGGCTGCAAAATCTGAGGATGAATCCCTGGCTCCTCAATCTCCATCACAGGAACCCGGTCCATTATGGAAAGAAGACGAAAAGTTTTCGTGGGGGGCTTTTTATTTAAAACTATTTCCCGATGTAAAGCAGTACTTGGACCAGCGGAACTTGTACGATGAACTACTAAAAGATTACTCACCGACAAGCCGAAAGGTACAGGAGACAATTACGCAAATGCGTTCGGCCATTGGGAGATTGTACGGATTGTATGCCGAAACTCTTCAGAGACGGCAAATGGATTTACAGACTCTAATTGATGATGGATGTCGCTCAGACTCTTCCCTGACGCTCGTTGCTCATAAGGATATCGACAAGCTAAAAAGAGAGATGATCCAACTGCAACCAGATAATTCAGTCCAAGGGTATTTGAAATGCCCAGAGATAATATTAATTCAGGAATTGATTCAGCCTGGTGGTATTGGTAAAATTTTGACTGTAGATAGGATTGAATACGCTTTCCGCTGGTGCCCGCCGGGCGAATTTATGATGGGTTCGCCGAATGGCTATGATTGTGAAAAACCGCACAAGGTAACTTTGACGCGAGGTTTCTGGCTTTTGGAAACGGAGGTGACGGTAGGCATGTTCAAGGCGTTTGTCAGCGATACTGGCTATGTATCGACGGGATATACGCCATGGGGTTATGTAAACGGCAGTAGCAAACAGGATTCTCAATTTTCCTGGCGCAATCCGGGGTTTAGTCAAACAGACAATCATCCTGTAACGAATGTTAGCTGGAACGACGCAGTAGAGTTTTGTAAATGGCTGGGTAAAAAGACCGGTCAGAATATAACGCTCCCGACGGAGGCTCAATGGGAATACGCTTGCCGAGCGGGCACGACGGGCGATTACGCGGGAGATTTTTGGTTTGGGGGTAATAGCAACATGACAACTCATCCCGTTGGAACGAAGAAGCCGAACGCTTGGGGCTTGTACGACATGCACGGTAACGTGTGGGAGTGGTGCTCTGACTACTATGACGGGGAGTACTACGCCAGGTCGCCAAAGAACGACCCGGAAAACACAGAAAGCACAGAAGATTTCTCGCGCCGCGTGTGTCGTGGCGGCTGGTGGGGCGCCAACGTCGTGCTCTGCAAGTCAGCGAAACGCAACTGTGCCTCGCCTGACTACCGGAACTACGACACCGGCCTTCGTGTCCTTTTAGTTCCCAGTCAAGACTAGGTACGTAGCGCCGAGCGCTCTAGCAAGCGGCGGCAGCCTCCAAAAATCTTTTTCGCAGTCAAAAAACTTCGCCCCGCTGGTTCGCGGGCGTCTTCGCCCGCCGAAGTCTCTCTGCCTTGCGCATGCACTGCGACGAAACCGAAAATCTTACTGGGTCGCGGACGAAGTCCGCCGAAGAAAATAACGAAAACTTTCGTCCAACGCGAAATGTTCGACGAAATCGAATAATAACTTACGAAAAGATAAAAATGATTAGGGTTGCGGACTTCGTCCGCGACCCGGAATGGTTTCTGGCTGCAAAAGAGTGTTTTCAGCGGGGCTTTTTTTCCTGAAGCGGGCGAAGACGCCCGCGAACCAGTTGTACGAGCGGGCTTTCCACGTTCTTTGATTTTTGGATTAGCGCAAGCGGCTGGCTCAAGTTTAAAAGTGTAACCGCCCCTTTACGGAATAGTAAATTCAATTATAATTGAGTAACGAGTTGCGAGAAACGCAAAGCGTCTCACAAAATCCTCTCGCAACTCGCAACTCGCAACTCGCAACTTAATTCAACCCATTAACCAAACATACCCCCATGAACCTTGCTCAACGCATGTTGGCTTTAGAGCCGTCGGCGACGCTGGCAATGTCCGGCAAAGCCAAAGAAATGAAAGCGGCTGGCGTAACCGTTTACGACCTCTCTCTGGGAGAGCCGGACTTCAACACGCCTGAACACATTTGTCAGGCTGCTTTCGAGGCGATTAAGTCGGGCAAAACCCGATACACGCCCGCGGCGGGCATTATGCCTCTGCGCGAGGCGGTTGCCGCGGCGTACAAGGCAAAACACGGTCTGGAATACAAGCCGACCGACGTCGTTGTTTCCAACGGCGCCAAGCACGCTCTGCACAACGCGTTTACCGTTACCGTCAACCCGGGCGACGAGGTTATCATTCCCGCTCCGTACTGGGTTTCATACGCGGAACTGGTTAAACTCGCCGGCGGCGTCCCGGTAATCGTCCAGACGCGTCAGGAAGATCAGTTCCGGCTCACGGCGGAATTGCTGCGCTCGTCGATTACGCCCAAGACAAAGGCGCTGCTGCTGTGCTCGCCGTCCAACCCGACGGGAAGCATGTACACGCCGGAACAGCTCGGTCAGCTGGCGGACGTCGTTCTGGAAAAAGACATCATCGTTATTGCAGACGAAATCTACGAGAACCTCGTTTACGGAGACAACAAATTCGCGTCCTTCGCCACCGTTCGACCGGGCTTGCAGGACAAAACGATTCTGGTCAACGGGGTCAGCAAGACGTACGCCATGACCGGCTGGCGAATCGGCTGGACGCTTGCGCCGTCCAATATCGCCAAGTCGATGGCGGCTCTGCAAAGTCAGGAGACGTCCAACCCGTGTTCGGTCAGCCAGTACGCGGCGTTGGCGGCGATTCAGGGCGACCAGTCCTGCGTTGCGACGATGCTTGCGGAATTCTCCAAACGACGCGATTACGTTACCTCCCGCATCGCGGCAATTGACGGCATGTCCTGCGTTGAGATGTCCGGCGCGTTCTACGCCTTTTTCAACATTCAGGCGCACCTGGGCAGAAAATACGGCGACAAGATGGTCGAAACCGATTCCGACTGGTGCCTGACGCTGTTGGAACAGCAGCACGTCGCCACCGTTATGGGCAGCGCGTTCGGCGCCCCGGGATACGCCCGCGCCTCGTTTGCCGCCAGCATGGAAACCCTCAAAGAAGCGTTCGACAGAATCGAAGCGTTTGTTAAATGAGGGAATAGGAAATAGGGAATAGGAAATAACAAAAGCGTAACCATTTCGGTTACGCTTTCTTTTTAGCAAAGGTAAACTTTATTTTGTCTGATTAAATAGCGCGCGGCTGAGGAACGGGAACTCGCGGCGTTACCGGAGGACGCGGAATCGGAGGCAGCGGAATGCTGGGATGGGTTGGTTGTCCATGATGATAGCCGTTGCAGTCAGGGCAGTGTTGTCCCGGAGCGTTGGGTTTGTGAGGACGTTTGCAGTCCGGGCAGCAGAATCCCGGTCGCGGCGGCATATCCATTTTGGGATGGGTTGGTTGTCCATGATGATAGCCGGCGCAGTCAGGGCAGTGTTGTCCTGGCGCGTTGGGTTTGTGGAATCGATGGCAATCCGGGCAGCAGAATCCGGGGCGCGGCGGCATATCTATCTGGGGATGAGTTTGTTGTCCTTGGTGATAGCCTGTGCAGCCTGGGCAGTGCTGTCCGGGAACGTGTTTGTGGAATTGATTGCAGCTTGGGCAGCAGAATCCCGGTCGCGGCGGCGGATCTATGCTGGGGTGCGTTGGTTGTCCATGATGATAGCCGGTGCATCCTGGGCAGTGTTGTCCGGGAACATGTTTGTGGAACTGATGGCAATCCGGGCAGCAGAATCCCGGTCGCGGCGGCGGAGCAATGCTGGGATGCGTTGGACGTCCATGATGATAGCCGGTGCATCCTGGGCAGTGTTGCCCTGGAACGTGTTTATGGAACTGATGGCAGCCAGGGCAGCAGAATCCGGGTTGCGGAGCCGGATCCATCCGAGGCGGAACAGGTGGAACGGGGCGTCTCGGAACAGGCGGAGTTCCCGGGACGACTGGCGGAACTACCCTCGACGGGGTTTGAGCCATTGCGGCGCTAAATAAAATCGCGCTTAGCGTTGCCGCAAGTGTAATTGTGATAATCTTTTTCATGTCTATCTCTCCTTGACGATGTTAAAAAGAATAAAAAGGAAACTTCCTAGTTTATATATGTTTCCTATGATTCTTATTTCCGTTTTTAACGGATTTTTGAATCTTTGTCAATACGAAATAACGACTTTTTGCGATATTTGGAAGAAAAATCGTTATTTCGTAATGCGATATAATTGATACGTAATCGGCAAAAGTGAAGTTCGATTGCAAAAAGACGAGGTGAAAGAAACGGAGATTCAGGAATAATTAATAGCTCTGTTGCTCTCCTTTTTCGCAATTTTTTCTACGGCGAGCTTTGCTCGCGATCCGGAATGGTTACTGGCTGCGAAATAGATTATTCTCGTCGCCTAAAAAGCCTAAATAATCTGTTTGTAATATAATAATTTCAACTTTTTTGAAAAATTTTTAGCCATTTTTCTGCAATTTAATCAAATTTGGGTTATAATGTATATTGATATATACTCGAAATTCGGAGACGTACTATGTCCGTTCGAGGGTTTAACTCAAAGTCACTCCCTTTTAAAAGGTGATACGATGAAACAGTATACTTATTTTAACCGATTTAAAGTTCAGTTTTTCATAACGATTTTAGCAGTAGTCTTGCTGGGGGCGAATTCTTCTGCCTTGGCGGATACCGTTTGGAGCGCCGGCGATACAACCGTTACCGATTTGCTTAACGCTTCTAATTGGGATAACGGCGCGCCTGTTACAGCAAGCAATCCCGGGTTTATCAACGGAGACGCAATTACCGTTAACAGCTCCGACACACGTCCGACCACAAACGGTCAAAACGTCTCGTGGACTGCTACCGGGGATGCTCAAGTCGACTTTACCGGGCACTTCGTTCCAGTCGGAAACAGTTCTTTTACCAGTGGAACCGCGGCGTATACGATGAGGCTGGAAGACAATGCTGCTGTTACAGTCGCTAAACGATACTGGATCGGCAACAACAAGGATGTAACGATTAATCCCGTTAGCGGGAACGACTACGTTGCCTATCAGTATTACACCGGGAACAGCTCGTTCACCGCAGGACAGGCATGGAACGCCGCTCAGGGCGTTAAAAGCTACATCAAAGTTACAGATCATGCCAGTATCGTTTCAGGAGCCGAGAATTCCGGCATCGGCTTTTATAAAGGCGCGTACGGCTCCATGATTGACATGGACGGCGGGTCAATTTCAGTCGTCGGTTTCTATATTCAATCCAGCACGATGAATATGAGCGGCGGCGAGCTGAACATATCTGGAACGACCGTTATTGGTAACGAAACAGGAAAGTCGTATTTTAACCAGTCAGGCGGAAAGACAACAGCGACGGGAAGCGTCTATTTCTCTTATCACAACGATGCAGAAGTCAATATTTCCGGCGGTTCCCTCTATACGACCGGGACGGTTTACAGCGCTGATAAAGCATCGGCAAGAGGCGACATCAACCTTTCAGGAACCGGCTACTGGAGTTCAACCGGAACAGCACAGTTGGGGCAGCATGGGAAAACGTATTTCAACGTTTCTGACGATGCGATTTATCAAGGGGCGACGGTTTACTACGCATACCACTATTCGCCGGATGATGAAGCTGTAACAGAAATTTCCTTGTCAGACAACGCTCGATTTACAACCACCGGCGATTTTAAGCCGTATACGGGAATTGCAAAAAACGGTTCAGGCGCCGGGTTCGCGTCTGTTACAGTTGCCGATCACGCCAGACTGGACGTTGGCGGCAACATGTGGGGCGGCGATAACGTAAATGACGCTACTCACGTAATTCAGACTCTTACCGGGAAAGATTTCGTTCTTGAAGAAACGTTTAAGGGCAACAGTACGACGGTTATTCGCAAAGAATGGTGGACGGCAGTATCGGCGAAAACGCACGTTACGATTCAAGATAATGCGACCGTTTCCGCTTTGACCGGCAACGCCGGCATGGGCTGGGGATCTAATGCGTCCGGTTCGGTTTTAGACATGACCGGCGGCAATCTGCTTGTTACTGCCAACTATTATTGGGTTGGCGCAGCTGAAAATACAACCAGAGCGCAAGGATCCGCCACGATGAATCAGTCCGGCGGAACTGCAACTATTACACGTCTGTACATGGGACATGAAGGGTCAGCCTACAATCTTTCCAACGGCGTAATGAACGTTGGCGACATGTCCGTTTACGCTTCAACAAGCGCCAATCTGACCGGCGGAACGCTCAACGTTGGAACGCTGTCCAACGCCGGCACGACAACGCTTAACGGATCGACGGTCAATCTGGCTTCTCATGGGTACATCAATTCGACTGGTACGTTCAACGCTCAAAGCGGTACGATTAACGTCAAGACTGCAAACGGCTATAATTACTCCGCAGGCGACCAGATTCTTGTTGGAAGTTTTGCTGACGATGCGACCGCGAATGCCGCGATGTCCAGAATGTCCGTTCCGAGCGGCTGGACGACGGGCGTTGTCGATTTTAACGGAACCAAGTCTGTGATAGCTCAATACGGGTCTGCGCCGTCAGGCGTTAAAGTCTGGACGTCAGATTCAACCGGCAATTTGAGCGACGGTCCCTGGACAGGTGCAACGTCCAACAGTACCGGATACGTTGTCGGCGGAACAAACACGTTCAACGACTTCGCCGGCAAGGTGGTTATTCTGGGTGGAACAAACAAATTTACAGATGACGCTGTAGTTCATGCAGGAGATCTGTTGGTTGTCAATGGCGGAACTAACACCTACGGAACCGCGGATATTCAAATGAATGGAACGACGATTGTCAACGGCGGGTCTTTCGCCTCGACAAACAATAAAAACTTCCGCGTTTACGGAACTGCGGCTTCTCCGGCATATTTGGAAATCAACGGAGGATCGTTTAACGCGCCGCGCTGGCTGGCAATTGGAAACGTCAATTCTACAACGCAAACTGCAAAAGTCGTATTTAATAATGGTTTTGGTCAGTGCGGATACAGCGGCGCTGGCGGATTATTGATTTGCGACGGTACTGGCGTTACTGCAGAATTTGTAATGAACGGCGGTAAGTTTACTGTAACTAACGATAGAGAAACCAACATCGGTAACGGAGATAGTTCTAACGGTACGTTTACCATGACCAACGGTTATTTCAATACTACCGGTACGGTGAATCTGGGTCATAAAACAAACGCCACTGGAACGTTAAATATATCCGGCGGTATTTTTGTAACAACTAACACAATGAACGTTGGAACAGGCTCCGGAGGCAAAGGCGTTATCAACATGACCGGCGGCGAAGTTCGAGTTGCTAACCTCAAACTGGGGCGCAAGAGCGCTGGCGACGACGCTCAACTCAATATTTCCAACGGCATCTTTGAAGTTACCAACGGCTTGTACGGTTCAGACAGCTCCGCTTCCGGAAACGTTTATATCACCGGAACGGGTCAGCTGTTGATGAATTCAAGTTACGCCAATGCATCTTATGCGGCTATTCGTGAACTGAGCAAACTGTACATTGAAGGTTCTGGAGACGGTTCCGGCGCCATGCGATTCCTGCAAAGTTCTGATAGCAGCGCTACGATTACGTTAACCAACGATGCGACAATCGGCATTCGCACTGACGCGGTCTTTACTCAAAGAGCGGCAATTGAATCCTTTAATTCTGGAACAAAATTGACAGTCAAAGGCGGTGGAACGCTTGCGTTACTCAAACAGGCAAACTATACCGGAGGTACGATTATTGATTCCAGCGCTGTCAAACTTTCAGAACAGGCAACGCTTGGAACTGGAAACGTAACCATGACAAACGGTACGCTGGAGTTTGCCTACGACGACTACCACGCTTTTGACAATCAGATTAACGGGACTGGTTCTTTGGTCAAATCGGGCGCTGGAACGACTGTTATTTCTACCGCTAACTCTTTTACGGGAAATACAGTCATCAAACAAGGAACGCTTCAGTTTAATGACAACTCGGCGGCTGTCTACGGATCTGTTTTGGTCGACAGCGAAGGCGTTCTGGATTATAACATTAACGGTTCATTAACCCTGAATTATAGCGACGACGTTAATATTAAAGGAGAAGGCTCCTTTGTCAAATCCGGAAGTGGAACGCTGGTTCTTAACGGCAAACACGCTTACCGCGGAACGACTACCGTTTACGGCGGCGTTCTTCAGTTAACCGCTCCAGACGCAATCGCCAAGTCCTCAGCGGTAACGCTTGAAGGCAATCTTAATATGGGCGCCAAGCAGACGCTGAACAACGTCTCTGGTTACGGCGATATTGAAAACAACGGATTTGACCTGACGGTTAATAATACAGTAGATACGACTTTAAATGGCGATATTACTGGCAGCGGCTCTCTGACGAAAACCGGAACGGGAACGCTGAAATTGGCAAACAGTGTTCAGTATACCGGCAATACAACCGTATCTGAAGGAACTCTGGTTGTGGGATCATACGGCTCTTTGGATTCTCCTTTGGTAACAGTTAAGTCTGGCGCTACTTTCCAGGATGGAGCTGAAAGCATCGCTTCCAGCGTTATTGTCAATGGCGGCTCGTTTATAATCGGCGAAACGCCGGAAGCTGCATGGATTGAAGTTGGGAATTTTGCGCTCAATAACGGCGGTCAGATATTCTTCGATTTGAATCGGTATATCGACGGCGCAACCACTCAAGACGATATGGACTGGCTGCAAGCGGGATCCGCTGCATTTAATTCCGGCATAGTTAATATCGCTTTTAACGAGGGCGAAGCGGCGTGGTATAACAACGCGACAGCCAACGGGTATTTGCTTGCTTCAGCGGATTCTATGTCGTTGGATGCAAGTAACGTTAAAGTCTACGTTGATGACGCTGAATCAACCGCATGGGGCTTAAGGGTTGTCAATAACGAACTGTTTTTGGTGAAGACAGACGCTCCGCTTCCGATTGCAGAATACTGGTACGCCAACCAGTCGGCAGACATAGCTGAACCGACATGGACAATTGACCACGATCCCAAGCTGGGCATTAAGTTTGTCGCCGGTTTAAGCCCAACGGCAGAGTATACCGGCGCCGTCCAAATGGATGAAGACGGTTCGGTTGAAATTGGCGACGGAAGGAATCTGACGCTTTCCGGCAAGATTTCCGGCTCTGGCGCCATGGATAAAACCGGCGAGGGAACGTTAACGCTCGGTTCTACAAACGATCAGTTTACCGGCGCAACAAAGGTTTCAGCGGGAACGCTGGCTCTGACGGCGCAAAACGCGATTTCCAAATCCGCTTCCGTTGAAAACAACGGCGCGATTACCATGAGCGCTGATCAGTCGCTCAACAACCTGTCTGGAACAGGAACGATTGACAACGGCGATTCTGCGCTGACGCTTAACAATACCGCAGCGTCTGAATTCTCCGGCGTCATTTCCGGCGACGGCGCGTTGGTTAAAACTGGAAACGAAACGTTGACGCTCTCTGGCGCTAACGACTATACCGGCGCTACGACGATCAATGCGGGAACTCTCAGACTGACCGGCGAAGGCACGATTGGAACCGGCGCTCTGACGAATAACGCCATCATTGAATTCGCTCCGGCTGCGGGAGAAACAATGACTATTGGATATAACGTTTCCAATGCCACGGAAGAATCCAAGACGGTTAAGACGGGGGCTGGAACTCTCTCGACTTCCGCCTGGATTAATCACGACATTGAAATTCGAGAAGGTACGCTGCAGATTACCGGCGGCTTTGGTTCCAACGGCAAACGATTTACCGGCGTTGTTACCATTTTCGAGGGCGCAACGTTGGACTGTGCGACGCACGACTCGCTCGGATACAACGCGAACAATACCGTCATAAATATTTACGGTACGATTGACACCTCAGCCGGAAACGAAACGCTCAAGTATACGAACTTCCATTTCTACGGAGGTACGGCGAAAGCGTCCGGCGGCGGAACGTACGACATCTGCCATACGAATTCCAATTTCTATTCGCACGCTCTTGAGGGAGCAACAGCAGAAAACCCGACCGTTTCAACGGTTACCGCCGGTATTCGAGTTCGCTGTGGTGGCGCTAACGACCAGTTTGAAATTGACACCGACGCCAACTCGCAGCTCAAGATTGATGCAATTATCAGCAACAACGACACTCAAGGCGCCACCTGCCCAATCATTAAAAAGGGCGAAGGTACGTTATTTTTGACGAAGCGCAATACTTTTGCCGGCGGATTGACGATTGAAAAAGGAAAGGTTATTTCCAATGCGGGCAATGCTTCTGCCAGCGCTTACGGTACAGGTCCGATTGTTATTGAATCAGGCGCGACGCTGGAATTCCAGCAGTCTAACCAGCTCGGATATGGTACGGACGCTCCTAACGATCTTACTATTAGAGGAACGTTGATTCCCGCTCGCAGCACTCACATCAAAAACGTTATTTTGGAAAACGGCGTTATCGAAAAGGAATATAATTATGACGGCGGCGGTTCCGGTTTGGACTTCAAGGATCGAACTGGAAAGATTACGTCAACTGGAAACTCGGTAATTAAATCCAGAATTTGCATTCGCAGTACATCCAAGGCTACTATTGAGGTTCAGGACGGCGTTCTGACCGTTGAAGCCGGCATCAACAATTCTACTGAAGAAACAGCTGGAAGCGCAGGCTTTGCCAAGACCGGCGCTGGCATGCTCAAAATCACCGCGGCAGGAACTTCTACCGGTCCCGTAAACGTTAACGCTGGCGCGCTGCTTTTGACAAGCTCTTCGACGCTAGTTTCCTCCGCCGTCAACGTCGCCTCTGGCGCAACGTTTATCGACGGTTCCAATTACATTACGTCCGCCGTTAATATCAATGGCGGTACGCTGACGATTGGCGAAACCAGCGCAACGGCGCGAATTGTTATCGGAGACTTTGCCGTTACCAACGGTACTGTCAACTTTGATTTCAACGACGCTTCCGTTGCTTACAATTTCGACAACCTGTCAACCGGCGCTGCTACGCTGACGTCTGGTACGATTAACGTTACGTTCAACAATGGCGAATCCACATGGTGGGACAACGCGACCGACAGCGGATACGCTTTGATCAATGCGTCTGCTATGACTGTTGACCTGAACAGCTTCCAATTGCTGGTCAACTCTGAGGAATCGCAGCAGTGGTATCTCGACACGACGGGTAACACTCTCGTTTTGAAGAAGCAGGGAGCAGAACCGCCAACGCCGACGGATTACTACTATCGCGCCAATTCGCCGGAAGATCTGGCTAAAACCACGTGGACTATTGACGGAACGGATAAGAAGGGCGCCAAGTTTACGGAAGGCGAAGCTGCAACGGCAACGTATTCCGGCGGAGTTGAAATGAACGCTGACGGAACTGTTGAAGTTGCTGAAAACAAGAATCTGACGTTGGCTGGCGTCGTTTCCGGCTCCGGTAACGTTGAAAAGACCGGCAACGGAGTTTTGACTCTGTCTGGCGATAACTCGTATTCCGGCAAGACAACGATTTCAGAAGGAACGCTCACTCTGACCGGCGACGCTGTCAAGGCGAACAGCTCGATTGAAATTGCTGACGACGCGACTTTGGAATACAACGTCGTCGCTAGTAATGCCAAACAGCTGACGTTCACAGACGACGTTACCGTCACCGGCGGAAACGTTATCAAGACTGGCGCTGGTACGCTCAAAATTCTCGCAACAGAAGGTCTGTTTGAAACCGATAATTTTGCGGTAAATGAAGGCGAGCTTCACTTCAAGGGACAGTACAACGGCGATCTGATTGTCAAGACTGGCGCAACGCTCTCGCCCGGTAACTCCGTTGGAGAGCTGACCGTAAACGGCAACGTTGTATTTGAGGCTGGCGCTACCGGCTTGTTCGAGTTCAGCGCTTACAACGAAGACCCGGCGCTGCAATCATTCGACACGCTTACCATCGGCGGCGACGGCTCGTTCGTAATTGATGAAAACTCGATTATCAAGCTGTTCTTTACGAGTTCTTCTGACGCTAACCTTTGGGCGGCAGAAGGCGCAGAATACAAGTTGGTTTCCGATGAAGGCTTTGTCAGCAGTGTAACGTCTATGAGCGGTCTGCTTGGGAATTATCAAGACCTGTTTAATCTGGAAGGCAGACCCGACGGTCTGTACCTGGTCAGTCTCGGCGTACCTGGTCCAGAACCATATTACAACGCCAACTCGCCGGCAGCTCTTGCTGAAGACAAGTGGACGATTGACGGAACTGATAAGAAGGGCGTCAAGTTTACCGAAGGCGACAAAACAACGGAAACCTATACAGGCGGAGTTGAAATGAACGTTGACGGAACTGTTGAGGTTGCTGAAAACAAGAATTTGACGCTGGCTGGCGTTGTTTCCGGCGAAGGCAATGTTGAAAAGACCGGCGACGGTACTTTGACCTTGTCCGGCGACAACACGTATACCGGCAAGACGACGGTTTCCGAAGGTAAGCTCACTCTGACCGGCGACGCCGTCAAGGCGAACAGCTCTATTGAAATTGCTGACGATGCGACTTTGGAATACAATGTCGCCGCTAAAAAGACCAAGGAGCTGGCGTTCACAGACGACGTTACCGTTACCGGCTCAAACGCTATTAAGACGGGAGCTGGTAAGCTCAAGATTTTGTCAACCGACGGACAGTTTGCTCCGGAGAACTTCGCAGTAGAAGCTGGCGAACTGGACTTCAAGGGACAGTACAACGGCGATTTGGAAGTTAAATCCGGCGCAACGCTCTCGCCTGGCAACTCCGTCGGCGACCTGACCGTCTACGGCAACGTTAAAATTGACGCTGACGCGACAGGCTTGTTTGAGTTCAGCGCTTATAACGAAGACCCGGCTCAGCAGCAATTCGACACGCTTACCATTGGCGACAACGGCGCATTTGTAATCGACGAAAACTCGATTATCAAGCTGTTCTTTGAAAACAACGACGCTAACCTCTGGGCGGCGGAAGGATCTGAATACAAGCTGGTTTCCGATGAAGGCTTTGTCAGTGGCGACACGCCGATTCCGATGAGCGATCTGCTTGGGAATTACCAAGGCTGGTTTGATCTGGTTGGCAGAACCGATGGTTTGTATCTCATCGGCTTGGGAGCTCCTGAAAGTACCAGCGTTCCGGAACCGTCGACGTGGGCGCTGCTGATTCTCGGCGCTTTGGGACTGCTGTTCTGGCGAAAGAGAAAGTAAGATAATAAAGATTATATTTGTATCGTGAGTTATTTCTTGAGAAGTAACCTGAACATATTTGAAATACAGTAAAATGAAAATGCGTATTAAATCCGTAGTTTTAAGCGCTGTTGCGTTGGCGTTTTGTTTGGTTGGCTGGGCGTCTGCTCAGACGTTGAAAACCGATGCGGAAATTGAGGCGATGGGGTATACTCACATCTATTCGCTGTCAATTCCGGATCAGCCTAATTTCAGGCTCGGCGCGCCGTATTCGCTCGACAATTCCAATTTGAGTTTGGGGCCGATTGAATCTGTCGCGTACCGGCTCAATCTGGGCGAGGACAATTTCTGCTATACGTCTTTTAGCGCGTATACCAGCGACCTGACCAAAATCGGCGTCCCGACGTTTACGTCTGGCGCAGTGGCTCAGCGTTACGTTCAGAACCTGTACTACGAAGCGAAGTCGCCGTCGTTGAACACAACCGGAACGACGGTGTCACAGGGCAACATAGAATTTTGGCCGTATAATTATGGAGGCGGCAACGCGAAGAGCATTCCCAACGCCAACGCCGTCAACAGTGGCAACAGAAGCTACGACTTTGGCGACACGTGCAACTATGACAGCTACTACGGGTCTATGCAGGTTCACGACTATCAAAACAGTACAACGATTTTTGCTATGAACCGTTGGAACGCAGGAATGGAAGCCTGTCTCGGCATTGGCAACAACCCTGATACAAGCACAGGCATGGACTGGACTCACAAGTACACCACCGCCTCTTACGAAACCAAACAGCTGGACGTTTTCGCCAAACCGGTGTTCTCTTCGATGAGCGAGTCGGATTACTCTGCCATCTCCGGCGAAGTCTCCAACATGCAGTTGGTTTACAAGCTCGACTGCCCGCTGACCGGAACGTACAGCGCCAATAATTACGTTGTCAATAACGCGGCAAGCTATACGGGCATGCCGCTCAGCCGCGTTGGATATTACATGGTCATGGAAAAGGAAGACGGAA
This sequence comes from Thermoguttaceae bacterium, assembly GCA_017557195.1. GTDB lineage: Bacteria > Planctomycetota > Planctomycetia > Pirellulales > Thermoguttaceae > RUG11551. The sequence continues at coordinate 4,871 of JAFZAL010000050.1, read as the reverse complement.
CCGTCAATTACGCCTACGCTGGATACGACGCGCCAACCAACGACGTGAACCAAATCGGGCTGCCGTTCAGCGGTTCAAGCTGGTATTATCAGCAGACGGTAAATAACATGACCGTTCAGTCCAACGTTGCCGGCGTTGTCAACGGCAAGAACATTGAAACGGGCAACATCGAAATTTGGAATACGAACTATGCTGAAAACAACGCTATTAACATTCCAAACGCCAGCAGTACTAGCGGTCATCCGGGCTTTGACTTCGGCGACACGCGCAAGACTGACGGCAACTACGCCTGTTTCCAGATTCATAACCATGGCGATGACGCCTGTCAAACGGTCATGGCGTTGAATAGGTGGAACGGCGGGGCGTCTAACGGCAAGACTATTGACATGGGAATCGGAAACAATCCCATACCTGGCGAAGCTTTAGACTATACGTTCGACAGCGACAGGGGAGCGAATTCCAACGCGTCGCAGTATCAGACCCGTTCGCTTTACGTCATGGCGGAAGTGGCGATTGCGCCGGGCATGTCCAACGTTCCAGACGCTTCCAAGTATCAAATCGTTCAGGGCGCTCGATTGACCTCCCAGATGAATACGGGGTGGTCTAAGGAGAACGGCGGCTGCAATTACGATATTGTCAACAACGTTACAGAGCTGCAGAAGACGTTAGGTCCGTTTGACCGCGTCGGTTATTATATGGAATACGCTCAAAACGCCAGCGACCCGCTGACCTACGTTTTCGTCTCCTTCGACGCCATGACCGCCGACATTTCCAAAATCGGCGTTCCGACCAATCCGTCCGGCGAATTCTATCAGCAGAAGGTTTATAACTTAAACGTAACAACCAACGTTCCCGCGTCTGTCGGTCTGATTACCGACCCCAGCACGAACCAACAGGTTGTCGCTAACAACACGATTTCGTACGATACCGGTTATCTGGAATTCTGGGCGTCCAACTATTCCAAACCAAAGAGCAACGTCATTTCTCAGGGCGACGCCAATTCCTACGACATCAACGACTCCGGAGGCGGCACGGGTTATGGACACGGATCCATGCAAATCCATTCGCTCGATACCGAGCAGACGATTTTTGCTTTGAACCATTTCAACGGCGGCAAACAGTTTGGCATTGGTAAAAACGCCACCGGTTCAGGAGATCCTGACTGGACTAACCACAACAACAAACAAAGCTACGCAATCGCCAACATTTACACGTTTGCCAAGCCGGTTTTGTCTGACATGGACGCGGAACATTTCTCGGCGATTCAGTCTGAAGCCGTCAACATGAATCTGGTTTACAAGCTGGAATGCCCGCTTAACGGAACGTACAGCGCAGATAATTATACCGTCAACAACGCCAGCAAGCTCCCGGACAGCATGAAGGGCATGCCGATTGGCCGCGTTGCGTATTACATGACGCTGGAAAAAGAAGACGGCTCTGTCGACTACGCTTACGCGTCATACGATTCTGTAACAAACAACCCCGCTAAACTGGGTCTGCCGTTTGACGGGTCTGTTTTCCAGACGACGGTCAACAATCTGACGGTTTCGTCCAACGTTGCCGGCGTTGTCAACGGCTCTGGATTGAAAGGCAACATCGAATTCTGGAACAAAAACTATAATAGAGACAATGACAAAAACATCCCTGGCGCGAGCGGCGACGCATACGACTTTGGAGACAAAATTGCCACTGGCGGCAACTACGCTTCGTTCCAGATTCATAACTATGGCAATCAACAAACCGTTATAGCTATTAACGCCTGGAACGGTCATGCTATTGAGGCCGATAATCGTACAATCGATATTGGCATCGGACCCAACCCCAATACCAGCGGCGAGCCGGATTACACGTTTGACGGCGAGCGCGGCGTCGGCGTTTCCAACGCGTCACAGTACGTAAACAGAACGCTGTACGTCATGGCGCAGCCGGGAATCGCTCCTGGTATGGCGAACGTTACAAACGGTTCCGACTACACGATGGTTCAGGGCGCGCGTCTGACGACTCAAATGGGAACGAACTGGCATAACGATGGCGTCAATTACGACATCGTCAACAATCTGGCAGCGCTGCAGAGTCAGGGAGTTCTGTTTGACCGCGTCGGCTATTACATGGAATACGCTGCAACGGTAAACGACCCGCTGACGTACGTCTTCGTTTCGTTTGACGCCATGACGACCGACGTCTCCAAAATCGGCATTCCGATTTCCTCAACCGGAGAATATTATCAGCAGTTTGTCAATAATCTGGAAGTAACAACCAACGTTACCGCGTCGCAAGGTCTGCTCAACGACCCGACTACGAAAACTCAGGCGGCAGCCAATATAACCATTTCTCACGAAAAGGGATTTATTGAATTCTGCGCGTCCAACTACTCGCAGCCTAAAGGCGGCGTCAACTCCCTGGGAAGCAATGACATCTACGATATTAACGACACCATCCCAGCAGACCCCTACGCGGCTGGGCACGGGTCAATGCAGATACATTCAATCGACACTCAGCAAACAATTTTTGCTTTGAACCATTTCAATGGAACAAAGCAGTATGGTATCGGTACGAACCCCAGCCCCTCTACAAACAACCAAGGCAGTCAGTTCGACTGGACTTTTGATGAAACCAGAAAGAGTTACGCAATCGCCAACGTCTACACGTTCGTTCATGAAGTTGACGCGTTGCTGACGACAAACGCTCTGTCGATGTATCAAAGAGATTTGACGAACCAGGCAAACGTTACTCTTTCCGGAACATGGGCTGCGACCAACGGCGTTACAATTGACACGGTTCAGGCGTCTGTTGACGGCGGCGACTGGTTTGCGCTGACCATGAATTCAGACGGAACCTTTACCGGGACAACGTCTCTTCTGGGCGGCATGCACGACGTCGTGTATCAGGCGGTAGACGTCAACGGAAACGTTGTAGCAACGAAATCCGGACAAGTCGGCGTTGGAGAAATCTTCATCACCGCCGGTCAGTCCAACTCGACCAACTACGGCGACGCCGCGCAAGTCTCGACTTCGCCTTTGGCGTTAGCGTACAACCCCAAAACCGGTCAGTGGCAGCAAAACGAAGACCCGCAGCAAGGTCCGCTTGACGGTTCTAACCGCGGTTCGACGTGGCCGTCTTTCGCCGATACGCTCTCTGAAGAAGAAGGCGTCCCGGTTGCAACGTATTCTGTCGGGTACGGCGGAACAACTCAGGCGCAGTGGGCAAGCGACGCAAACGGAATGTACACTAACCTGGTAAACGCGATGGAGTTCCTCAACGAAAACGCCAACGGCTTTGCTGGAATCTTGTGGCATCAGGGCGAATCCGACAAGGGAACTTCAGAACAGGATTATTACGACAGGCTTAGCGCCTTGATTGAACGCACTCGAACCGATTCCGGCAACGAGGATATGCCGTGGGGCGTTGCGATTGTTTCTGCCGACGCCAACGGAACGACGTACAGCAACGTTACCAACGCTCAGCTGCGAGTTATTGCAGACGACCCGTTGGTCTTTGAAGGCGTCAATACAGACGAGTTCTCGCGCGATCTTCGCGGTCAAAATAGCGGCAACTCCATTCACCTGAGCGAAGCGGGCTTGAAGGAAGCTGGTCGACTCTGGGCGTTAACCGCGGGCGAAAGCATCATTGGTCTTCGCAAGTACTGGCTTGCCGATTCCGATGAAGCGCTTGCCGCTTCAGAATGGGAAGTCAACGGCGGATACAAGCTGGGTATTAAGCTCAATTCCGGCGACAATCCTTCGGTCGAAGTTGACAAACCCATCCAGATGGTTGCAGACGGTACTGTCGAAGTTGGCGAGAATTACAATCTGACGCTGTCTGGCGACGTTACCGGTTCCGGCGAGATGGTCAAAACCGGCTCTGGCGAACTGACGCTTTCCGGAGACCGTTCCGGCTTTACCGGCAAGACGACCGTTACCGGAGGAAAGCTGACGTTGACAGGAGACGCTGTCAATGTAAACGGACCAATGGAATTTGACAACAATACGACTTTGGTTTATAACGTAGACGCTAACGAGGATCCAAAGCAGCTGACGTTCTCTGGCGACGTAACGCTTTCCGGCGGAAACGTTATCAAGACGGGCGGCGGCAAGCTCAAGATCTTAGCAGGCGAAGGTAAGTTTGCCACGAACGACTTTACGGTTGAAGCCGGCGAGCTGGACTTCAAAGGCGAACTCAACGGCGATCTGATTGTCAAGACTGGCACAACGCTTTCGCCCGGCAACTCTGTTGGCGACCTGACCGTCTACGGCAACGTTATAATTGAGACTGGCGCGACGGGACTGTTTGAATTCAGCGCTTACAATCCGGATCCTGAATCTCAGGAATTCGACACGCTGACCGTTGAAGACGACAGCAACTCGTTAACGCTGGACGCTGGTTCGATTATCCAGCTTTACTTCGAAAACGGCGATCAAAACCGCTGGGCGAAAGAAGGTGCGGAATATCAGCTGGTAAGCGGCAACGTCATTGGCGACGCTGATACCGACTGGAACAGCTTCCTTGGCAACTATCAAACCCTGTTTGCATTGGACGGCAGACCGGACGGGCTGTATCTCATCGGTTTGGGCGCTCCTGAAAGTACCAGCGTTCCGGAACCGTCGACCTGGGCGCTGATGATTCTCGGCGCGCTGGGACTGCTGTACTGGCGAAAAAGAAAGTAAGTTATCTCATACAGAAATAAAAAAGGCGTCTGTTTTAAGACGCCTTTTTTTATAAGAGCTTTATTCTCATTCCGGCAGATAGCCGTATTTCTCCATGTACTGTTTCCAGACGGGATGTTCAAGAATTCGTTGCTGGAGTTCAGTGTCGATTTCGTACTTGTTCTTTTTGTGGCTCTTTTTGGCTTCGCAGTACGGGATGAGCTGTTC